>JAICMR010000231.1 GCA_025929155.1 Chthoniobacterales bacterium | reverse complement strand
CGTTCGCATAGGAATTCGCGCGTTCGAAAGCGGCCTCCGCGATCCCGACCGCGAGCGCTGCGATGCTGATGCGACCCCGATCGAGGACGGTTAGCGCCTGCTCCCGCCCGCGTCCGCGTTCGCCGAGTATTTCGGCTTTCGCGTTCTCAAAGCGCAGCTCCGAAGTCTCGCTCGCGCGCATCCCGTAGGTGTGAATTTTCCGCACTGGCGTGACTTGGTCCTTCATTATGATGAAGGCGCTGATCTCGTTTTTGCCCTTCTCCGTGCGCCCGGTGGTGGCAATGACGATGAGCAGGTCCGCGACGCGTCCGCTGGTGATGAAATGTTTCATCCCGTTGATCTGCCAATGTTCGCCCTCCTCCTTCGCCTTCGTCTCGATTCCGCCGGTGTCGCTGCCCGCGTTTGGCTCGGTCAAACCCCAACCGCCGATCCATTCTCCACTCGTTAGGCGCGGCAGATATTTCTGCTTTTGTTCTTCGCTCCCGAACCTGTTGATCTGGCCGACGGCAAGCGCGTTGTGCGCGGCGATATCCATCGCGAGCGAGGCGCAGGCTTTACCGAGTTCCTTGATCGCGAGTGCGGACGCGACGTAGCTCAGGCCGCCGCCGCCGTATTCTTTCGGGGCGACGATTCCCATCATTCCGATCTCGCCGGCACGTGTGAAAATCTCGCGCGGGAGCTGTTCGTCATGATCCCATTGGTCAGCGTGCGGCAGCACTTCGTCACGGACGAATGTGGCGACGCGATCGAGGAAAGCGCGTTCATCGGAACTCAGCGGGTGTTCGAGAATCATGCGCGGATGTTAGGCGGTGACGGCGACAGAGCGATAGAAAAAGCGCGGCCACTTCTTATGGCCGCGACTTCTTCTTCCGAGGAGGACGGCTGCCAGCCCGCTGCAATCTCAGCGAGAGCTTGGCGGGAGAGTTCCACGAGAGACGGGCTGGCAGCCCATCTTCCCCGGAACTGGGACTGCGCCCTATTTCTCCAACGCGACTTCAAACGGCGCGCTGGTTTTTGCCCGGATATCATCGACCGACGCGTCGGAGTGAATCTCGGTGAGCACGAGCCCCCCGCCTTCTTTCACCTCGAATACACAGAGGTCGGTAATGATCAGGTTGACCACGCCGAGTCCGGTGATCGGCAGCGTGCACTTCCGCAGAATCTTCGAGCTGCCGTCCTTCGCGCAATGCTCCATCACGGCGACGACGCGCTTGACGCCTGCGACCAAATCCATGGCACCGCCGGGACCCTTCACCATTTTGCCCGGCACCATCCAGTTGGCGATGTCGCCGTTATCCGCGACCTCGAGGGCGCCGAGAATCGCAAGGTCGATATGCCCGCCGCGGATCATCGCAAACGAATCGGCGCTTGAGAAGAACGCGGAGCCGGGGCGCGTCGTAATCGTCTGTTTGCCGGCGTTGATGAGATCGGGATCCTCTTCGCCCGATTCTGGAAAAGGGCCGATGCCTAACAACCCGTTTTCCGACTGGAGCGTCACGTTCATCCCTTCGGGAATGTAATTTGCGACGAGTGTCGGAATCCCGATTCCGAGATTGACGTAATAGCCGTCGCGCAGCTCTTGCGCCGCGCGCTGCGCCATCAGGTCGCGGACCGGTGAAGACTTTTTCATCACGCCGCCCTGAACCGTCCGGAACTCGATTCGGTTCTCATAGCTTGTTCCCTGTATGATCCGATCGACGAAGATCCCGGCAGTATGAATCTGATCCGGCTCCAGCTCACCGACTTCGACCAGATGCTCGACTTCGGCCACGCAGACCTTGCCGCAGGTCGCGATCATCGGGTTGAAATTGCGCGCAGTTTTTCGAAAAATCAGGTTGCCCAACTTGTCGCCTTTCCAGGCTTTCACGACCGAGAGATCGGCTTTGATCCCCGGCTCAAGGACATATTCCTTGTCACCGAATTTCTTCGTCTCCTTCGTCTCGGTGAGCTTCGTGCCGAAACCGGTTCGCGTGTAAAAGCCGGGGATGCCTGCGCCGCCGGCACGCAGCCGTTCCGCGAGCGTGCCTTGAGGGATGAGCTCCAGTTCCAGTTCGCCCGCGAGCACCTG
>JAICMR010000068.1 GCA_025929155.1 Chthoniobacterales bacterium | reverse complement strand
CTACACTGCCGTGTTGGAAAAGCAAGTTCGCCAAAGTGGTGAGCAGCGCCGCCGCGGCGCCGTGGCCGGTGGCGTCGGCGATCCAGAAAAGGACGCGGCCGTCCTTCATCCGCAACCAGCCGTAGATGTCGCCGCCCACTTGAATCACCGGCCGATAAACCGCGGCTACTTCCCAATCGGGCAGAGTGGGCGGCCGTTGCGGAATCAGCGATTGTTGGGTGAGACGCGCTGCGGCCAGATCGCGCTCCAGATTCGTCCGCCAGGCTTCCAATTCGCCATTCTGTTGCTGTAATTGTTGCCGTAACGATTGAAGCCGCAGTTGCGTGTCGATCCGCGCGCGCAGAACCGGCAGGTTGATCGGCTTGGTGACGAAATCGTTTGCGCCCGCTTCGAGACAAAGCACCTCGCTCTCTTCACCGCCGTGGCCGGTTAACATGATCGCCGGGAGTTGCGCAATCAGGGGATTTTGATCGGCGCGGAGACGTTTCAACACGTCCGCACCATCCACCTCCGGCATATCCAGATCGAGCAGGAGCAACTCCGGCGCATCTTCGTGCAGCAACGCCAGCGCCTCCAGGCCACTGGAGGCTTCGCGGCAGGCGTAGCCCGCTTCGCCCAATGCGCGCACGAGCAACCGCCGCGTCAACCGATCATCGTCGATCACCAGAATATGTTCGCCATCGTCCCCCATCGTTTCTTTTGGAATCGGAGAGAAGTCGCGGTGAATCCGTATTTTTTGTCGCAGTGCCCCCGAAGCGAGACATGCGCTGCCCGCAAATTTGCGTTGACATCCCGCGCCCAAAAATCCGTTGTCACCCGCAACCGATTGAATTAGAAACGGGGTCAACCGTCCTAGGCCTTCCTTATGAAAACACCGATCGCGCTCGCTCTTCTCACGACACTCTTCATTTCCGCTTGCAGCGAACCGGAACCGCCACCGCGTCGCCATCATGTCGCGACCTACCAATCTTCCGAAACTCAATATCCGGTCCAACAGCAGCCATATAATCCCAACATCCCACCGATGACGCCGCCTCCGCAGACGCTCCCGACTCCGGCGCCCCAGGTAGCCGCGACGGCCGCTCCGGTGAGCCCGACGAAAGGGGATATTCCCTATGGCATTCCGGTTCCGGAGAAGCCGGGCTTTGTCACCAGCCCCTACGCTCCCAACCAAGGCTACGTCGATGTTCGCGGATTCCCGCCGGGGACCGAAGTGCGCGATCCTTACACTGGCAAAATCTTCCTCGTCCCCTAACGACTTGGTTTTAGTCTAACGAATGCCGTGCGGAGGCATGACGTTTCCTCGGCGTCCGCCGCCGCACTGGACATTTCAACGCAAGTTGACATCCTAGCGTCTGCTCGACGGAAAACGGCCTTCTGACGCCACGGAAGACGAGCGGATTTCGCCACTCATGGATGACATTCGGATAAAACGAGCGCCCCGGATCGAAGCCGAGATCACCGTCCCGGGCGACAAGAGCATCTCTCATCGCGCCGTCCTCATTGCCTCGCTCGCCAATGGTCCCTGCGTGCTACGCGGCTTCCCGCAGAGCGAGGACTGCATGAAAACTGTGAACGCCATGCGCGCGCTCGGGATCAAAATCGAACAACCCGAGCCTGTCGTCCTGATCGTGCACGGTAATCGCCGAAAATTAACTGCACCGAAAGCGGAGATCGACTGCGGAAACTCCGGCACCACGATGCGCCTGCTCGCCGGGATGCTCGCGGGCCAGCCATTCGACAGCCAACTCGTCGGGGATGGCTCACTGTCGCGCCGGCCGATGGCGCGCATCATGGATCCGCTGCGTTTGATGGGCGCAAAGATCGAAGCGAAGGGGGAGCACGACACCGCGCCGATTTGCATCACCGGCACGCCGCTGGAGGGAATTCGTTACGTCATGCCGGTCGCGAGCGCGCAACTCAAGGGAGCGCTCCTTTTCGCTGCGCTCTTCGCGAAAGGAAAAACCACGGTGGAAGAACCGGTCCCGACGCGCAATCACACCGAGCTGATGCTCAATTATTTCCTTGTCCATACGCAGCGGGAGAATGGCACCGTCAGCCTCTTCGGCGATAACGTCCCGGAATCGCGCGACTTCAGCATCCCCGGCGATCTCTCTTCCGCCGCTTTCTGGATGGTCGCTGCTGCTGCGCAACCGGGCGGACACCTGCTTGTTCGTGGCGTCGGCTTGAACGAAACCCGCACAGCCATTCTCGGTGTCCTCGTCCGGATGGGAGCGCAGGTGCGCGAGGCGATCGAGGAGGTCGATCAATTCGAGCCACGCGGCACTTTGGAAATTACCGGCGCTCATCTCAAAGCAACCGTCATTCAAGGGAAAGAAATTCCGCCGTTGATCGACGAACTTCCAATCCTCGCCGTAGCCGGCGCGCTTGCCAACGGCACCACAATCATTCGCCACGCGCAGGAGTTGCGGGTCAAAGAAACGGACCGCATCGCCGCGATCGCACATAACCTCCGTTCGATGGGCGCGCAGGTCGTCGAGCTGGACGATGGACTCGAGATTCACGGACGCGCTCCGCTCCATGGCGCGCGGCTCTCGAGCTTTGGCGATCACAGGATTGCGATGGCTTTTGCCGTCGCCGGTATGTTTGCCGAAGGCGAAACGGTTATCCAGGACGTCCGCTGCGTTGCGACTTCGTATCCGGATTTCTCGAAAATGCTGAACAGCCTCGCGAATCCGAAAAGCTACCGCGAGACCACGCCAGTCATCACTTCCCTCGCGCCGTCGCGGCCGGAAGATTAATCGTTAGGCAGGCTGGCTTTCGCGATGTCCACGACGCACCGCATCATCGCGATCGACGGCCCGGCCGCCTCAGGCAAGAGCAGCGTCGCGCGGGAGCTCGCGCGGCGACTGGGTTTTGTCTACGTCAATTCTGGCGCCATGTATCGCGCCATCACCTGGCACATCCTGGAACGCGGCATTGCGAGCGATGACGCCGCCGCGGTCGAGCAACTTGCCAACAGGACCGCGCTCTCCTGCGAACTGCGCAGTCACGACTGGATCATCTTGGTCCAAGGCGCCGATCCTACGCCTTTCCTCTGGGACGACCGCGTGAACGACAACGTCTCCCGCGTCAGCAGCGTCCCGCGAGTTCGCGAGATTCTGGTCGAACACCTGCGGCGCGCTGCCCTAACAAATGATGTGGTAATGGAAGGTCGCGATATCGGGTCGGTCGTTTTCCCCGAGACACCCTACAAGTTTTACATCGACGCTTCGCCCGATATCCGCGCCCGCCGTCGCGCCGCGCAAGGGCAGCACGACGCGATTGCGGCGCGAGACCGGGCCGATTCTTCACGGCGCGCTTCGCCGCTCATCATCGCGGAAGATGCCCACGTGATCGACAGCTCGAATCTCACGATCGATGGCGTCGTGGGCGAAATCATTGGCCGGTTAAAACTCAAAGGCCTAACGATCGCATCGTGACCAGTTGGTACGTTTTCGGTTATAACCTCACGCAGCTGCTCGCCCGGACTCTGTTCCGTTTTCGCGTCCTTCATCAGGAGCGCGTCATCCAGAATGGCCCGGTAATCCTAGCGATGAATCATGAGAGCTACCTCGACCCGCCGCTGGCCGGGATCGCCTGCCGGCGCGCCATCTATTTTCTCGCCCGCAAAACGCTCCTCGACATCCCGGTGCTGGGTCCGATTCTGCCGAAGCTGAACGTCATCCCGGTCGATCAGGAGGGAAACGACCGAAGCGCGCTCAAGGCACTCATCCGCGCGCTGAGGGCGGATCATTGCGTGCTGGTGTTCCCCGAAGGTTCGCGCACGCTCGACGGGAAGTTGCAACCCGGTTTGCCCGGAGTCGGCTTAGTGATTGCGAAAACACTCGCGCCGGTCGTGCCGATGCGGATTTTCGGCGCGCACGAAGCGCTGCCCCGCGACGGCGGAAAGTTGCGGCTCCGCCCGATCACGATTGTAGTCGGAGAGCCGATCCGTTTCACCGCCGCGGAAGTCGCCGGGAACGGGCGGGAAGTTTATCCGCGCCTCAGCCAGCGGGTAATGGACGCGATCGCGCAGCTCCGTCTGGAATAACGGCCGCGCTCTTCGATATTGCGCCATGGAAAGACCCGCGCCGAAAAACGGATTGAAATTGATTGCGATCATTCTCGCCATCTTCCTTCTCGCGGCCGCCTACGGTCAATGGCAGCGCCACGAACGTACGACTACCGTTCGCGCCACGATCACCGCTCTGCCTAACGAATCGCCCTTGCCGGTGCCTGAGGAGAAACCTTGAGCAGCAGGAATCGCTTTTGTTCTGCGGCTCCCGCCAACTGCGGCCGGCGTTGACCCAATCCCGTCCGCCTGCAGATCAAAATGTAGGATGCCCAGCTTTCCCCAGTCCCGCACGTCGATGAATCGGCCCAAAACGCATTGCTTCGAATAAGCGCAGCCGCGAAAGGTCTCATGAATTCATGAACAAGACCTTTCTGCCGCTCCTCCTCGCGTTCGGGCTCGTATTCGTGTCCTGCGGGAAACAGCAATCCGAAGCGGACCGCCAGGCCGAGATCGATCGGCAGGTGCAACAGCGTCTGGACGCGGAGCACCAGGCCGACACACAACGCAAGCTCGACCAGCGCCAGGCGGATCTCGATGCACGCGAACAAGCGCCGGCCACCAAGCAAAATGTGCCAGTGGCCACGCCCGCTCCGGTCGCCCAGGAAACCGCGCCGGCAGGAGAAACCCACTCACTGCCTAACGACTCGGAAGACGATTCCTATTCCACTTTCTATCGGAAACTCGATCCCTACGGCGACTGGATCGAGACCAGCAGCTACGGCTATGTTTTCCAGCCGCGGCAGGCAGTCGGCGATTCCGGCTGGCGGCCCTACACCGATGGCCATTGGGTTTATACGGATGCCGGCTGGACTTGGATATCCGCCGAGCCGTTCGGCTGGGCCACCTGTCACTACGGTCGCTGGACTCGCCTGCGTGACGTCGGCTGGGTTTGGGTGCCAGGGAATGAATGGGCGCCAGCGTGGGTTTCGTGGCGGCGCGGGAACGATTTCGTCGGCTGGGCGCCGCTCCCGCCCGAGGCACGCTTCGATCGGCAAAGGGGTATCCGCGATTTCTCGGACGATCACTACGGCATCGCACCCCAGGAATATTCTTTTGTCCCGGTGAAGGAATTTGGCGGGCCGCAGAGCGCGCATGTGATCGTGCCGCCGGCTCGCAACGTCACTATCATTAATCAAACCCGGAACGTTACCAACATCACTTACACCAATAACATTGTGGTTGATCGCGGACCCAGCTACGACGACCTGCGCGCGCAGAGTCAGCATCAAATTCCACGCCTCCGGCTCGAGCGTTCGAAGAAGGTAAATACCGACAAACCAGTGATTCGCGGGGACGTGGTCGCAATGCGGGTTCGTGATTTCCGCCCGGCGCAAAAGAACGCGCGACCGCCGCGCGTGCAGCGCAAGATCGAACCTGCCGTCAAGCGCGGTCGCGAAGGCGTGCCAAATCCGCCGCCGGCACAACCGCAGCCCACGAAGATGCCTGCGAAAACAACTCCGACGCCCAAGGCGACCCCAGCGGGAGGGAGGACGACGCCGGCGCGCAAGCCCTCGACGCCGGCTGCCTCCGCATCGCCGGTCGCGACCGGCGCTCCGTCCGTCGCGCCGAGGGCAACTCGCCCTCCGGCTGCAACCCCAGCGCCCATCGCAACTCCTTCGCCGACTGCGACCCCACGGCGGCGCGCGACGCCGCCGCCGGCCGCCACGCCAGCGCCGACATCGACCGCATCCCCGTCGATCTCGAACCCGAGGCAAGACGCGAGACGGCAACGGATGATGGAGCAGCGCCAGGAACGCCGGAAACAGCGACGACAGGGAGTCACACCGACTCCGAGAGCAGAAGGTGCCACGCCGGAGGCTTCTGCGACCGCGACGCCTGTCCCCTCGCCGCGTCACGGCCGTCGCTCCAGCCCCCAACCGACCCAGCCCTAACGCATCCGAAGCAAAAGCCAGGAAGCGTTTCGTTCGTTAGGCGGACTTGTTGTGACAGATGCTGGTGGCAGGCTAACGAGCCTCCTCCGATAGCTTGCGTGCGTAAGCCAGCGTATCGATTGCCTCCGGAGTCTTGTCGCGGCGGATCGCTTTGATCCGCGGAAAGCGGAGCGCCAGCCCACTGGCGTGGCGCGTGCTCGGCTGGATTGAGTCGAAAGCGATCTCGATTACGATGTCCGGTTTCACTTCCAGGTAACGCCCGCGATCGTTGATCGTGTTCCGCCGGAAATGTTCCGTCAGCTCCGCGATCTCCACATCAGTCAACCCACTGTAAGCTTTGCCGATGGGGAGGAGTTTGCCGGTCGCGTCATCGCGCACCGCAAAGGTGTAATCGCTCAAAACATGATTGCGTTTTCCATGGCCGAGTTCGGCCGCGACGACCACCACATCGAGAGTCGCGAGCTCCTTCTTCAGCTTGAACCACGACATCCCCCGCCGGCCCGGCGTGTATGGACTCTCGGGATCTTTGATCATGAGGCCTTCGTTCAGACGACGCCGCGCCTGCTGGAACGCCTCCTCGACTTCGTCCGCCGACCTTGCCGGAGAGACTTCAACGACTTGGAATTGTTTTGGCATCGTTAGGCCACGGAGGAATTCACGTCTTTCCCGCAGCGACGTTCTTAAGAGCGAACGCCCGTTCAGCCAAAGCAAGTCAAAGGCGACGAAAACAACCGGCACATCGGCGGAGGCCGTGGCGAATAAATCCGTACCTTCGTTTTTGCGGCCGAGCCGCTTTTGCAAATCGAAAAAAGTCAGCTTTTTCCCATGATCGAAAGCCATGATCTCGCCATCGAGAATGACCTCGTCCGAGAGGTCGCGAGCGCGCTCCGCCAGTTCAGGGAACTGCGCGGTCACCCGACGCAGGTCGCGCGAGTAGATTTCCGCCCGCTCTCCGCTGCGATGCAGTTGGGCACGAATGCCGTCGAACTTGTCCTCGACGTAAACAATAGACTCGTTAGGCGATTCAGCGGGGAAGCGCGCCCAGATCGCTTCCGCGGTCGGCTCGGGGCTGGCGAGCATACACTTGATTGGTCGGAACAGAGTCAGCTCGGCGTCAGACAGTCGCCCGGCCGCCGCGAGGCGCGCGGTTTGGCCGATGTCACCGAGAAGCATGTGCGCCTCCTTCACCTCGTCGAGGGGCCCGTTGAAAGCGCGCGCAATTGCTTCCTCGACCAAGCCTTCGCGCAGCCCGATCCGAAGATCGCCCGTCAGTATTTTGACAACGTATTGCGCCTCGAGCGGCGAAAGTTTCGCAAGCCGCGCCTGCAGGATTTCGGTTTTGCCGATCGGGCCGCGCACGCGATGGAGCTCCTCGAAAAGAGTCCGCGCTTCGCCTAACGAAAAGGATTCCGGCGCGGTGCGGCCTTCGAGCGCTTCGCAGGCCGTCTTGCTGGCGTCGCCGTGGTTGCTTGAGATGCGGCGGAGTTCGGCGTTGCCGCGACCGCTCGCGCCGAGGAGCGCGCGGTAGATCACGGCCCAACCGGTTTGCAGAGTCCGCTGATCGGTTTGCGCGAACGGTTTCCCAGTAAGGAAAATCGCGGCAAACGCAAGCTGCTCACTCGTTAGGCTGCGGAGATACTCGGATAACAGCCGGATTTTTTCGAGCTTCGCGGGAGTGGCGGCGATTCGTTCTCCAAGCTCGGCGAAGATTCGGAATTCCGAATCAATGCTCCTTGTTCGGTCATGGGATTTCTCGGCTTCGCTCCGAATGACGAAGTCCGCCGGTACCACCGGGAGGGTGAGCTCAAGCTGGCTTTGCTGGTTGAGTGCCCAAGCTTCAAACCCGCGGTCGCGCAGGTCACGCGCGAATTCCGCAGCGAAGCCATGTAACGTCAGGACACGCTTCGGTTGCACCAGCTCGACGTAACGCAGGAGATCGGTGTAATCGGCGTGGTCGGAGAGGGGAAAGGCAGCGTCAACCTGGTAACGATAGATCGCGTTCGGCTCGACCGCCCAGCCGCTGATCATTGCGACACGCTTGTTTTTGATCCGCTGGATCATGCGCGAACGATTGGCGCTCGGCGGGCAGATCAGGACCTTTCCCTCGGTCGCGGCTGGATCGTAGCGTTCGTAGTGGCAGAAGGACTGGCCGAATTGTTCGTAAATGCGCGTCATGCGATAGACGGAGCCGTGGAGCATCGGCTGAAGATTTGCTTCGGCGAGCGAGCAGAGGATTTCCTGGGCTTTGCCTAACGAATAGCCTAACAAGACCGGAGTGGCGCCGTCCTCGAGCGCCTCCCGGCAAAAAGCGACGATCTGTTGCACCACCAGATCCGTCGGCGGGAGGCGATAACGCGGCAGACCATAGGTCGTCTCCATGATCAGCGTGTCTGCCTGTTTCCACTCGGCCGCTTCGGCGGAACGCCCTGCGCGCAACTTAAAGTCGCCCGTGTAAAGCAATGTTCCGGCGTCTCCTTCGAGGAAGAATTGGGCAGAGCCAAAAATGTGGCCGGCCGGCAGGAGCGTGACCCGAAGTCCGTGAACCTCCGTCGCCTCTCCAAAGACCAGGACATGTTCGTTGCGCGCGCCCGGCAACCGTGCCTGCATCAGGCGCGCGGTTCGCTCGGAGACGATAATTTCCTCATGTGCGGCGATGTGATCGCTGTGCGCGTGCGAGACGAAGGCAAACGGTTTCGGGTCCCACGGGTCGAGCCAGATGCGCTCGTTAGGCAAGTAAACTCCGCGCTCGTATTGGACCTCTACCACGGCCGGAAAAATAGCTGTTCATTGCGGCCGCGCGAACGTCACTCGCGTCTGCTTCCTCTTTCATCCTGCACTTCCACTGACACTCCCCGAACTGAATCCGGCCGCGGAGCCGCTCTCCCGCGCGGTTGGTTAGCGACGGCGCGGGCTACACTGCGTTTGATGTAAGTGTAAGCGAAAGCGCAGGACTAACGATGGACAATTGACACCGGGCGCACTTCTCGTTACCTCCTCGCGTCGTGAAGTCCCCGCTGTTGGCTCTTTTTTGTTTCGCCATCGCCGGATGCGCGAGCGCGCCGCAGCCACACCCGCGCCAGGTCGAGCATCTCGCGCCGCTCCCAGTCGCGCTCGATCCGAATTTTTCTTTTCGGAAGATCATTCAGTTTTTTTTTAACCCGGCTGAGAAACCGGTCGCCAACGTGGACGCGTCAGTCGGATTTGAGAGATATTACCGCTCCTACGGCGCGGTCACTTCACTCGATGTGCGGCAGCGATTCGGGAATTACTACACCATCTTCTGGCGCTCGAAGCGTCCGGCCGACGTGTCAGTTCGCTTTGAGTATCGGCAGGAAAAACTGCACGCGTTTGCCCAGGCGCGCGAGGTTACTTACCATCGAGCGCAAGGGACGACCCGGACCGTCTTTACGATCATTGGGGATGACTTTATCGATGACGGACGAGTAATTGCGTGGCGGGTATCTCTGATAGTGAACGGCCGGATCGTGGCGCAGAACAGATCCTATCTTTGGGAGTAGACCGGTCAACCTGAAGGATTTGCAAACCGCTGCGCCAGCGCCTTTTCAGGTCGCGGAATTCCTCACCACGCATCTCTTCGGAGTGTGCCCCGGTTGACAGTTCTCCCGCAAAAAATTACCTTTAGGATGTCGTGGAGTCTTCGATCCAAGTAGGCGTCAACGGCCCTGCCGTGTGGGTGCGAGTGGCCGGCCGCGGCAGTTTTCTGAACAGCGGCGGGCTGAAGGATTTTGCCCGGGCCATGGTGAATAAGGGCTACCGCGAGTTCGTCTTCGACTTGCAGGATTGCGCGATGATGGATTCCACTTTCATGGGGACGATGGCCGGAATGGCTCTGCGCTTGAAAGAACTCGGCCAGGGGCGACTCCATGTGGTGCACTGCGGCGAACGCAGCCGGGACCTGCTTTCGGGGCTCGGGCTCGACCAGATCTTCGATATTCATGCGAACGGCGCGGCCGCGCCGCAATGCCAGTTGCTCTCGAAAAAAGGCTCGACGGCGGAGGGTGAAACGCAAAAGCGTGAGCAAGCGGGAACAATGCTGGCCGCGCACGAGGCGCTTTGCCGGGCGGCGCCGGAAAATGTTACTCGGTTCAAAGACGTTCTCGAATATCTCAAGCAAGATCTCCATCAAGAGAGCCCGGCGAACTAAAGCGGTCCTGGCTCCATGCGTCTTCTCCTTTTCGGGTTGCTCATCGCTGCGCTCGCGAGCTGGCTCATCACATATCAGCGGCAACGCTGGCGGATTCGCGCGCTCGAGCGTTCGAAGGAGGAAATCCAGGTCGAGGAAAATCTGGTCTTCGATTTTCTCCACGGATTAGGCGAAGCCTTTCGCGACGTCATTCGCCCCCATGATCTGCATCGGTTGATCGTGGAGAGTTCCGTCCGCATCCTGGACGCACACGGCGGCGCGCTCTACATGGTCGATCGGACCGGGCAGCGGCTCACTCCCGCTTTCGTCTCGAAAGGCTGCCCGCCCCTGCTCGAAGTGCCTGATCGGATTTTACAACAGGCGGCGACGACGCCGATCGCGCTGGAAAGCTATTTGCGCTCTCACCCAATCGAAGCCGGACAGGGTCTGGTCGGGCGCGTCTGGACGAATGGCGAGGCTGTTTTGCTGCAAGACCTCGCTGACGCGCCCGAGCTCTCGAAGCTGCGCAACTCCGCGTTGGGCACTTCCTCGGTCATGGTGACTCCGCTGCTCTACGGGCGGCAAAATCTGGGCGTGCTCGCGGTCGCGAACGGTCCAAAGAGCGCATCGTTTTCCGCCAGCGACTTCGTCGTGTTCAAATCAATCTCTGAGCAATCGGCCTTCGCCCTTTACAACGCCATCATCTATTCGGAAGCGAACGAGAAGAAGCGACTCGATCACGACCTGCAGATCGCCCGGGACATCCAGCGGATCCTGCTCCCTGCGGAATCGCCAACCATCAACGGTTTCGACATCGCTGGCGTGAACATCCCTGCGAGCCAGGTGAGCGGCGATTATTTCGATTACATCCAGATCGACGGAGACCGGCTCGGAGTCGTGATTGCCGACGTCTCCGGCAAGGGGGTGCCGGCTTCGCTCATTATGGCTATCTGCCGAAGTGTGCTCCGCGCCGAAGCACGCGAGAACCACTCGCCTGCCGAGGTCCTGCACAAAGTGAATCGCCAGCTTTATCCCGACATCAAAGAGGACATGTTCATCAGCATGGCTTACCTGATTCTCGACCGCGAGAAGGCGAGCGTGACGCTCTGCCGGGGAGGCCACGATGCGCCTCTATTGTATCGTTCCGCCACCGGCGAAATGAGCCTGCTGAAACCGCCAGGCATGGCCCTCGGCATTGACAGCGGCGACGTCTTCGATAGGATTACGGCCGACGTTTCCGTCCCCCTCGAAGCCAATGATTGCCTGGTGCTTTACACCGACGGCGTGACCGAGGCGCTCAACGGAGAAGGCGAGGAATTTGGACGCGAAAGAATGATCTGTTCGGTCCAGGCCAGCGCCCAGGAGGGCGCCGCAGGGGTGATCGCGCGGCTCACTGCCGATGTTCGCAATTTCGCTGGCGGCCACCCGCAGAACGACGACATCACTCTAATCGTAATCCGCAAAACATGAAAAACAGCCCCGAAACCCAAGCGCGCAGAGTCGAAGTGACGGGCGACGATGCGCCTAACGAAGCCTCAAATTCAGAAAACCAGCCGAACGACGCCGCTTCCCTTGGGGGCGATGATGGCAGCGGCCTCCAGGCCGACCTCGAGCGCTTTCGCGACCTCGCGCTCCGCAGCCAGGCTGACTTTGATAACTTCAAAAAGCGCGCAGCGCGCGAGAAGGAAGAGGCGATCAAGTATGCGAACAGCTCTCTCCTCGAGCGCCTCGTTGCGATCATGGATAATTTCGAGCTGGGGCTGACCGCGGCGAAGAACGACAACCCAAATTCACCCATCCTCGCTGGCATGGGGATGGTGCTGAAACAACTGCAGGATTTCGTGGGCGACATTGGGCTGGCTCCGATCGATGCGGAAGGCCAGCCGTTCGATCCCAACCTGCACGAAGCGATCGCAAACGAGCCGAGTGCAACCGTGCCCGAAGGGACGGTCGTGAGGCAAATGCGCAGGGGTTACAAGCTGAAAGATCGGCTCTTGCGGCCTTCAACCGTCGTCGTTTCCAGCGGTCCGCCTGCATAAAGCTCCTCCCTTCTGCTCCTCATTCAATCGATTAGCGAAGAGGAACAAGCGCAGCAATTTTTTTACTACATGGCCACCACCAAGCGTGACTACTATGAAGTCCTGAGCGTCGAGCGAAATTCGTCCGGCGACGAGATCAAGCGCGCGTACCGCAAGCTTGCGGTAAAATATCATCCCGATAAGAACCCCGACGATCCAGAGGCCGAGGAGAAGTTTAAGGAACTCGGCGAAGCCTACGACGTTCTGATCGACGAGCAGAAACGCGCCGCCTACGACCGCTACGGGCACGCCGCTTTTGCCCAGGGTGGAGTGGGCGGCGGACGCGGCGGTTTCCACGATCCGTTCGACATCTTTCGCGAAGTCTTCAGCGGCGGCACTGGCGCTGGTGGGATTTTCGAGACCTTCTTTGGCGGCGGGGCGCAAGCGCAAGCGGGTCGCGACGGCACCCAGCGCGGAAGCGACTTGCGCTATGACATGCAGATTTCGCTCGAGGAAGCCGCGTTCGGCGTCGAGAAAGAGATAGAAGTCCGCAAGCTCGATGCCTGCGACACATGTCATGGCACCGGAGCGACACCAGGCTCGCGCACGGTCACCTGCACGATGTGCCACGGTCGCGGTCAGGTGATCAGCGCGCGCGGTTTTTTCCAGGTTTCACAAACCTGCCCGCGTTGCCGTGGCCTCGGCGAGATCATCGAGAAACCATGCCGCGTCTGCGAAGGCGAAGGCCGGGTCGAGAAGAGCAGCCGGATCAAGATAAAGATCCCAGCCGGGATCGCGCACGGATCGCGTCTCCGTTCCTCACGCAATGGCGAGGCCGGCGTGCGCGGTGGCGAACAGGGCGACCTCTACGTCGTGATCCATGTGCAGGAACACGCGATCTTTCAGCGGGAGGAGGATAATCTCTTCTGCGAAGTTCCAATCTCATTTTCCACGGCGGCGTTAGGCGGCGAAGTCCCGGTGCCGACGCTGGAAGGGAAAGCGAGCCTGAAAGTGCCAGCCGGCACGCAGAGCGGCCAGAGCTTCAAACTCCGCGGCAAAGGCATCGTGCACGTGAACGGGCGCGACCGGGGCGATCTTTACGCCCGGCTCCTCGTGGAAGTACCGACCGACCTCAATGCCGAGCAACGTCAGAAGCTCGAGGAATTCCAGGCGCTCTGCGGCCAGGAAAATAGTCCGTTAGGCAAAAGCTTCTTCGAACGGGCCAAGGAATTTTTTCGTTAGGCGAGCGGAGTCGCTGAGGAAGGCAGGTAAGAGCTTCTGATTCCGACGCTCGCTCTTCGCCTAACGATCCGGCGTTTGATTAACGCTTCGATCTTTTGCCCCTCTTTCCTCTATGTCTGAATTCATCTGGTTCCTGCCTTGCTCGGCCATTCTTTCTGATGCACCGCTTCTATCTTCCGCCTAACGATTGGGCCAGCGCTGCCCTGACCGGTGCTGAAGCGCACCACGCCCGCAGTGTGCTTCGGCTCAGTCCGGGCGCTCGCGCCGTGGTTTTCGATGGCCAGGGGCGCGAGGCCACTGTCGCCATTGAGACGACCGCAACCGCGCTGGTTCGTTTTCGCATTGTGACTGACACCTTCAGCGAGCCGCTGCGCTGCCGGATCGTACTTGCGCAGGCCATCCCCAAGGGAAAAAACATGGACCTGATCGTGCAGAAAGCCGTCGAGATCGGCGCGGCCGAGATCTTCCCGCTCCTCTCCGCGCGCACCGTGGTGCAGCTCGACCCGGAGAGCGCGGCGCAGAAACAGGCGAAATGGCAGCAGGTGGCGATCGAGGCCGCGAAACAGTGCGGGCAGAACTGGCTCCCGACGGTGCACACCCCGCTCACCCCGGAGGCGTTCCTCGCCAACGCGGCCGCCTACGACCTGCGGCTCATCGGCTCGCTCCAGCCGGGCGCGCGCCACCTGAAGGAACTGCTTTCCGAAGCGCCCGTCCGCCCAAGTTGCGTCCTCATGATGATCGGCCCCGAGGGGGACTTCACCCCGGCCGAGATCGCGCTCGCGCGCTCGCACGGCTGCGCGCCGCTTACCCTCGGCCCGATCATCCTGCGGGTGGAGACAGCGGCGATCTACTGCCTGAGCGTTCTCTCCTACGAGTTGCTCGGCTGACGAAAAGCCGGTTCCCGGAAAGCAAAAACCCCGCGTGGCCAGAACGCGGGGTTGTGCGAGAGAATCCAGAAACCTTAGGCCCATCGATCCTGAACCCACCGGAGACGACGCCCCGCCCGCCCGACGCCTTGACTTTTCGATCTTTCCGCGGCCACGGCCGATCGTGACGAGATTCGGCGATCGCTCGCCGATCCATGGACGCCCGGAGGCTCCAGCTTCGCCCTTTTTCCGAGCGCGAAGGCCTCGCTGATGGCCGGATTGACGTTCTGCGTTTTCGTTTCCGACCGTTTAGCACAAACGTTTCGTCGGACGGCGCTCCAGCCCCCGCCGCCGGACGAGGAGGACTGATGCCAGCATCGAATGCATGCAGCGTCCGAAATGTCCCGTCGCTGTTATTGAGCAATACATCCAGGGTGCTCCCCCGAATCCCCGGTCGCTGCGACCTCGGCAGGCCATCGCCATTGAAGTCGGCCGCGATCGCGGCGCCCACGCCATACCCGTCCACCCCGAAAACAGGCGGATCAAGCAAGCAGTGCACCTGCGACCAAGCGAAACCGGGAGAAGAACAAGGACCGTCGCGGAGAGGAGCTTGGAGAAATGTTCAGTAGCGCGGCATCGTAAGCAATTTCTCGCCTCCAACTGCGCGGCTGAATTTCGTCGCGTCTCGCTGCGCAAGGCGACTGTGGCGGGCGCAACCGCATCGTTGCGCGCGGGATCACCGCTAAAAAAGGAGCGCGGACGCGCCTAACGGCGCGTCTTGCGCCGGGAAGCCGAGCGCACGTTCTTCTTCGCAGCGCGAGCGGTTTTGCGGGGGGCTCTGGCTGATTTCTTCGCGGACTTTTTGCTGGCTTTGGCGGAGGTGGTTTTCTTCTGCGCGCTGCGCGCGGTAGATTTGGGCGCCGGCGACTTCTTTTTTGCGCCGCTGCTTTTCCGGCCGCCGCTTTTCCGGCCGCCGAAGAGACTGGTCTTCTTCGCCGCGCGAACGGTGGACCGCACGGTTTTGGCCGCAGTCTGCGCGCCGCTCACGGCCTCTCGCGCGGTGCCTTTCACCTGCTTGAGCACGGGCTGGCCCTGCTCCGCTCGCTTGCCCATGACCGCGCCGACCACGCCGCCCACTACGGCCCCGATCGGCCCCGCAACCGCGCCGACGACCGCGCCGGTGGCGGCTCCCGCGGTGGTTTTACTGACTGCCGGAATGGCGATGGTTTCATCGGTGCCGGGAACGGTTTTCTTTGAGGTGGATTTCTTAGCCATAGGTTTTTTCGGAACCGGCTTCTGGCCGACCCCTTGTTCAAGATTCGACTTTCGCCCGCGGCGCGGTTGGCTTTGCCGGGCAACAAAAAAGCGCCCCGGTTTCCCGGAGCGCTTTCGTTAAAGCTTGGTTCGTTAGGCTCGGTTAGCGTCCGCGACGCCCACCGCCGCCATTGTCGCGGCGTCCGCCGCCACCACCGCCGCCGTAGCCACCGCCACCGCCGCCGTAGCCGCCGCCGCCACCACCACCGTAGCCGCCGCCACCGCCGCCGTAGCCGCGACCTCCGCCGCCGCCACCGCCACCCGGACGCGCTTCGCGCGGACGCGCTTCGTTCACCGTCAGCGGCCGGCCTTCAACAGTCTTACCATTGAATTCGGTGATCGCTTTTTGTGCATCGGCTTCATTGCCCATCGTGACGAAGGCAAAGCCACGGGATTTCCCGGTGAATTTGTCCTGCATGAGGGTAACTTCTGAGACTTCGCCGGCTTGCGCGAAGAGATCCTGGAGATCGGTTTCCGTCGTGTTGAAGGAAAGATTTCCTACGTAGAGTTTGGTGCCCATCTGAGTCTGTCTATTTATTTGTGGAAACGCTGCCTGGTCACTGTTCCCGCTCATCGGATTTCAAATCGTCACTGAAAACTCAACTGTCGATTCACCAACTTCCCGGGCTGCTATTTCTGGCGGCTATGTAAGGTCGAATAGAGAGGCGCGCAAGCAGAAAGCGGGGCATGGAAAAGGCGTCTAAAACTCAGCCATCCAAGCAACCCAACCCCGGCGCCGAAGGCAAAAGAACGCCGTCGAAGAAACGCGCTCTAAAGAATGTCGTCATCCTAGGTTTTGCGTAGCGAATTCGAAAGATCCGGGTGAGCGGTCGCGAAGACCTACCGTGTGCAGATTAAGTCGGGCATCCTTCGCGAAACTCTACCGGCTCCTTCAGCTCCGTGTTCGTCCTCAGGTCAGCATGACATGGGCTAGAATTTACCACATCGGGAGTTAAACTACGCGTGCCCGATGGCCACACTGCACCAACCTCACCACCGCGTCGCGATCACGGCGGCTGGAGTCGTGAGTCCACTCGGCTCCGGCCTCGCCGCTACCCTGGCGACGTTGCTTGCGGGGCGCGATTGCGTCACACCAGTCACTCGGTTTCCGGTCGATGAGACCCGCTGCACAACCGCCGGCCAGGTGCCGGATGACTGGCTGGAAAAAGCTTTGCCTAACGATGATCGAAAGTCCCGGCGGCTCCATCGTGTCTCGCGCATGATGATTCTTGCGCTCCGCGAAGCGCTGACGCAGGCGCCCGGCTACCAGCCCGATCTCATGGTTGTAGGCACGACGAGCGGCGGGATGAGTTTTGGAGAGCAATATTATCGCGCGCTCCAAAGTGCGGATGCCAGCAGGCGCAAGCTGCCAACCTGGATTGCAAATTACGCTCCCCAAAAACCTGCGATCGACGCGCTTGCGGCCTTCGACCTCGACGCCCCCTGCCAGGTGATCGCGAATGCCTGCGCCTCCGGCACCAACGCGCTGGGACACGGATTTGAGTGCATTCGCTCCGGACGCTACGCGCGTGTGTTGGCCGCCGGGTTCGACGCGCTTTCGGAGCTGGTTTTCGTCGGCTTCGATTCACTGCAAGCTTCTACACCCGAAAAATGCCGTCCCTTTGATAGCGCACGGACGGGCCTTGTGCTCGGCGAAGGCGCCGCGGTTCTGGCGCTCGAAAATTTCGAGACGGCGCAGGCCCGCGGCGCGGACATCCTTGCGGAAATGACCGGTTACGGCATCTCGACCGATAACCATCATCTCACACAGCCGCATCCGAGTGGGATCGGACCGCGCAAGGCGATGGAGCGCGCGCTCGCGCGAGCGGATCGCGCGCCTCACGACGTCGATTACATCAACGCGCATGGGACGGCGACGCCTTTCAACGATGCCGCGGAAGGACGCGCGATCGCAGAACTGTTTGGGCCGGTGCCGGTGAGTTCGACCAAGGGAATGATGGGGCATTCGTTAGGCGCGGCCGGCGCAATCGAAGCGGTCATTACGTTGCTCGCGTTGCGCGAACAAATTCTGCCGCCGAACATCAACTTCCGCGCCCCTGATGCCGAGCTTGCGCTCAACATCGTGGCGAACGAGCCGCGCCGGGCCTCGCCGCGCGTGGCTCTTTCCAACTCCTTTGGGTTCGGCGGCACGAACGCGAGCATCGTGCTCGAGAAATTCGCCGCCGAATGAGTGTCCACCTGGCCGGCCTCGGTTGGGTGACGCCACTTGGAAGCACGCTCGACGGCGTTTGGGAAAAGCTGCGCGCGGGCAAAACATCCGAGCCCGTCTCGTTAGGAAAATCGTTAGGCAAAAAAGAAGCGCGCGCCTACCGCGTGCCGGCCGAGGCGATGGCGGAAGCAGCGCGTCAGCCGCGACTCCGGCGCTCCAGCGCGATTTCGCGCTTCGCGGTTGTTGCGGGACTCGCGGCGCTGAGGGACGCCGGAGTTAAGTTCGATGCCGGCGCCGCGGCGCGGACGGCGCTCGTCTTCGCGATCTCGAATGGCGGCGTGATCTACACGAAGCGCTTCTATCACGAGATCGTGAAAACGGGTGCGCAGGCGGCGAGTCCACTGCTTTTTCCCGAAACGGTATTCAATGCGCCAGCGAGTCATCTCGCCGCGATCCTCGGCATCACCGGCGCAACCTACACGCTGGTTGGAGACGGCGCAGTTGGCTTGTTGGCGCTGAAAATGGCGGAGGATCTGCTCGCGAATTTGGAACTCGACCGCGTGTTGGTAATCGGCGCGGAGGAAGTCG
>JAICMR010000124.1 GCA_025929155.1 Chthoniobacterales bacterium | reverse complement strand
GCGATCGCGAGAAATTGTTCCCAAAGTTGCGCCGCCTCGCGGGCCGCGCCGGCATGCACGCCTAACGACATGCAACGCCGCGCGTCAAAATGATTGCTTTCCGCGAAGCGGAAGGCGCGCAGCAAAACGAAGAGGTCGGATTCGTCCTCGCTTCCGAGAAGATCTTCCCGATCGCTGCGCATCTGTTTGCCATCGGCGCGTCGGAGCAAACTGCGGCCCTGGGTGAGCGCGGAGATCAGGGCAATCGCGCGGACGCAACCTTCCGCCTCCGCCGCGAGCAGCATCCGCGCATAACGCGGATGGACCGGAAACGCGAGCAGACGACGGCCTAACGAGGTGATCAGCGCGCCGCGGAGCGCATGCGCCTCGTGCGCGCTTTCCAGCGCGCCGAGATCGGTCAGGAGTTGCTCGGCATTTTCGAGCGCTTTCGGCTCGGGCGATTCGAGCCAGCGAAAAGCGGTGATGTCATCGATGCCGCTGGCTTTCAACGTCAGGACGACCTCAGCGAGATCGAGCCGCTTAACCTCCGGCAACTCCTGGGGTGCGCGCTCGACCTGTTCGCGTTCCGTCCAAAGCCGGAGGCAATGGCCCGGTGCCGTCCGGCCGGCGCGGCCGGCACGCTGCTCGGCGGAAGCGCGGCTGATCTTCTCAATGAAAAGCGTATTGATACCGCGGCGTGGATCGAAGCGCGCAATCCGGGCCAGCCCGCTGTCGATGACGAGGCGCACGCCTTCAATCGTGAGGGAAGTTTCCGCAACGTTTGTCGCGACGATCGCCTTGCGCTTCTCGTTAGGCGCGATCGCAGCGTCCTGTTCGTTAGGCGGAAGCTCGCTGTAAAGCGGGAGCGCCACGAACCGGTCGCTGACCCGAGAAGCGCGGATCGCGGAAACCGTGCGGGTGATTTCGTATTTCCCCGGCATGAATATGAGCGCGTCGCCTTCCGTCTGCGGGGCGAGTCGCTCGAGTTCGTCGGTGGCCAAATCCCAAAGCGGGTAGTGCTCGGCCCTCACCGGTTTTGTGAGGTATTCGATCTCGACCGGATGGGTCCGTCCGCTCGAAGTCAGGACTGGGCAGGGAGCCAGGTATTGTTCCAGCTTGTTCGATTCGAGTGTCGCGGACATGACAACGAGAAGCAGGTCCGGCCGCTTCGTTTCCTGAAGTTGCAGTGCGCGCGCGAGCGTGATGTCTCCGTAAAGATGACGCTCGTGGAATTCGTCGAAAAGAATCGCCGAGACGCCGCGCAGTTCGGGATCCTGAAGCATCTGGCGGAGGAGAATTCCCTCGGTCACGAAACGAATGCGTGTTTTCGCGGAGACGGTGCGCTGGAAACGAATCTGGTAACCGACTTCCTCGCCTAACGAACTGGCACGTTCTTGCGCGACGCGGTTGGCGAGCAGCCGCGCGGCGAGGCGGCGTGGCTGCAGGATGATAACCTCTCCGGCGCCGAGTAACTTCCCATCGAGGAGGATCTGCGGGACCTGCGTCGATTTTCCGGAGCCGGTGGGCGCCTGGAGGATGAGACGCGGATTCCTTCCTAACGAGTCCAGGAGCGCGCGTTCGAGTTCATAGATCGGCAGGTCGCGCGGCGGCATGGAGGCGGACTTTCGCCGCGGAGGTAGCAGCCTTCAATCGCTCGTCCTCCTAGGGGAACGCAAGCGGACTAAAGAATCCTTGGCTCTGCGAGAGACCGCTGCACGGATCTTCGTTCAGGCTTCTCGCACCTACCGCATCTTATTCGCCTGGCGCGCATCTCATTAGTTCAACGAGATCCGTGGGCCCGCCCGGAATGACTATGGTTTTCGAAAATCGGCGACGAAGTCGGCGATATCCTGATCGGTGATCGACCACGAACACATCAGGCGATAAACATCCGGCTCAATGAACTTGTAAAAGTGCCAGCCACGCCCGTGCATCTGCTTCACTTTCTCGTCGCGCAAGCGCAGAAAAAGCGCGTTCGCGTCGCGTGGAAACGCGAGGTCAGCCTTCAATTCGTCTGCGAGCTTCTTCGCAGCAGCATTCGCGTGCCGGGCATTCTTCAGCCAGACATCGTGCTCGAGCAACGCAACCCAGGGCGCGGCGAGGAAGCGCATTTTCGAAGCCAGTTGCGCGCCCTGTTTGGCGCGGTAATCGAATTCCGTGGCGAGCTCTTTGCGAAAGAAAACAACGATTTCTCCCACGGCGAGCCCATTTTTCGTGCCGCCAAACGACAGGACCTCGACACCGCGTTTCCAGGTAATTTCCTTTGGGGCGCAGCCTAACGACGCGATCGCGTTCGCGAAACGCGCACCATCCATGTGCACGAGGAGCGCGTATTTTTTCGCAAATTCCGCAACCGCCTCGAGCTCGTCAGGCCGATAAACCGTCCCAAGCTCCGTCGCCTGCGTCAGGCTGAGGGCGCGCGGTTTGGGCGAATGCAGTTCGCGCTGCCGCGCGAGCACCTGGCTCGCGTCCGCCAGATCGACCTTGCCATTAGCACCGCCAATCCGGAGCAACTTCGAGCCTCCGGAAAAAAATTCCGGCGCACCGCATTCATCAGTCTCGATGTGCGAGTGCTCGTGGCAGAGCACGCTCTGAAACGGCCGGCAAAGCTGCGCGAGCGCGAGCGAGTTGGCGGCTGTGCCGTTGAAGACGAAGAATGACTCGCAATCCGTCTCAAAAAGTTCGCGAAGCTTCTCGCTGACGCGTTTTGACCAGCGATCCTCGCCGTAGGAGGCCGCCGCGTCGCGGTTGGCCTCGGCGAGCGCGGTCCAGGCTTCAGGGCAAATCGCTGCTGTGTTGTCGCTCGCAAATTCGTAGCGTTCGCGGATGGGCATGCCGAAAGCCGTAAGCGCAGTCCCATCGGCGGGCAAACGGGCAACAGAAAAAACGCCTGGTCGAGAACGGCTGATCTAACCACTCAGCGCGCCCCCGCCAGGCGACTCACCTCATCTTGCCAGCCGGGTGCTACGTGCAGCCACGCAGCAGAAAAATCACAAGAAGGATGGGAATCGGGATGCCGATCAGCCAGAGAAGGATGTAACCCATGGCCCCTTTTTCCCTGATGCGTTCAGTCAATTTCATAGGCGGATGGTTCCAAGACTTGATTCGAAACCGCCGCCGGCTTTGATCGTGCGCGGCGGAAATAAATCGTCAGTCCAAGGGAGTCCAAACCTGTCCAGCTTTGCCGAACCGCGCGGCCAGCTTTATCCTTGGGTCCTATGAGTTCTCTGCAAACGGAAATCGAGCAGCGCGGCGAGCGAATCTTCGAGCTGGTGGACCGCAACCCGGAATCGATTTTCAGTAAAGCTGGGTTTTACCAGCGGATGATGGCTTTCTCGATGCGCGACGAGCGCTTCAAGGTCCAGATGTTCCGATTCGTTGATGTGCTCGCGTCACTCCGTCGCTCTGATGATATCGTCGAGCATCTGCGCGAATATTTCCACGAGATGGACGGCAGCGTCGTCCCGATGTTGCCCACCGGTTTGAAGGTCGCCGGGATTTGGCCATGGCTGACTTCGTTCATTCTGCGCCGGAATGTTTCCGGGATGGCGCGTCAATTCATCGCCGGTCGCGACGGCAAGGACGTCATGAAAACGCTGCGCGAAAAGCGGAAGCAGAAGATCGGATTCACGGTGGACTTGTTAGGCGAAGCGGTCGTGAGCGAAGCCGAGGCCGACGAATACGCGGCCCGCGCGATGGAACTGCTTGAGACGCTCTCGCGCGAGACGCGCGGCTGGAGCGATCCGTTAGGCAAAAACGCGGAACTTTTCCCGGTCGTGAATCTCTCGGTCAAGATCTCGGCTTTTTATTCGCAGATGAGTCCTGCCGATCCGGATGAAGCGCTGAAACATCTCGTGCCGAAGCTCCGGCCGATCCTGCGTCGCGCGAAGGAGCTGGGGGCTTTCGTGAATTTCGACATGGAAAGCTATGCCCATAAGAACGCCACCCTCCAGCTTTTCAAAACGCTCCTGACCGATTCGGAATTTTGCGACTGGCCGCGCTGCGGGATCGTGATCCAGGCTTACCTGCGTGATTCGGAACGCGACCTGCGCACACTGATTGATTGGGGCCGGCAGCGCGGGACGCGGTTTGCGGTGCGACTCGTGAAAGGCGCTTATTGGGATTATGAGAAGATCATCGCCGCGCAGAACGGCTGGGTCTGCCCGGTTTACCTGCAGAAGCCCGAGAGCGACGCGAACTTCGAAGTCTGCAGCCGCGTTCTGCTCGAGAACGAGTCCATCGTCACGTCGGCGTTTGGTTCGCACAATGCCCGCTCGATCGCGCACGCCATGGCTTACGCGGATTCGTTAGGCATCGACAAGAGCCGAATGGAATTCCAGCTCCTTTACGGCATGGCCGGCCCGATCAAGCGCGCGCTCGTCGAGATGGGTTACCGGGTGCGCGAATATTCGCCGGTCGGGGAACTGCTGCCCGGCATGTCCTATCTCGTCAGGCGGCTGCTCGAAAACACTTCGAACGAGGGATTCCTGCGCGCGAAGTTCTCGGACAAGCTCTCCACCGCGCAGCTCCTGCGCGACCCAAATGATCTGATCACATCGGACGCGCGCATCCTGCCGCCGCTCGAAATGGAGCCGAGCCACTATCACTCCGCCAATGGTGAAACGCGCGAGACGCCGCCCGGCGATAGCTACGAAAACGCGCCGCTCGTGAACTTCGTCCATCACCAGACGCAGGAACAAATGAAGACGGCGCTACGCGAAGTCCGCGCCCGCTTCGGCCGCGAATATCCGATGACGCTCGGCGGGGAAAAAGTCACGACCGGCAAGTGGATGAATTCCGTGAACCCGAGCGCGCCCGACGAGATCGTCGGAAAAGTGGCGGACGGCGGGATTCCCGAGGCGGAGCGCGCGGTGCAGGCTGCACGGGCTGCTTTCAACCGCTGGTCGCGCACTTCCGTGGAGCATCGCGCGCAATTACTCGAGCGCGCCGCCGCGATCATGGAACGCCGCCGTTTCGAGCTTTCCGCGATCGAAGTTTTCGAAGTGGGCAAACCGTGGGCGGAAGCGGACGGCGACATTCGCGAGGCGATGGACTTTCTTCTTTTCTACGCGCAACAGATGCGGATCATCGGCCGGCCGACGCTCACGCAACACGTCCCGGGAGAGGAAAACTATCAACATTATTGGGGACGAGGCGTCGCGCTCGTGATCGCGCCCTGGAATTTTCCGATCGCGATTTTGACTGGGATGGTTTCCGCGGCGCTCGTCACCGGCAATACCGTCATTATGAAACCGGCCGAACAGTCCGCGATCTGCGGCGCGCTCGTGATGGAGGTGTTTGAAGAAGCCGGCGTGCCCGCAGGAGTTCTCAACTTTCTCAACGGCGACGGGGCGGTGGTCGGCGCGCATTTGGTCGAACATAAGGATGTCGATCTGATCGCCTTTACCGGCTCGCGCGAGGTGGGTTTGAAAATCTGGGACTCCGCCGGCAAGACCCAGCCGGGCCAGCGCGAACTGAAGCGAGTCATTTGCGAGATGGGCGGCAAGAACGCCGCAATTGTCGATTCCGACGCCGACCTCGATGAAACGATTGTCGATTCCGTTTACTCCGCCTTTGGTTATCAGGGACAGAAGTGTTCCGCACTCTCGCGCCTCATCGTACTCGAGGAAAATTACGATCGCGTTCTCGCCCGGCTTCTCGCGGCTGCGGCAAGTTTGCGAGTCGGAAATCCGGAAGACCCTGGCATAACCGTCGGGCCGGTGATCGACGATGTCGCGCACCAGCGAATTCTGGAAACGATCGAGCGCGCGAAAGGGGAGGCGACGATCGGCTACCAGGCAACGAATGTGCCTAATGACGGCTACTTCGTGCCGCCGACCATTTTTACCGACGTGAAACCCAGTGCGAAAATCGCGCAGGAAGAAATTTTCGGACCGGTTTTAAGCGTCATTAAAGTCCGCGATCTCGATGAAGCCCTCGAGGTGGCGAACGGCACCGATTACGCGCTGACCGGCGGATTTTTCTCGCGCAGCCCGGCGAATATTGAGCGGGTGAAAGGGGAACTCGTGGCTGGCAACGTTTACATCAACCGCAGCTGCACTGGCGCGGTCGTCGGTCGTCACCCCTTTGGTGGATTCAAGATGAGCGGCGGTGGCACGAAAGCCGGCGGGAGCGACTACCTGCTGCAATTTCTGCTTCCACGGATCGTGACCGAAAACATTATGCGTCATGGCTTCGCCCCGGAATCGACGCCGCGTTACCGCGATGAGTTTCTCGCGCGCGAACCCGGCACGACCGTAGCCGAGGAGAAATCCGCGGTGAAAGCCGACGCTCGTTAGGCGGTCGTTCCGCGTCAGCCAGGCATCAGATGGCCATGGAGCAAGACGCTGATCAGGCTCCAGACCATCCAGAGAACGGGCCAGGCCGAGAGCACCATGACCACGCCAAAAACTACCAGCTCGCGCTGACGTTCGCTCTGCGATTCGCGCAGAAGTTCGCAGTTAAATCGGCTGAAGCGGCGCGCGGGCGAGTCGTCGTCGCCGTCGGACCAGGAGGAGGAACGCCAATCGCTAAAATCGCCCTGAAAACAAACCTCCACCATCGGGAAGTGGTCACTCTTCCCGCGGGCGAAAGGAGGCGGCGGTTTCATGGGAACAGACTCGACGGAAATATGCCACGGCTGCGCGGAAGCGAAAGGGCCGGGATTTGCGCAGCGCAAGCAGAAGCGAGCTTGCGGCAACGAATGGCGCGGAAGGTACTGGCTTAAAAACCGACTGAGGTTTTCCAGGTCATGCGCGACAAAGGCGCATCTCTTGATTCACCTCTCCAATATTTCCTGCAACACGACCGCCTCATTATGTTCCTGGTCCCGCGCGCCGTACAGAAGAGTGACCTCGCCTTCTCTGGCCTTACTTTTGATGAGTCCCACCTCTTCGGGATGGTTCTTGAGTTCAGCCCGGTAGCGACGGCGAAACTCCTTCCACTTTTCCGGATCGTGCCCGAACCATTTCCGCAGCTCTGTGCTCGGCGCGATCTCCTTTAGCCAAAGATCAACCGCAGCCTTTTGTTTCGTTAGGCCGCGCGGCCAGAGCCGGTCCACGAGAATTCGGAAGCCATCGTTCCTGTCCGCTCCGTCGTAAACTCGTTTGAGTTTTATCATGACGACGTCCTTTTCAGGAAAACCGGGCTCTTCGCCAGTCTGCATCCTGCTGACTCCTGGCTCGATCGAGAGTGTGATCGTCCTTTCCGAATTCCTCATCTCGATGAACAGCGTGTCCCGGGCTTTGTTCGGGGCGTTTAATCGCGACGAGCATTAGTGCTGAGAGATGTGGCCGATACTTCGCGAAGATCTGCCGCATGGCCAGGACCCGCTGCCGGCCTGCGATGTCGTGACAAAGGTTCCAGGCAAAGCGAAACGCGCCGGAAACGCCTTCATCTTGAATCAGTCGGGTCGGCTCGAGTAATCGCATCGGCCGCAGCATTTCCGAACGTGGGTTGAAACCTTCGGCGTCCAGCAAGGCGCGCCAATCGCGTGCGGTGATTGGCCTCGCGCCAATGTGAATGCTCTCAGAAAGCGCGCGCTGAATTTCCTGCTTAATCGACTCGTCCAGATCATCCGGAACGAGGCACAGCTCGTGAATCCCATAGCGGCCTCCTGGTTTGAGAATCCGCGCTGCTTCCTGAACGATCTGGCGCTTCTGTGCTGCGCCTTGCATGGTCAGCATGGCTTCGCCAAAAACGACCGTCGTTGACTGATCGGGAAGGGCGGTGCGCGATGCGCTGCCGACGAGACATTTGTGCCGAATGCTCGTCAGCGTGCTACCAATCCGCTCGGCCGCGGCTTCATTCTCTTCCACGCCGGTGTAAGAACTCGGCTGAAGCTCCAGCACGAGGCGCATGGTTGCTCCGAGACCGGGGGCGAATTCCACGACTTCATCGGAAGGCCGGATGTCGAGCGCGCGGAGCATCGATCGTGTCAGCTCCAGTCCGCCAGGGCGGAGGACGCGCTTACCGAGTCGCGCGAGCAGCCAGTGACCCGGCATTTTGGAGGCCGGCAACCTTGCGCCGGGAAGAGCAAAGCCGTCAGCAGCTTTTATAGGAAGGGGACTGTTCGATCTCACAGGTCTGAGCCGATTCACCCTGGAACGTAGGACCTGGAACGCGTTCTCTCCTTGATTCAGATCAAGCTTCCCGAGAGTGGCCGGCGCGGGAAAAACTACAACTCCCCCAGGTTCCGTTGCAGGAGCTTTTGCAACGCGCGCGGTTTGGTCACGGTCAGGATCCTGCCTTTGATCTGAAGTAGCTTCGAATCGCGAAATTTCCCCAAAGTGCGGGAAAGGGTCTCGCTCGTTGCGCCCATCTCCGCAGCGAGAACGCGCTTTGTCCGATCAAGCTGAATGACGACCGAATCGTGCGGCAATGGTCGCGGGCAACGTTTCAGCAGCCAGTTTGCGAGACGGCATTCCATGTCTTTTAGAGTCAGGTCGTCGAGCAATCCCACGAGCACGCGGAGGTGCTGGCTCGAGGCCGCGAGCATGCGGAGAGCGAGTTCGGGCCGGTGGCGTAACAGCTCAACGAAATCAACTTTCGGGATAAGCAGAACGGTGGATTCCTCCGTCGCGCGGGCGTTTGCGGGATAGCCGGTTTCCGTCGCCAGCGCGGCCTCAGCGAAGGATTCCACAGGGCGAAAGAGGTGAATGACCTGCTCTTTCCCTGCGGCACTTTCGCGGTGCACATTGATCCCGCCCCGTTGCACGATGTAAAATCCCTCCGAAGGCGAACCCTCATGGAAGAGATATTCACCTTTGGCGAGATGCTTCTGGATGGTGAAGGCCGCAATCGCTGAAATATCAGACGCGGGTAGTCCGACAAAAAGCTGGCAGCTTCGCAGCGTGTTCTCGGTGATAAGCTGTCTAAATCTCGCCCCTGCAATCGCCATCCGGTCAATCCTAACGGACGGCGGGCGAGAGTCGCGCCAAATATTAGAATATCTTCGAGGCTCTCGCGGAACGGTCGCCAGAGGGCCGCGCGAGAAGGGGGCCACGCATCAGCGCTCCGAATCTGCCATCGCATTCTCGCGACGCGGCGTCCGGGAGTAATCGGATTCCCCCGGTTTCGACTCATTCAACCGCCCGACTTTGTAGCCGAGGAAAAGGCGATAGGCAACGTAAACGGCGCCGCCGCCGAGCAGGACGAGAAGTAAGTAATCGGTAGCGTTCATGGGGAAGAACCTAGCGTCAATAACCGCATTAACTAAGACATGAACTCGATCAAATCCATAGTTTCAGCCTATGCGTATCGACGCGCTGCGCCTGCAGCCAATACGAGTCCGGATGAATAATCTAAGCGTCCCGCCAGAAACTGACCGCCCAGGTTCCATCCGGTTGATGGAGCACTTGTGAGCGGAAGCCTTCGCTCTTGAGCTTCTCAATCAAAGGGGAAGGCAGGAAGGGCACGAGGACAGTCAATCCCTCGCCTCTCTTGAGCGCATCGACCGACGAATGAATCTTAGGAAACGGCTCGATCCCGCGGGCGATCAGCGGGCGAAGGTCGAGTCTCTTGAAGGCAGCGGCCATTCCTATTCCTCCCATCGATTCAGCCGCTGCGCGGTGAAGCCGAGAAGCCCAATCATCCACGCCAGGGAGATGATGACGAACCATGTCCCGCTATGCGCAAGCCAAAGACTCGTTAGGCCGCTTTGGCTCGCGCCTTCCGCCGGGATCCGTTCCAGCGCAAAAAGCGTGTTGATGCGAAAGGCGTCGAGAGGATTCAGCATCAGAAGCGCAGCCCAGAGGTCGGGCGTGCGCTGCAGAAAGGAGAAATGAGCTAAAACGAGCGCGAGCGAATCGAGACCAAAAAGGAAGAAGAGCCACGCGGTCACCGCGACAACCAGCCCCTGCACCCGATCGCGCGCCAGAAATCCGGCCGCCAGTCCGAGCGCGACGAAGGTGGCCGCTACTGTGAGCGCGTGG
>JAICMR010000120.1 GCA_025929155.1 Chthoniobacterales bacterium | reverse complement strand
TGACGGTTTCGCGGCTGCCGGGTGATTTCGGGTGGAGCGGTTTGGTTGCTCGAATTTTCCGTAAGCGTGATCGTCGAGTTGGCTGCAACGTTCGTCAGTGTATCAACGATACCGCTTGGCCAGTTCACCACCACGTTCGCTGTGGTCGCCGCTCCCAGACCGAAATGCATCGGCTCACAGCTCTGGGAATCGTTGTTCCCTCCGCCGCCGCCATTGTTCTGGCCATATACCGTTCCATTGGTCGTCACCACCTTCACGCGGGCTCCAATTCCATGCAGATTCGATTGAACCCCTTTCAAGTTGAGCTTGATGAAATGGTTACTGTTACCGAGGTTCTTAAAAAGGATGTGCAGTCCGAAGGCGCCCTGACCGCTCTGTTCTCCGCTGGCCACACCGTCCTTAATCAACAAATCGAGGAAGCCGTCATTGTTATAGTCGGCCCAGGCAACTCCCTTGTGGAGACTGGTTCCGTCCGCCATATCGACGCCGTTCGCAGCCGCGACGTCGGTGAAAGTACCGTCGCCGTTATTGTGGAAGAGAAAGTTGTTATTGCCTACGCCCATTCCCGTGTCGCCGGAATCGGTGACGTAGAGATCAAGCAAGCCGTCGTTATCGTAATCGCCCCAGGAGCCGTTCCAACATGTTTTCAATATCAGCACTCCCGCTTCATTCGTGACGTCGGTGAAGGTACCATCGCCATTGTTCCGATAGAGCGATGTGCCCTGGACGAGCTTGCCTTGTTTACCGCGGGCGATGAAGAGATCCATGAATCCATCGTTGTTATAGTCGCCCCAAGCGACGCCCTTCCCGTTATTCTGCGGCACCATGTTGGCCGCGCTCGTTGCATCAACAAAAGTCCCGCCCTGATTGCGATAGAGAGCCTGGCTGTTTGCATCTCCAGTGATGATGACATCCATGAAGCCGTCGTTATCGTAGTCAACAAACGAATCAATGCTGCCATCATCGCGATCGTGCGTAGCCAAATCTAGGCCTGCGCCGCCGGCCACCAGACTCAATGTGCCATCCGTGTTGCCTCGATAGAGATTGTTGGTGCCACCGTAGTTTTTGACGAAAAGATCGATGCGCCCGTCGTTGTCATAGTCCACAAAGAAGGGGCCGCGTCCGCGGTTCATGTCGGTCACGATACCGGCGGTACTACTGACATACGAAAAGGTGCCGTCGCCATGACCTTTGTAGAGAAGATCGCGCTTGATCGTGCCGCCCCGATTGCCCTTCGCGCCTTCGGTGATGTAAACATCGAGGTTTCCGTCCTGATCATAGTCCCCAAAGGCAAAGCCGTGCCAGTCGCCGTCGTCCAGTTCCGACGCGCGCATGATCCCGCAGGTCGCGCGAATGTCCGTAAAACTATTGCCCCCGTTGTTCAGGTAAACGAACGGACCGCCGGAAGAGCTCAAGCCATGGCACGGCACAATCAGATCGAGGTAGCCATCGTTATTCATGTCACCCCAGATCGGGTCGCCCCAGCTTTTCTTGGCTTCCTGGATCAAACCAGTTGAGGCGGTTACATTTTGGAACTGCTGAGCGAGAACGGTCGAGCTGACGCTGGTCGCGAGGAAGAGAGAGAGGGCAAGTCCTGAGAGTTTCATATATTTTCGTGGGTTGACGGTGGAACGATTTCGACTCTCGCAGATTTGTTCTCTTTTTGGAACTGACTTTTTCGACATATCGTTAAAAAGATAGCTCTCGCTCGGCGTGTGCATCAGCCCAGCCAAAGCGCTTCACTTTTCGCTCTTCCTCGAAATTTCAGCGCAGGAAAGTCGATCACCGAACCGCTTCGCTCCTCGAACTGATTCGTTGCAAGCATCGCGGATTTCGGCTTCTTGTTCGCCGGCTGGCAGCAATCGCGCGCCCATTTCCTGCTCTCCAGTCATTACGCATGCAGACGATCGTTATCGGCCATCTCAACCCCGACATGGATTCCATTTGTTCGGCCCTGGCTTACGCGCACCTCAAACGAGTCACCGGCACGCCCGACGTTGTGGCAGCCCGCGCCGGCCACACAAACGAGCGGATCGATTTCGTGCTCCATAAGTTCGGGGTCGAGCCGCCAGTTTTCCTAAGCGATCTCTCGGACCGCGTCAGCGACGTAATGGAGCGCGACGTGATTTGCGTGGAGGCGGACTCGACGGTTTACGACGCGATTCATCTTCTCGAGGTGCGGCGCTTGCGCGGGCTCCCGGTGGTCGATAAGAAAAGACGGCTGCTCGGTTTGCTCTCGGGATTCAAGATCAGCCACTATCTCTTCCCCCCGCGCGAGGAAGCGGACACGGCGCGACGCATCACCGCGTCGCTCTCCTGCATTGTCGATACCTTCGGCGGAAAGGTGCTGACCGGGAAACTGCCTAACGATTCCTTGGAATACGTGCTCGTGATTGGAGCGATGAACGCCGAGACCTTTACCGCGCGCGTGGCCCTGGAGCGGCCTGAGCAACTTGTCCTATTCGTTGGCGACCGCGAAGATATTCAACGGCTCGCGATTGCGGCGGGCGTGCGCGCAATCGTCGTGACGGGAAACCTGGCAGTTGCTCCCGCGGTCCAGGATGCCGCCCGCGCAGCCGGCGTCATTCTCATCACTTCGCCGCACGACACCGCGATCACGCTGGATCTGGCGCGCGGCGCGGTGCGGGTAGGGCGCATGCTGGAACCGGAGCATCTGACGTTTACTCCGGAGACATTGCTTGAGCATGTCCGGGAGAAAGCGGCTCATTCCGCGGCGTTTGTCTTTCCGATCATCGATGAGGAAGGCGTGCTGGTCGGAATCCTGGCCAAGAGCAACCTGCTAAAGCGGGCCGAACGGCAGTTGATTTTGGTGGATCACAACGAGTTTTCTCAAGCCGTGAAAGGCGCCGACAAGGTGCGAATCGTGGAGATTCTCGACCACCACCGGATTGGCGGGCTCGCGACGGACGCGCCGATCCTTTTTTGGAATAACCCGGTCGGATCCACGAGCACAATTGTGGCGCTGTGTTACGAACAGGCCGGCGTGCCGATTCCAAGTCACATTGGGGGGTTGCTCATGGCCGGCTTGATCTCCGACACGCTCAACCTCAAATCCCCGACGACGTCGCTAACCGATCGTCGAATCCTGCAGCAGTTGACCGAAATAACCGGGGTTGACCCGACTCAGCTCGCCGAAGAAATCTTCTCCGTTGGCTCGCCCCTGCTCACGCTCACGCCTGAGCAAGTCATTATCGCAGATTGCAAGGAATACGAAGAACAGGGGGTGCGTTTCAGCATATCGCAAATCGAGGAGCTCAGTTTCTCGCATTTGCCGGAAAAGCAGGAGGCACTCCTGCAGTCGTTAGGCGAGCATCAGCGTCGGAAAAGCCTGTTCTTTGCCGCGCTCCTCGTCACCGATATCAACACCCAGGTGTCGCTCCTGCTCTGCCGCGGGAAGCCGGAATTTCTGCGCCGGATTGATTTTCCCTCCCTCGGGCCGCACCTATGGGAGCTGGTTGGCGTGGTCTCGCGCAAGAAACAGTTGCTCCCCTACCTGCTGCAATTTCTCGATCGGGAACCGAAAACCTAGCTGGGCGCGCCGAACCCAAGGTGAGCTTAACGACCAGCAGCAGACGTCTTCATTCCCTCGTTGTTCACGCCTGAGGCGTGACGGAATAGTGGCACCCAAGGCATCCTCGGGCCGGTTTGCGGCGACGGGTATCATGGTAGATTCCGGGATGCAGGAAATCACCGATGTGAAAACGTATCCCGCGCCGGTCGTGTCTCCGCAGGCGCTGGCCTGGAAGGAGAAGGAACTGTGGATCAGTTCGCGCGATCTCGGAACGCTGCAAAGAATCGACACCGAGAACTGGAGCGTCGCCGAAGAGCTTGACCCGCCCGGAGTGGTCTGGGCTGCTGTTGCAACGAACGACGGGTGGCGCTTCACCGTTGGCAAGGGCTTAAACGATGACCGCCATGTCTATAGTTACAAACCGGGAGAAGGATTCCGAAGGTTGTTTGCCTGTCCTGACTTCACCGGCTCCTACCTTAGCTTCAATGGAGAACAGTTATACCTGAGTCAATGGTATAAAGGAGTCGTTCTGCAACTGGATCCGCATGGAAATATAGAACGCGAGATAGCTGTCGGCGCGGAGATTTGCGGTCACACTTTCGTTAACGGCATGCTTTACGTCTTGCGCGGTCACGAAAACAACCAGATACCCGACAAGGACGAAGAGTGGCGGATCGCCCGGCTCGATCCTGCTGAAGAGAAGCCGCAAGTGGAGGATCTGGCGCCAATTCCATTTGCCTGTCGCTCCCTGGCTTTCCATGGGAAGAGATTCTGGTCGAACCATCGCGCCGCGAATGAGACGGTATCTTTTCCGCTGCCCAGCTAGCAATCAGGTTGCAGGCTTGAGCTTTGCCAGGGTTGCGCGCTGTTAAACGGCTGGCGGCTGGCCGATCCGAACTGTCGTTAGGCCGGCCCCTGGCCCGGCAATGCTGCACCTTCGCACCTGCCGTTGCACGGAACTTTGGATTGAGCCGGGGCGCGTGCTGCTTAGGATGCTGCCGCGCCATGGAACAAAACATCGAGTCTCATCTGAAGGAAAACCGTCTCTTCAAGCCGGCCCGCGCCTTTGCGAAAAAGGCACGGATCGGCAGCTTTGAAGAATACCGAAAGCTCTATCGCGAGTCGATTGAGAAGCCGGAGAGGTTTTGGGCGCGCGAGGCGAAGGAGCTGGCTTGGCAGCTTCCGTGGAAGAAGGTGCTGGAATGGAAGGCGCCCGACGCAAAATGGTTCGTCGGCGGCAAACTGAACGTCTCGGAAAATTGCCTCGATCGGCACCTGGACGGTCCCAGGCGAAACAAAGCCGCACTCATCTGGGAAGGTGAGCCGGGAGAAAAGCGCATCTTCACCTATCAGCAACTCCATCGCGACGTTTGTCGTTTCGCGAACGTCTTGAAGCGCAACAAAATCAAGAAAGGCGACCGCGTCATCATCTACATGCCGAATGTGCCCGAAGCTGCCATCGCCATGCTGGCCTGCGCGCGGATCGGTGCGATCCACTCCGTAGTCTTTGGCGGGTTTAGCGCGGAGAGCATTCGCGGGCGGATTGCCGATTGCGGAGCGACCGCGGTGATCACGGCGGACGGCGGTTATCGGCGCGGGACGATTGTGCCGTTAAAGCAGAATGTCGATGCCGCACTCGCGGGTAAGACAACCGTGAAACGCGTCATCGTCTTCCGGCGCGCGGGCAATGAGATACACATAGAAGAAGGTCGTGACGTCTGGTGGCATCGCGAGCTGGAATATGTGGGCGCGAAATGCGATCCGGTCGCGCTCGAGAGCGAGCATCCGCTTTACATTCTCTACACCAGCGGCTCGACCGGAAAACCGAAGGGAATTCTGCACACCACCGGCGGCTATCTGGTCGGTTCCTATGTCACGACCAAGTATGTCTTCGATCTGCGGGAGGAAGATGTTTACTGGTGCACCGCCGATGTCGGCTGGGTTACCGGTCATAGCTATGTGATCTATGGCCCGCTCGCGAATGGCGCGACGACCTTGATGTATGAAGGCGCTCCCAACTGGCCCGAGCCCGATCGCTTCTGGCGGATCATCGAAGAATACGCGGTCAGTATTCTCTACACCGCGCCGACGGCGATCCGCGCCTTTATTACGTGGGGCGATCAATGGGTGAAAAAGCACGACCTCTCGTCCTTACGATTGTTGGGTTCGGTCGGGGAACCGATCAACCCCGAGGCCTGGATGTGGTATCACGACAAGATCGGCGGCGGCCGCTGCCCGATCGTCGACACCTGGTGGCAGACGGAGACGGGCGTGATTATGATTACGCCGCTCCCAGGCGCGATTCCGACAAAACCGGGCAGCGCCACCTTGCCTTTCTTCGGAGTTGATCCCGCGGTCGTTGATGCGAAAGGGAACGAAGTCCCACCGAATGTTGGTGGAAAGCTAATCGTCAGGCGGCCTTGGCCGTCGATGTTGCGGGGCATTTACGGCGATCAGGCGCGCTATAGAAAACAATACTGGAGCGAGTATCCCGGTCGCTATTTTACCGGGGACGGCGCGCGCCGCGACAAGGACGGCTACTTCTGGATCGTTGGCCGGATCGACGACGTCCTCAACGTCGCGGGTCATCGCCTCGGCACGTCGGAAATCGAGAGTGCACTTGTGAGTCACGCGAAGGTCGGCGAAGCCGCTGCGGTTGGCCGCCCGGATGAGTTGAAAGGCCAGGGTCTGGTCGTTTTCGTAACTTTAAAAGCCGGCGCGAAACCGACCCCGCGCCTGAAAGAAGAGTTACGGGCCCACGTCGGCAAACAAATTGGCGCGATCGCCAAACCCGATGAAGTCCGTTTCGCGGAAGCGCTCCCGAAGACGCGGAGTGGCAAGATCATGCGTCGGCTTTTAAAGGAAATAGCAGCTGGAAAAGCTGTCACGGGCGACACCACGACCTTGGAAGATTTCAGTGTGCTGGCAAAGTTAGCCAGCCCGGAGGAATAGGCGTGCCACAAGCTCGTGATTCTGAGCGAAGCTGAAGAATTCCGAAGGAAACGAAACCCCTGGCGGAAAGCGATCTTGAGGAGTGCATTTCGGAAATCTCGCCGGTTAGAAGAAGGGTCATCATTTTCGGAGAAAGAGTGCCGTCGCCTCCCTCCAGGCCTGGAAACAGCATGAGGTGGAAAACTAGACAAGACTTTGGGGCTTCTCCCTTTCGACAAACCGGAACGGGCGGTAAGCTCATCGCGTGAGTTTCATCTCCACAGGATTCCGTGAACTGACGCTCAAACTGCGCCGGCAACGGACTCGCATGACGCTGCGCCGCGAAAAGAGCCTCCTCCAGAAGGCGGAGATCACACTGGGTCGCGAAGGGATGGAAGAAGCCGCAAATTTCCCCGAAATGCGGGCCGAGATTGTCGCGCTGCGCAAGCTCGAGCAGGAGCAGCGCGAGTTTGCATTGCGGACGGCGAAAATCGAGGAAGCGCTCAAGCAAATCGACGCGCAACGCCAGGAAAACTCCCGCTCCCAGCGCGAGGCGGTTTCCCGGCTCGAGGAAGAAAAGCGACCTTTTGTCGAAGCCCGTGACAGTGCGAAAGCTACGGCCGAAAGATGCGGGAAAGAGCTCGCGGCGGCTGATCGCGCGCTACAGGAAAACGAAGCCGCCGACGAAAAGTTACTGAAGGAATTGAGCGATCTTCAGGCGGCTGAGCCGCCGCCGGAAGATCGCGATGCGCGCATGCAAAAGATCGCGACGGAGCGCGCGAATCTGCCTAACGAAAAGGCGCGGCTGAGCGAAGAGCGCGCTGCCCGCGCGGAAAGTTGCAAAGCGGCGCGCGAGAAACTTGCGGCTGCGGATTCGGAGCTTGCGCAGGCGGAGCGTCACATCGCCAAAGTCCGCGCCGAATACGAGGCGCGCGATCGAGCCTTGAACGAGAGCAGCCGGGCACAACAGGAAGAAGCGCGCGAAGTGCGGCAGCAACACCAGACGGTCGAGAAGAAAAAGAACCCGGCTTATCTCAATATTGGGCGTCATCTCGCCAGCGCCGGCGTCGTCCCGCCATCCGCGCAGCAGTTACTGGTGGAAGTGCAGCGTCGTCGCGAAACGGTCAATCGCCTGGTGGCGCACACGCGTGAGCTGGGCGAATTTTCCAGCCGGATCGACAAGCAGGAACTGCGCAGATTTTATTTCGTGCTCGTGTCGCTCCTCGTGCTCGCCGCCATCGTGGTTCCGGTCGCGTTGCAGTCGCCGGCGAAGCGCGATTGGTTGCCGCAGGATTCGGCGACGCTCTTCTCGGTGGATCCCGTGGCGTTGAACAAAAGCGCGATCGCCCAACATTGGCAAAAATCGCAGCCCGACGCGTGGCGCAAGGTTTTCACGGGACTGTTGGGGCCGGCCGTGCACACGCCATCGCTCGATCTCGCGCGCGACGTGAGCCGGGTAACGCGCGCGCTCGTGATCGAGAACAGCGGCCAACCGCGCGAATACGTCCTCGTCGAAACGAGCGGCGAGATCGCTCCGGTGCTGCGCGCGATCACGCAGGATGAGAGCTTCGACAAAAGCACAGTGAGCGGTTTGGTCGTCTGGCATCGGCCCGATGTGACTGTAGCGCGGATCGGCCCGAATACGCTCGCCATCGGTTCGTTAGGCGAAGTCGATCACCTTGTGCAGGTGCGCCTTGGAACGGAGCCGGATTTAAAGGTGGACGATCCGCTCCCTCAGGAGTTTCAGGCGCTTGAATCCGAGAGCACCCTCCGGCTTGCCTCGCGTGTGCCGTCTGATTTGCCGCGGCTCTTTGGGCCGGTATTTTCGGCGGAGATGCTCGATGCCGCACAGCTTCTTGGCTTTGCCATCGTGGTCGATCAGCCGTCGAAAGCTCATTTATTCGTTAGGCTGGCCGATGCGGCGGCCGCGAAGAAACTGGCGGCGGCGGTGAAAGCCGATTTCGCGCATTGGCTGGCGCTGCCGGGTTCTGATTTCATCCTTGCAGCCGATGCTCCGAAGATCGACCAAAGCGGCGCGGACCTGGACCTGCATTTCAATGTGGCCGATGGAGCTGCGCAACTGCTGCTGGCCCGGCTCGCGCGTGTCCAGCCGAGTCCGGCGCCGTTATTGTGAAATGGGGCGGCCTTATCGGATTTGCATCAGGCGCGCTCCTGGCCAGCTCGGTGTTCGCCGCTGCGCCTGACGATAACCTCATCAACATCCGCGAGGTCGATCCGAGCATCCGGATCCAGCTGCGTTACGCGACGCCGAATAACATCACGGGAAAGGCGCTTTATCCTTCCGACACTCCTGCGCTCGTTAGGCCGACGACCGCGACGCGGCTCCGGCGTGCGCAGCAATATCTGCAGGCCCGGCATTATGGTTTGAAAATCTGGGACGCCTACCGGCCGGTCGCGGCGCAGTTCACGCTCTGGCGCATGGCCCAGAGTGGCTCTTTTGTCGCGGATCCGATCGCTGGCCGAGGGTCGCTCCACTCCTGGGGCGTGGCGGTCGATGCCACGCTGGTCGATGAGAAGGGCGATGAGGTCGCGATGCCGACCAAGTTCGATGAGTTCACTCCGGCCGCGAAATTGCACTACAAAGGCGCCAATCCCACCGTTAAGTTCCATCTTAGGCTCCTCCAGCGCGCCATGCGCGAAGGAGGTTTCTACGGGATGCGAACCGAGTGGTGGCATTTCGTCGCCTACGACTGGAAGAAATACGGTCCAATTAAGGAAACGAAAACTGAAGAGCGACGGTGAAAAGTTCGGGAGTCGTGGCAAGTAAAGTGAGACGGATTCGTCCGTTCGCGGTAAGAGTCTCGTCGCTAATCAAACTATGATCGCTACTCTTGGTCAGGATCTCAGCCAACCTGAGTATGTTCACGTTCTGATCAACCCATTGCCGGTTTACGGACTGCTGATTGCGATCGTTGGTTTGATTATCGGCCTGATCCAGCGCAGTCGGACCGCGCAGATCGCGCCACTCATTCTTATCCTGCTCAGCGCGGCGGTTGTTTGGCCGGTCGTGCACTTTGGCGAAGCTGGGTACGACCGCGTCCTCTCGCTCTCCGATGCTCAGGGCGGTGCCTGGCTGCGCGCGCACATGTATCGGGCGGATCAGTTTGCCTGGGCCTACTACGCTCTCGCAGGGCTGGCTCTGCTGGCGCTTTTGCTCCCGTGGAAATGGCCGAAGCTGGCAGTGGGCCTAACGATCGTAACTCTCGTCTCTTCATTCGCAGTTCTCGCGCTGGGAGGTTACATCGCCTACGCTGGCGGCAAGATCCGGCATCGGGAATTTCGAAACGAGCCGGCGCCAATCGTGCCGGTGGAACCGGGCGAACACTAAGAACGTGCGAGTCGATATCCTCACGCTCTTTCCCGAAGTCTGTCGGGTGCCCCTGGGCGAGAGCATCATCGGCCGCGCTCAGGAGACAGGTGCGCTCGCCCTGGGCGTGCGCAATCTGCGCGAGTGGACTGGCGGCAATCATCATCTTGTCGATGATGCGCCTTTCGGGGGAGGGCAGGGGATGATTATGAAACCGGAACCGATCTTTGCCGCCGTCGAAGAGATTCGCACTGAGTCCAGCACCGTCGTTCTCATGACTCCACAAGGGCGGCGTTTTAACCAGGAGATCGCGCAGGAGTTTTCGGCCAAAGAACATCTCATCGTTCTGTGCGGTCACTACGAAGGGATCGATCATCGCGTCATTGAGCATCTCGTGGACGCGGAAATTTCGATCGGCGA
>JAICMR010000158.1 GCA_025929155.1 Chthoniobacterales bacterium | reverse complement strand
GATCGATCCAGCTGGCGACCGTTTGGCGGAACGAAAAAACCATTACAGCGACGCCCACAGTCATTGCGACCGCAGCCGCGAGGGAGGCGATCGTCACCGAGTTGCGCAGCAGCGCGCGACCCAGATTCTGCGCGGCCAGGAACGGCTCGACCCGCCGATGCAGACGTGAACCGAGAAGCCGGCTAAAGCGCGCGATGACTTCCGGCGCAGCGAGGGAAAAACCCGCGAGCACAAAAAAAGCCGCGCCGAATCCGAGCCAGGGCGGCCCGGTTTTCAACGCCAGAAAGGAAAGCCCCGCGGCCGCGCCTAACGAAAGCATCCCGGCGACAATCCAGCGTCGCGACAAGTGTGTGGAACATTGGACGCGCTCCCCGCCGTGCAGAGCCTGCACCGGATCGCTCGCCGCCGCCCCTTGCGCCGGAAGCCAGGCAGCGATCAGCACCGATCCCAGCCCAAGGAGAAACGCGCTGATCCAAATCCACGGCGCGATCTGGAGTTCTCGCACATGCACGAGCACATAAAGCGACGAGATCGTCTCCGCTACCGTCCCGACCAGCGCTCGGGCGAGAAAGTAACCGCCGATCATTCCCGCTGCGATCCCGAGGACGCCGAGCACCGCAGCTTCCCCGAGGAAGAGCCAGCGAATCTCCGCGCGCGTCGCGCCTAACGAACGCAAAATTCCGATCTCGTTCCGGCGCCGAACGACCGATGCCTCGATCGTGTTGTAGATCAAAAACATGCCGACAAGGAGCGAAACGAGACTCATCGCCGCGAGGTTGAGCTGGAATCCCGCGAGCATCTTGCCAATTGCTTCGCCACGCTGCGCGGGCGCGGCAACGGTCGTGTCGGCCGGCACAATCTGGCGCAAAGCAGCCGTCACTTTCCGTGGATCAGCGTTGTTCGTCAGGCGAAGCGACACCGAATCGAGCGTCCCGCTGCGGCCTAAGAGTTCCTGCGCCCAGCCGATGTCCATCGCCGCGAAGTGCGAATCCAACGGGACTGCCGAATCGTTCTTCCGGAGAAGGAATCCGATCGTTAGGCTTTGGCTCTGGCCATTGATCTGGATCGCAACCTGATCGCCCGCGTGGAGGTGATGGCGTTGTGCCAATTCCTCGCTCAGCGCGACGATTCGTGGCGCGCGCAACCATTTTTGCACGTCGAACTTGTCCGTTTGAAAATCCGTCAGTTGGAAGGTCCGAAACGGCCCGTCGGTGAAGATGTCAATCCCGAGCAGGTCGAGATATTCGCCCGGAAACTGTGGGAGCGTAACAAAACCCCTAACGATCGGTGTCGCCGCGGCGACACCCGGCGCGTGCGCGATCCGCGGCAGCAGGGGGTCCGGCAAATTGCCCGCCGGCGCGGTCACCTCGAGTTGCGCTTTGCCGGCGACGACATCGACGCTCGCTTCAAAGGCGCCATCGGCGCTTCCATTGGCAATCTGGATCGCCAGATAAAGCGCCACGCCGAGCGCAACCGTAGCGACGTTGAGCGCCGCGAGGAGCGGATGGCGCGCGAGATAGCGCAGCACGTGCCAACGGAAAAGGCGGGAATATTGCGCGATCAAGCCGGAAAAGATGCGGAGAAAATCCGGAGCCGCCAATCGTGCGCACGCTTCGGGACACACCCAGCTGCAAATCGCGACTTGGGTGCAATCTCGGGGCAGGGTGCTCACGCAGATGCAGCGCCAGGTCCATTTGGCACAGTTGGTCGCTCTTCGGCGCACGACTCACGAGGCGACGGCCCCAAAGTAAGCGGCGGGACTAGGATCTGAACAATCATCTTTTGGCAGGAGCCATAAAACGGAAGTGGGGGAAATGGTCTTGATTACTGACTTATCCAGGTCCCACATTGGGATAGCGTCCCTGCCGCTCGATAAACTACTGAGCGTAACGTAATTGCGACTTGACGCGCGAGGGCTGAAGCGCAGAATCGCCGAGACGGGATCTCGCCTCGGGCGATGCATGTCCATCTTCAGTTCAAGCGAGAGGAAATCAGTATGCCATACGTCACAGCGGGTAGGGAAAACGGAGAGGACATCGAGATCTATTATAAGGACTGGGGAAGCGGACAGCCGATTGTGTTTAGCCACGGATGGCCGCTCTCGGCGGACGATTGGGACGCGCAAATGCTTTTTTTCGTCAGCAAGGGTTTCCGCGTTATTGCCACTGATCGACGCGGACATGGTCGCTCGACTCAAACCAGCGACGGACACGACATGGACCACTACGCCGACGACCTGAAGGCGGTGACCGATCACCTTAACCTAAAGGATGCGATTCACGTCGGGCATTCGACGGGCGGGGGACAGGTGGTGCGTTATCTCGGCCGCCATGGTGACAAGGACGTGGCAAAGGCGGCCATCATTAGCGCTGTCCCGCCGTTGATGGTGCAGACTCCGGCGAATCCGTTAGGCACACCGAAATCGGTGTTCGACGATATCCAGGCTCAGATCGCCGCGAACCGGGCCAAGTTCTATTACGACCTCCCGGCCGGTCCGTTCTACGGCTTCAACCGCCCTGGTGTGAAAACGATCGAGCCTCTCATTTGGAATTGGTGGCGCCAAGGCATGATGGGCGGCGCCAAGGCAGGCTATGATGGCGTCGTGGCGTTCTCGCAAACCGACTTCACGGAGGATCTAAAGAAGATCTCGATACCGGTTCTTGTGATGCACAGCGAGGACGACCAAATCGTTCCCTATCAGGCAGCCGGTCCACTCTCGGCCAAGCTCCTCGAAAATGGCACGCTGAAAACATACAAAGATCTGCCCCACGGCATGCCCACGACTCACGCCGACATCATCAACGCCGACCTGCTCGCGTTCTTCCAAAGTTGACCGAAGCCCCAAGCCTCGAACCTTGAGCAGGTAATAGGCGATGACCAACAGACCGTTACGAAAGTGAAGATGGTCAGAAGCTTATTATCGTCGCCGATTAGGGGTTCACTCCGGGGATGCTGTTCTCCCAACTTGTTGAGGTGGACGTAAGCTGGAACGGCCGGCGGTTCCGGCGCAACCCCTTACCAACCGCGCCGAGCTTCTTGCCGCTTTCCTGTAATCGCTGGTGAACGATCATTTATCGGAAAAGACTTCCTCAATTGGGAGTTTGAAGAGCCGGGCAATCTTGAACGCCAGCGGCAGGCTGGGATCATATTTTCCGGTCTCGAGCGCGTTGATCGTCTGACGAGAGACGCGGAGTTGGTCGGCAAGGTCGTTTTGCGACCATTCCCGCTCGGCGCGAAGTTCGCGGAGCTGATTCCTCACCGGTATCGAAATGTCGAGATGGAAACGCCGATGCTCCAAAGGATGAACATCGTCATGTAGACTCCGCCGATTCCAAGACCCTGCGGATAGCTTACTAATCGAACACCCTCCGCGGCGAAGATGTTCGTGGCTGTCAACACGACAACTGTGCCGACCGAGGCAAAGGCGAGCGCTTCCATTTGAATCCGACGCTGCAACTCATCCATCTCCCAAAACGATCGGAACAAAGTGCGCAGATAGAGAACGCCTGGCAGGAGCGGGGCCAGCGTAATCGAGATACGCGCCTCCGGCGGCCAGTCGGCATGATGCTTCAACAGCCATAGTGAGATTAGATAGGTCAGAGTCGCCGCCGCCAGCCAGAGAAGCCCGGCAACGGTGCGAGTACACGTGGTAACGCGTCTGTGCTTCGGTTCTGAATCGGAGTTTATGGTCGCGTCGGTCATAAGACGGATGGTAAAGCAAGCTTTACACATGTCAAGCAAACTTTACACGGATAAGCTAACGTTTGGCAGTCGGGTGTACGACAATGACATCTCTTTTGCTGGTAGTCCTTTCGTCCCGCACTAGATCAAGCCGCCATTAGCCGGATTACCTGTCCCTTGTCCAACCACCGTCGGGGTCCCGAGAAACGAGACCACGCCCGCCTTTTCTTGCGGCAATCCCAAGCGCTCAAGCGGATTCATTTTCAAATGGCGGTTGATCAATTCAAGAGACCTGCCCAAGGCCGCGATCCCAGCAGTGCGTGAACATTGAGCTCGCGACGATCCGCGAAATGCTCCACGAGTTCCCTAGGTCGCGTCGTCTGGTGAGATCACGCAAGATTATTAATCGCTTCGTCAAAGTCGCTTTAGCCGAGGAGCAAGGAGTTACGCGTCCTCTGGCGCCTTGTTTCCACCAGTCTTAAGCGGTGTCTTCAACGCCGCGACGGTGTGAATTTGCGCCTGAATTTTAAGATCGCTATGGCCGCGAAAGCGTCTGCGGCAAAACCGCTCGCTGGTTTACTGTTAGCAGGGCTCGATTTCCATCATCGCGTGCTTCTGTCGCACGCCCATCTGATCGAGCTTATCCTTAGGCCGGAACTGGCGCCAACCCGCTCGTCCCCCAACGAATGCAGAGGTCTTGCCGACACCTTTGATGTCAATTACTACCGCGATGGTGCCTACCGACTAGATTGCTTGTATTCTGAGCGAAGTGCGCGACGTGAGCGGGCGCAGCAATACCCGCGCGATGGCTTATTGCCGACATATTACTCTATTTGAGATGGAACACGAACTGATCATTGAATCGTTTGGCGCCTTTTTTGCCATCATGAACCCGTTCATGATCCTGCCGCTCTTCCTCTCGCTAACTTCGGATTGGCAGCTCGCTGAGCAACGCCACTTGGCGGTTAAAGTTGCCATTTACGCGACGATCCTTTGCGCGGTGATCTTCTTTACCGGGCAAAGGGTGATCAGCTTCTTCGGGATCACGATCGATGAATTCCGCATCGCTGGCGGCCTCGTCCTGGCACAGATCGCTTGGTCGATGTTGAACGGGAAAAATGTTCCCTCCCATCACGGGTCGGAGGCAGAGAAGGACCGTCTCGCGCAACTGGACGCACTGGCATTTTATCCGCTCGCCTTCCCCATGATCGTCGGGCCCGGAACGATTGCCACGACCATCGTCTATACCGGGCAAGCCAAGGGCTTCGAGGAATCCGCTACGCTGGGCGCGATCATCATCGCCGTGATTGCGATGCTCTTGGTGGTTCTTTATTTCGCGTCCTACTTTGGCCGGGCACTATCGGAGACCATGCGGACAGTCATGACCCGGATTATGGGTATGATCCTGCTCGCGATCGCAGTCGAGATGACGACCACGGGATTGCGAACAGTCTTTCCTGGTCTGGCTTGAAAACATCACGATTCAAAACATTGCCTGCCGCAGCCGAAGCCCGGCCTCGCTATTCAGAGCTGAGTTGGGGGCAGGACTACTTTAGGTAGTCGGGGCCGCCAGCGATGAGGTCTACACTTGGAGAAGAAGGTTGTCGCTCGGGGCACTTTGACTTGGGCTAACCGGAGGGGAAGTAGTCCGTCGCACTTATAAAGTCGGACTGACGACTGAGGTCTCAGCGGAGAAGGCCGGGAGACGAGCGAACAACTCCTGGAACTGCTGGCGCGAAGGCCGTCCGAGCGGAATTCCTAGAGTTGGATTAAATCAAAGTTGATCCGCATTCTCTGGAACCGTCCCGTTTGCGGCGATACGGCAGTATCTCGCTCTCAATGATAAGCGAAGCCCATTGTTCAGCCGCCCAGAAAGTGCGCCGTGCAGGTAAGGCTCCCGCTGCCAACGGAGGATCCTAGCTCCGAACTGGATTCCAAAAGGAATTGCACAATCTGATGTTAGATTTCTCTGAAACGAAGCGGTGCGAGAGTTGTTCGCGGAGTTCGTGTAATCCCCGTGCTCGCGGCGGATCTGCAAGGTGCGGGCCATGCGCTGCGCTCTCGGCCATGACGCTGCTGGCGGCGGTCCGTCTCAGTGCGCGGGATGACGGCGGCGCAGTGGCGGGCGGTGATTCCGTAT
>JAICMR010000192.1 GCA_025929155.1 Chthoniobacterales bacterium | reverse complement strand
GTTAGGCTTGATGAACTCGGAAGCGACCGCGCTCGTTAGGCGGCCGTCCAGCCAGCGCGGCTGCATTCGGTCACGCGACGTCAGCGGGCGAAATACGGCCGATGCCATCCGCCTTTGCAGCTCTTTGAGCTGGGCACGCGAAGCGACAGGATTGCTGTCGTTAGGCTGCGACGGTTTCAAGTTGTTCCTCAACAAAGTGGTTCGCCTTCAGCGCCTCGTTGTGCACTTCGCGGAAACTCGGGATGCGATCGTCCCACTCCAGGAGGGTCGCGGTCTTGCCGACAAGTTTGACCGCGTGAGCGTACATTTTCCAAACCGGGTCAAGCACCGGATGATCATGGGTGTCGAGAATGTATTTCTCGAACTTGGAATGGCCCGCAATGTGGATCTGCCCGACGCGATCGTGCGGGAGATTGTTGAGGTATTCGTAGGGATCGAAATTGTGGTTCCGGGCCGAGACGTAAATGTTATTCACGTCGAGCAAAATTCCGCAGTCGGCCCGCTCCACCACTTCGGACAGGAATTCCCACTCCGTCATCTCGCTGGCGTGGAACTCGGCGTAGCTGCTCACGTTCTCGACGCAGATCGGCACCTCGAGATATTCGCGCGCCGCGCGGATGTTCGCCGCCGTCGTCTTCGCGGCTGCCAAGGTATAGGGCATCGGGAGCAAATCGTGGGTGTAGCGTCCATCGACACTCCCCCAGCAGAGATGATCGCTCAGCCATGGCGTGTTCGTTCGCCTAACGAGCCGTTTGAGCTTCTTCAAGTGCTCGCGATTCAAGCGATCGGCCGAGCCGAAATACATCGCGACGCCGTGCTGCACGACGCGATATTGATCGAGAATCTGGTCGAGCACTTCGAGCGGCCGTCCGCCGTCGACCATGAAGTTTTCCGAGATGATCTCGAACCAGTCGACGACCGGTTTCTTCTCGAGGATGTGGCGGTAATGCGGCACGCGCAGCCCAATGCCGATCCCGAGCTCGGTGAAATTGTTGAAACGATTTGCCGGCATTACGCCGATGGGCTCGGCGTCGGCATTGCCACATCCGTTCGGCAGCCGCCTTTTCCTTTGCAGGAATTTTTGCCTCTGCAACCGTTGTCGCCGCTGTGACATCCGCCCTTGCCTTTGCAGGAGTTCTGTCCCCGGCAGGAGTGGACATCTTTCTGGTCCTGGTTATCGGCCATTTGCTTGAGCGAGAGGCCCGCCCGGCTGGAAAGGTTGGCGGCCTGCGCCTGGACGGCGATCGACCCGCTCATTAGGCCGGCAATCGCCGCGCCCGCAAGGATGGATTTTGATTTCATGCGTTCGTGAGTAATCGCTCCGACGCAAGGATGCGAAAATTATTCCCGCGCACCAGATCTTTTTCCGTGATAACGCAAGCCTTGCGGCTTCGCCTGACCTAACGAGTAGGTTGCAAAAGATTGATCATCTAGCGCGAAGGCTCGTAGTCTTCCGGTGATGACTGGGCCGGCTGCGCAGGCGGCGCTTCCTGCCGGCGTTCGCCGTGCTCCCCGCGCGTTCGCTCGCGCCCACCGCCTCCGCGGCCACCGCGCCGATCGCCACGGTCACCGCGATGTCCGCCCTCATATGAGCGGTGTTCGCGCTGCGTTTCGCCGCCGTCGACGTTTTCGGCGTCGGCCATCGGCGCGCCGGTCTCGACTTCGCCGCGTTCTTTAAGCGCAGCTTTGCGCGAAAGCTTCACCCGGCCCTTGTCGTCGATCCCGATGCATTTTACCCAGATCATTTCGCCCACTTTGGCTACATCTTCGACGCGCCGGACACGGAAGTCGGCCAGCTCCGAGATGTGCACGAGCCCGTCCTTGCCCGGGAAAACTTCGACGAAGGCGCCGAATTCTTTGATCGAAACCACGCGGCCGTGATAGGTCTCGCCGACTTCGATTTCCTTCGTCATGCCACCGATGATTTCCTTGGCGCGGGCCATCGATTCGCCGCTCGTCGCATAGATGTGAACCGAGCCATCGTCTTCGATGTTAATCTCCGCGCCGGTCTCGGCCACGATGCCTTTGATCGTCTTGCCGCCAGGTCCGATGAGGGCGCCGATCTTCTCCGGGTTGATTTTAATCGTCTCGATGCGAGGCGCGTATTTGCTCAACTCCGGCCGCGGCTCGGCGAGCGTGCCAGCCATAATCTCAAGGATCTTGCTGCGCGCATCCTTCGCGCGATGGATCGCTTCGCCGAGAATTTTGTGGCTGATGCCGGGGAGCTTGAGATCGAGCTGAAACCCGGTCACGCCCTGGCGCGTTCCGCAAAGCTTAAAGTCCATGTCGCCGAAATGATCTTCGGCGCCAATGATGTCGGTGAGCAGATTGTACCGCTTCAGGTTGCCGGCTTCGTCGTTTTCGGTTACGAGCCCGACGGAAATGCCGGCGACCGGCGTCTTGATCGGAACGCCTGCATCCATCAAGGCGAGCATGCCAGAGCAAACGCTCGCCATCGAAGTTGAGCCGTTCGACTCCATCACTTCGCTCGTGATGCGGATGGCATAACGAAAATCTTCTTCCTTCGGCACGACTGGCTCTACCGATCGCTCGGCTAGCGCGCCATGCCCGATCTCGCGCCGGCTCGCGCCGCCGAAGCGGCCGGTCTCACCGACGCTGAAGGGCGGGAAGTTGTAATGCAGAATGAAGCGCTTCGATTGTTCGCCACCACCATAAGCGTCGATCATTTGCGCTTCTTCGATCGGCGCCAAGGTCGCAAGCGCCATTGCCTGAGTTTCGCCGCGCTGGAAAATCGCCGAGCCATGGGCGCGCGGCAGCACGCCCACTTCGCACGTGATCGCGCGCAAGTCGTCGTATCCGCGACCATCGACTCGCTTCTGCTTGTCGAGAATGTTGCTCCGGAACGATTTCTTCTGGACGTAATCGAACGCCTGGTTGATCGCGAATTTGTCCGCCTCCGGAAATTTCCCGAGGACGGCGGCTTTCACTTCATCGCGCAAACCATTCACGGCTTTGCTCCGCGCGACTTTGCCTTCGGTATAGAGCGCAGTTTCAATGCGATCGCCCGCCACGCGATCGGCGATCTCGAGCATCTCAGGATTCACTTCCATCAAGGGCATCTCGCGCTTCGGTTTGCCGACCGCGGCCGCAAGCTCCTTTTGGATGCGGATCATTTCCTTCGCATAACCGTGGGCGAACTCGAGCGCACGGATAAATTCATCTTCCGGCAATTCATTAGCCGCGCCTTCGATCATAATGATGTCATCCTCGGTCCCGACATAGATGAGATCGAGGTCGCTCTGGGCACGTTGCTCGTGCGTCGGGTTGGCAACGAATTCGCCGTTGACCCGCCCGATCCGCACCGCGCCGATTGGTCCCTTGAACGGAATGTCGGAAACGCAGAGCGCGGCTGAAGCGCCATTGATCGCGAGAATGTCGGGATCGTTCTGCCCATCGGCACTGAGCAGAATCGAGATGACCTGGGTATCGTAGAGATAGCCGGATGGGAAGAGCGGCCGGAGCGGCCGATCCGTCATGCGCGAGGTAAGAGTTTCCTTTTCGCTCGGGCGACCTTCGCGCTTGAAATAGCCGCCAGGGAATTTCCCGACCGCCGCCGCCTTTTCGCGATAATCGACGGTGAGCGGAAAGAAGTCCTGGCCTTCCTTGATGGCGGTGGCCGAAACGGCGCTCGTCAGAACGATGGTTTCGCCGCAGGAGACGATGACCGAGCCGTCGGCGAGCTTGGCAATCTTGCCGGTTTCAATAGTGATTTGTGTGGACCCGATTTGGGTCGTGACCTTGTTTTGCATTTT
>JAICMR010000078.1 GCA_025929155.1 Chthoniobacterales bacterium | reverse complement strand
AGCGCGGACGCAGGCAAAGTCCTGGTTCAAAATCTTCATGAGGGCGGCTGAAGGAACCGCTAAAATCGCTCCGGCGATTCAAGGAGGGACGCCCTCGCCAGCCTGAAAAACAAAACGGTGACTGGATTCGTGTTGCCCATCCCGCTCCTCTCATTTCGTCATGTCGCCGGCGCCGGGATCGAGGTTTTCTCTGGCTGCTTTGCAACTAGGATCCAACTGAAGCGCGTGGCGGAAATCAGCCTGCGCTTCTTCGGTTCGGCCCGCGCGTTTTTTCGCCAATCCGCGCCGCGCGTAGGTATCAGCTGCCAGCCTGAGCTGAATCGCCTTGTCCAGATCCTCGATCGCGCCGGGGCGGTCGCCGTCAGCTTCGCGTAAACGGGCTCGGGCGACATAAAGCTTGTCGTTAGGCGACGGACTCCCAATCGCGCGATCGTAAACGGTCCGCGCTTCCTTCGCCTTCCCGAGCGTTTCCAGACTGAGGCCAAGCGCAACGGAGGCCAGCGAGTTGTCCGGATCGAGGGCCAGCGCCTGACGCGCATCTTTTTCCGCATCCTCGAAACGATTACTAAGAATGCGCGCAAAACAGCGGTCGAGGTAATACTGACTTACGCCCGGTTCAAGAGCGATTGCCTGGTCATAATCCTGCAAGGCGGGGGCAGGCTCGCCGTGGCCCTCCCGCAGCCGCGCGCGGTTATACCAAGCCTTGGCGTAAGTAGGATCAGCGCCGATGGCTTTGGAATAATTTGCGAGCGCTTCCGGGAAAAAACCGCGACGGGTGGCGACCAGCCCCAAGGTATTCCATGCGCTGGCATTGCGCGGGTTGAGCTCGATGGCTTTCTCCGAGTCACGTTGTGCGGCTTCCATGTTATCGCGCGCGTACTGGCAAAATCCGCGGGTCTCCCAGGCGAACGCGAGGCGAGGCGCCAAAGCGACCCCCCGGTCACAATCATCGAGCGCGGGGCCAGTTTCTCCCTGGATCGTGCGAATCCGGCCGCGATCGATGTAGGCCGTGGCGAAGCGCGAGTTGTGCTCGATCGCATGGCTGAGGTTCGCTACCGCCCCGGCGAGCAGGTTCTTCTTTTCCGCCACCAAACCAAGGACGTAGTAAGCGTTTGCGCTCGCGGGATTGAGCGCGATTGCCTTGTTCGCATCCTGATAAGCATGGTCGAGATCCTTTTGCCTTAGATGAATGCCGGCGCGGTATTCGTAGGCACTGGCGTTTTTGGGATCGAGCTCGATCGCGCGGCTCTCATCGCGCACGGCTGCCGTCAGGTCGCCCATCCAATCGCAGAGCAGACCACGCAACGCGTAGGCCTGGCTGAATCCAGAGGCGATGGCGATCGCCTTGTCGCAGGCATCGATAGCCTCCGCCACCGCTCCTTTGTCGCCGAGATATTTCGCCAGCTGAACGAGGGCCTCGACATCACGCGGGTCGCGCTCACATGCTTGCGAGCAATCTTTCAGTGCGCCGTCGAGATCGCCGTTGAGATAGCGCACCGAGGCACGCGCGCGATAAGCTGGAGCACCGTTCTCACCCAGGGAGATCGCCTGCGTGTAATCGACAAGCGCACCTTGATAATCTGCTTTTGCCTGACGTGCGCTGCCACGGGCGAAGTAGCCTGCGCTGACTTTCGGCCGCAGCTCGATCAGGCAAGAAAAGTCCATGATCGCCTCGTCGATTTTTCCCAGACGCAGCCGGACAGTTCCACGACCGGCTAATGCTGGCGAGAAGGTGTGATCCTGTCGCAGCGCTTCGGAATAATCCTCGTTGGCGCCGGCCAAATCGCCACGGGCCGCGCGTTCCTCGGCGCGTTGCACCAATTGCGCTGGAGTGAGGTGGGGTGTTTCACTGCCCGCGGCCGACATGCTGAATAAGATGGCCAGCGAAAGAATGCGCGTGCAATAGCATTTCATTCCGTAAGACATTGGCGGGCGATGTTTCGGCGGTCTCGCAGCTATGCTTCAAAGGATCGCATCGGCGAGACGTCTCGCCAGATGAGAAATCGAAACGCGTTCCTGTTTCATGCTGTCGCGGTGACGGAGCGTGACGGTATCGCGCAGACTTTCGTCGCGTTCGCCTAACGACTCGAAATCTATCGTAATGCCGAACGGCGTTCCCGCTTCGTCCTGACGCCGGTAGCGTCGTCCGATCGCACCGGTTTCATCGTAAAACACGTTCATGTGCGGCCGCAGCAACGCCTGCACTTCGCGGGCTTTGCTCACCAGTTGTCCGTTGTTTTTTAAGAGCGGGAAAATGCCGGCTTTGATCGGCGCGATCCGTGGATGAAAACGCAAGACGGTCCGCGTCTCGGTCTTGCCTTTGTCGTCGGTCACGGTTTCCTCGGCGTAGGCTTCGCAGATCAGCGCGAGCACGGTGCGATCGACGCCGGCGCTCGGCTCCACCACATGTGGGGTGAAACGCTGCTTCGTTTCTTCGTCAAAATAATCAAGCGGTTTGCCGCTCCCTTTCTGGTGCTGCGTGAGATCGTAGTCGGTCCGATACGCAACGCCTTCGAGTTCCTGTTTTCCGAACGGGAAATCATATTCAATGTCGTAGGTGCCCTTGGAATAAAAGGCGCGATCGGCGTCGGGAACAGTCAGGACGTGCAACTTCTCGCGCGGGAGGCCGATGTTTTCGTAAAACTTCAGGCGTTCCTCGAGCCAGTAATCGAGCAGCTCCATCCCCTGCTCCGGCCGGCAGAAATATTCGAGTTCCATCTGCTCAAACTCGCGCGAGCGAAAGATGTAGTTGCGCGGGTTGATCTCGTTCCGGAATGCCTTTCCGATTTGCGCGATGCCGAATGGTAGTTTCTTGCGCGAGGTGTCGAGGACGTTTTTGAACTGCACGAAAATCGATTGCGCCGTCTCCGGGCGCAGATAAGCGATGGAATCTGGATCGGCCGACGCTCCCATCTGTGTCGAGAACATGAGGTTGAATGGCCGTGCTTCCGTCAGATCTGTGCCCCCGCAAAGCGGACATTGTTTGGCGCCTTTTTTCTCCGGCAACTGATCCGCCCGAAGCCGCGCTTTGCACGTCCGGCAATCGACCATCGGGTCGCTGAAGGTGTCGACGTGCCCGCTCGCTTTCAGAACGGCCGAATGGGTGAGAATCGCGCCGTCGAGGCCGACGACGTCGTCGCGTTCGCGCGCCATCACGCGCCACCAATAGTCTTTCAGGTTGCGCTTCAGCTCGACCCCAAGCGGACCGTAATCCCACACGCCGTTCAGGCCGCCGTAGATTTCGCTTGCCTGAAAGATGAAGCCGCGCCGCTTACAAAGGCTGACGATTTTCTCCATCCGCTGCGATTCGTTAGGCAACATAGGAAAATAGCGGAGCAAAGCAGGAACCCAGGAGGCGTAAAGAATTAAAGCTTCTTTTCCTGCGTTCCTGAGAGACTGTTTTCCCTACTTCGCGACGGTGACCTCGGTCTTGACCGAATTCGCGATGAAACAGTTCTCGTGCGCGAAGTGGTGCATCGCTTCGATGTCCTGCTCGCTTGGCTGATTCTCGCCGGAGAATTTCAGCTTCGGATGCAGCTCCACCCGGGTGATCGCAAACCTGCCGTCGGCGTTTTTCTCCATCTGACCGACTGCGTGATCGACGTATTCGTCGAGCAGGAATTTCTTCTTACAAGCCGCGGCCAGGAACGTGAGCATATGGCAGCTCGAGAGTGCCGCGATGAAGGCTTCCTCCGGATCGACAAATTCCGGCTTGCCAAGGTAGGCAGGCGCAGACGTTGCGGTCATCTTGTGGCCGCCATCGAAGGCCCATTCGTGTTCGCGGTTGTAGGTTTTGTATTCGAAGTCGGGCGTGGCGCGCTTCCAAGTGAGCGTCATTTTGTGTTCGGACATGCCTTTTAATAAAGGCCGGCTCACAATTCGCAAGCTGCCGTGATTTCGCGCCCGCGGTGGAACAATTCTTGCAACATAATCGACGCCGCTGCGGGCCGAACCCGAGGAGTGGCGTCGACTCATGACCAACGAAGAATTCCAAACCCTTCTCATCGCGATGCTCGAAAGCGGCGAGGGCGTGTCCGACTGCCTCTTCGTCGTCGGGAAGCCGCCGTTGATCGAGCGCTATGGCAATCTCCACGAGCTGCCAATGGACGCAGCGAGCGCGGTTCTGCAGCCGGGCCACACGCAGGCAATCGCTGATTTATTGATGAAGGGGAGCGAACGCCTGATCAGTGACCTGGACGAGAGCGGTTCGTGCGACACGAGTTATGCGATCGAAGGCACGGCGCGATTCCGCGTAAATATCTATCGGCAAAACGGCCGCGTCGGTCTGGTGATGCGCAAGCTGCAATCCAACATCCCGACAGTCGCCGATCTCGGCTTACCGGAGATTTTTAACCGCATCGCGCGCGAAAAGTTCGGAATCGTTTTTGTGACCGGCAGCACTGGCAGCGGCAAGACGACTACTCTCGCCGCGCTTCTGAACGAGGTGAATCAAACCCAGCCGGTGCACATCGTGACGCTCGAGGATCCGATCGAGTTTCTGCATCCGCACAAAATGGCGGCCTTTAGCCAGCGCGAGCTCGGAAAGGATTTTTCGGATTTCGCCACCGGCCTCCGGGCTGCTTTGCGTCAGGCGCCAAAGGTGATTTTGATCGGCGAAATTCGGGATCGAGCGACGATGGAGATTGCGCTGACCGCTTCTGAGACTGGTCATCTCGTTTTCAGTACCCTGCACACAATCAACGCCGGCCAAAGCATCCATCGCATTCTCGGCCTCTTCTCAAACGACGAAGAAAAGCAGATCCGGGAGCGCCTCGCCGACACGCTGCGTTATATCGTGAGCCAGCGACTTGTCACCCGGATCGGCGGCGGACGCCTTCTCGTGACCGAGATCATGGGCAGCAGTTTGCGCACGCGCGAAACCCTTCTCTACGGCGAAAGCGAAAACCGCAGCTTCCAGGAAATCATCGAGGCTGGAAGTACGCTCGGCTGGCACAGCTTCGATCAATCACTCATGACCGCCTTCGAAGAGGACCTCATCTCCGAAGAAACCGCGCTCCTGTTTTCAACGCACAAAAACAAGATGCGACGCGACCTCGAGATGGCGAAGAAACTTCGTTCCCCGGTGAGCGAAGAACCTTCCGGTCTCAGGATTGCGTCATTCTAAGTCACTATGAACATTCCCGATCAAACCGACGTCGATGCCGCGCAGGCCCTCCGACTCGCCCAGTTAGAAATCAAAATGCTGCGCCAACAGCTCGGCAAGGCGATGGACGACGTGCAAAGCGCCCGTGCCGAAATCCTAAAGAAATCCGGCCCATTGGCCGCGGCGACTACGGCGCCTGCAACGCTGCCGGAAAACACGCAGCGGGTTGATTTCAATAGTCCGCGAAATGCGGACTCGAAGGGTGAGCGGCGCGTGCTTTGCGTCGAAGATAGCGAAGCGAATTTCCAATTGATCGAAGCCATTCTGAGTGATCGCCCTGGGACCAGCCTGACCTGGGCCAACAGCGGCAAAAAGGGCGTAGAATTGGCGTACGCGACCGGTCCCGAACTGGTTCTGCTCGATCTCGATTTGCCCGACATGCACGGCAGCGAAGTGATGCGTCAACTGCGCGCCCAGCAGGAAACGGCACAGACGCCGGTGATCGTAATTAGCGCCGACGCCACGCCCAGCCAGATCGAGCGGATGCTCGCGGCCGGCGCGCGCGACTACATCACCAAGCCGTTCGAGATCCGGCGGTTTCTGCTGATGTTCGACGAGATTTTCCCCCAGGCCGCCGCCTGAATTTTTTCTCGGGATCCCCGTCAAAGTTCGCTCGCCGGCGCCGCGCCGAGTTGCTCGCGCGTAGCCGCGCGTTACGCTCGTGCTTTCATGGAAACCCGCCGCCTGCTTCGCCCCTTCCATCCCGGCGGCTATCGGCGTTTTTTTCTTTTCGCCCTCCTGCTCCTGGCGCTCTTCCTCGGCGGGCTCCAGCTGCGGCATTACGCCTGGGAACAGACGACGCACCTCCGTTTCCAACGCGATATCGTCAACGGATTCTATTGGGGCAGCGAGACGCTGAAGGAAGGGCGGCAGCTCTCGCCTCACGATTCGCCAACCTCCTGGCGCGCCTTTGCCCGCGGTTATCTCGGCCTCTACGAACGCGTCCGCCGAGGCGCTTACAAAGGCCAGTACAATCTCGACTATCCTCCGCTCCGGCTCCTCGTCATGTCGGTCTGGACGAAGGAGGTAAAAAGCAAATACCCGGGAGCTGAAGATGGAACGCCCGATTATGTTGAACCGCTCCTCGTCGTCAACGGCTGCTGTGAGCTGCTGACCGCGGTCGGGATTTTTTTGCTCGTTAGGCTGGTCTTGCGCCGCGCGGGCGGCGCGACCGATTCCTGGTTCCTTCATCGCTATCCGCCGAAAGAGCGAGCAACGGTTTGCGCCCTTCTTGCCGCCAGCGTCGCCTGGCTTGAGCCGTCGATGATTCTCGACGCGCACGCCTGGCCGCAATGGGACGTCTGGATTTTGCCCTTCTACTTATTCGCCACGCTCGCTGCTCTCACCCGACGCTGGTTCTGGTGCGGCTTCCTACTCGCGCTCGGCGCGATGTTAAAAGGTCAGCTCCTTCTGGTCGCCCCGTTCTTTCTCTTTTGGCCGCTCTGGCAGAAACGTTGGGGCCGCGCCGGCCGTTTGCTGGCGGGATTCATCACCGCGGCCGCGACCGTGGTTTCGCCATGGCTCCTGCGAAACCCGCTGGCCTGGGCGACGGAGATCGTCATCGCGGTTGCGGCGGCATGGTTTTTCCTTCGGAACGGTGCACGCCACAAATGGTCGTGGACAGCAGGTGTCGGAGCGGTCGCGGCCTTCTGCATCGGCGCCTGCTGGGGCGGTAGCTTCGCCTGGTTGAAAGTAGGATTTCTCTACGGGAGCGAGCATTATCCCTATCTCTTCATCAGCTCGTGCTACAACCTCCCGTCGCTCATGGCGCACCTCAATTGGTCGCTGAAGACTCCCTACTTTTCGTTGCAGATCGGGACGCTTCATCTCGCCTTGACCTGGCAATGGACCTTGCGCATCCTTTACCTCGTCACCTTGATTCTCTGCGCGCGAGGCGCGGCCCAGCACGCGCGGCATCGCGATCCGCGGCTCCTGATTGCGATCGCGACGCCTTGGCTCCTGATGTTTGCACTCCTCGGCCAGATGCATGAGCGCTACCTGCTCTGGGGTGCCGTCCTGAGCGCGGTCGCGCTCGGCGTAAGCCTTCCACTTAGTGTGATCCATTTCGTCTTCTCGGCGATGAGTGCGGCCATGATCACTGACGTGCTCCTGCTCGACAAAAAGCTGAACTCCACTCTCGGCGCCATTCACTTTCTCGAGCGAATTCGTCCGGCCGCTTCCTGGATTTTAGTTGCAGGAGTCGCTGTTTATTTCTGGGAAACCCTTTCCACCCGGCGGCCGCGTTATCGGCCTTCCTTGCCTAACGAATATGAGAGTGCTGCGGCACCGACGGTCAGACTGGAGCTGGCCAGTGAGGAAGCGTGAGCCGCCTCAGTGAGACATGAAACTGCGCATCTCGCTGGTCGTTGCCTGCTGCGTAGTCAGCATCGTCACTGGTCTGATTATCGGCCGGGGGGGCCTAAGTGGGACAACAGACAGAAAAGCTGCTCACGCTCCTTTGCTCGGCTTCTCCATGGATACGTTGAAGGAAGAACGCTGGCAAAGAGACCGCGACAGCTTTGTGCAACGCGCCCGGCAGTTGGGCGCGGACGTTCTCGTCCAATCAGCGAACAGCGACGACACGCACCAGATCAGCGACATCCAAGCTCTCATCAGCCGCAAAGTGAATATCCTCGTAATCGTCCCGCATAACGGCTCCGCGATGGCCAAGGGGGTTAACATGGCGCATGAGGCTGGCATTCCTGTGATTGCCTACGATCGCCTCGTCACAGATTGCGATCTCGATCTCTATCTGACCTTTGACAACGTGAAGGTGGGAGAGTTACAGGCGCGATATCTTATAGCTAACCTCCCAGACGCCAATCCCATCCGCCTCGTGCGGATTTACGGAGCAAAAACGGATAACAACGCCCGGCTCTACAAAGAAGGTCAGGACAAAGTGCTCGCTCCTTTGATCAAGAGCGGACGCGTCAAGGTCGTGCACGAGGATTGGGCTGAGGATTGGCGCCCGGAGAACGCCAAAAAGATCATGAACGCAGCGCTCACGACGAGCCGGGACGAGATCGATGCGGTGCTCGCTTCCAATGACGGCACGGCCGGCGGCGCCATCCAGGCCCTCATGGAAGAAGGAATAGCCGGCAGGGTTTTGGTAACGGGCCAGGACGCCGAACTCAGCGCCTGCCAGCGCATCGTGAACGGCACGCAAGCCATGACGGTTTACAAGCCAGTGGCTAAACTCGCGGCCAAAGCCGCGGAAGCCGCCGTCGCACTCGCGAAAGGCAAACCAATCATAGCCCAGACCGCCATACCTAACGGAAAGATCGATGTTGCCACCATTCTCGTGGACGTCGTCGTAGCCACCAAAGACAATATGATGGCTACCGTGATCAAGGACGGCTTTCATTCACGCCAGCAGGTCTATCAGGAAACGGCCGCCACCACGACCCGCTAGCGAGGCGGTTCATGCCAGACTCGATTCTTAGAGCCGAACACATCGTAAAGAGGTTTCCCGGCGTTATCGCCCTCAAGGATCTGAGCTTCGATTTGCATCCGGGGGAAATTCATTCGTTGTGCGGTGAGAACGGGGCTGGCAAGTCCACCCTGATCAAACTTCTTTCCGGCATTCATCCTTACGGTTCCTACGAGGGAGAGTTTTTTGTAGAAGGAAAGCCGGCGCGTTTTCGGTCCCTGGCCGACGCGGAACGCGCCGGAATTGCAGTCATCTATCAAGAGTTAGCTCTGGTGGAACAGATGACGGTCGCTGAGAACATATTCCTCGGCTCGGAACCCCGGACTCGAATCGGCCTGATCGACTGGCAGAAGGTCACCACGCAAGCACGGAAGCTACTCGAGCGCTTCAAGGTCGATATTGATCCTGAAGCCAGAGTGCACGATCTGGGTATCGCTCAGAAGCAGTTGGTAGAGATCGTAAAGGCCCTCTCCAAGAACTCGAAGATTCTCATACTCGATGAGCCGACCGCCGCCCTGTCTGAGCACGAAGTCCTGATTCTCCTGGACATCCTCCGAGAGCTAAAGAAAACGGGGATAGCTTCCGTCTACATCTCTCACAAGCTGGACGAGGTGTTTGCCGTTTCCGATCGTATTACTGTAATTCGCGATGGCTCCACTGTTAGCTCGGTTGAAACGTCCGATACGAGCAAGCGCGCTGTAATCGAGTGCATGGTCGGGCGCGAGATCGCCCACCTGTTTCCTCACCAAGGTATTCCTCCTGGAAAGGTAGTGTTCGCGGTCGAAGGTCTTTCGGTTGAAGATCCATTCACACGGAACAGGTTTCTGCACGACATCAGTTTTACTTTGCGCGCCGGTGAGGTTTTGGGGATCGGCGGCCTCATGGGCGCCGGTCGGACTGAGCTGCTCATGCACCTTTTCGGCGCGTGGGGCCGCCGCGTTGCGGGCAGAGTCTTGTTCAAGGGGAATCCAGTCGACGATAAGACGCCAGCTCGGAATATTCAATCGGGCTTGGCCTTGGTCAGCGAAGATCGGAGGCGCTACGGATTCATCCCGGATAAGTCCGTGGGGTTTAATCTCTCGCTCTCCTGCCTGTCTAACCTAACGACCAATGGATTGATCGACAGGAACCGCGAATTCGAGCGAAATAAACAGATCTTTACCGCGCTGCGCGTGAAGGCGCCGAGCATGGAATATCCGGTGGACAAGCTCTCCGGCGGCAATCAACAAAAGGTCGTCTGCGGCAAGGCACTTATGACGGAGCCAAAGGTGATCTTTCTCGATGAGCCCACTCGCGGAGTGGATGTGGGCGCGAAGTTGGAACTTTACAAGATCATTCAAAAACTCACCGCCAGTGGAAAGGCTGTTGTGCTGGTTTCCAGCGAGTTACCGGAGCTGATCGGCATGAGCGATCGTATTATGATGCTTAACGAAGGCCGGATCGGCGGCGAATTCACGCGCGCCGAGGCCACGCCGGAAGGTCTCATGGCAGCGGCGCTGGGACAAACCCCGATCAAGCCGGTTTGACTTTCATTGCATGGTAGTGGCAGCCATCTCATAAGTGACCTTGCCATTCTGACCTCGTAAGATGCAGACCAAGCTAACTCTTCGCGATTTTTCGCTGGCCATCGCGCTCGTGGCCGTCTGCACAATCTTTGCGCTGCTCTCGCCCCAGTTTCTCGGAGCGCGCAATCTCTCTCTTCTCATGACGGAGCTGTCGATCACAGCGACGCTTGCTATGGGAATGCTGCTTATCATTCTCCCCGGGCACATCGATCTCTCCGCCGGGAGCGGTGTAGGTCTTCTCGGTGGAATTGCGAGTGTCCTCATCTTCGAACATGGCTGGCCTGCGCCCTGCGCGCTCGGACTCGCCTTGCTGACCGGCATCGCGATTTGGTTCGGGATGGGTAGCGTCATCGTGCGCGAGAACGTTCCATCCTTTATCATTACGTTGGGCGGACTCCTGGTCTTTAAGGGGCTTTTTTGGCTGGTCATTCATAATGCCACCATCCCGGTCGTTCAAGGCGGGAAGACCAATCTCTACTCGCTCCTGACCACTTACTATCTTCCTTCGACCTTCGGTTACCTCCTAGCCGCCGCGATCATTACTTGCATCGTGTTCGGCTATCTGCGAGCGCGCCGAGTCCGCCGTGAAGCGGGCCTACAAGTCGAGGACGCTGAGATGGCTTTCTACAAGCTCTTCCTGACCGCGCAGGTTTTGTTGCTTTTTGTGGTCATCGCCAATCAATTCCGGGGCGTTCCCCTGCCCGCCCTCATTCTCGGCCTGGTTTCTTTCATCATCCATGTGCTGACAACACACACTCCCTTTGGGCGCTATCTCTATGCAATCGGCGGGAACCAGGAAGCGGCCGTCATCTCCGGCATTGCGGTCGAGAAAACCGTTACGATCGCTTTCTGTATCATGGGAGCCGTAGTCGCGATTACAGGTTTTATGCAGACGGCTTACTCCGGCGCGTCCACCACGACGGTTGGAGAGCTGATGGAACTGGATGCAATTGCCGCCTGCGTCATTGGCGGAGTGAGTCTCAACGGCGGTCGCGGCACCGTCCTTGGCGTCCTCTTCGGCGCGCTCCTGATGAGCTGTTTGCTGAATGGAATGACTCTCCTGGCCGTTTCGCCGGAGTTCAAATACATTGCGCGCGGCCTCGTCCTCTCCGTTGCGGTCTGGATGGATGTGCGGCTGTCGCGCTGACATAGCGCGAGGCGCGTTGCTCGGGTCGTTCAGGGCTGGAATGCGCTTTTCTGCTTGCCCCGCTGTTTGGCTCGCGCGAGATGTCTGGCTCGTTGAAGTAATTCAGGTTCTTCGGCGACCTCGCCGCGCGCGATTAGCTCAGTGGTAGAGCGCTTGCTTCACACGCAAGAAGTCGCAGGTTCGAACCCTGCATCGCGCACCATCACGATGCTTCTTCAAAGCATTCGAGATATTTGATCCCGGAGCCGGTGTTGAAAATTACAACGCGCTCGTCGGCCGCGACCTTGCCTAACGAGTATAGCTGTTTCAAGGCCGCGAAACAGGCCGCGCCTTCCGGCGCGAGAAAGACTCCTTCGGCGGCGCCGACTTCCCGCGTGACGCGGACCATTTCTTCGTCCTCGATCGCAATCGCGCCGCCGTGTGAGTCGCCCAGGATGCTGAGCATGAGGAAATCACCGATCGCTTTGGGAACGCGAAGACCCGAAGCCCTCGTTTGCGCATTCGGAAATTCGACCGCCGTCTCTTCGCCGGCTTCAAAGGCTCGAACGATCGGTGCGCACCCAGCCGCCTGGACCGAATACATCCGCGGTCGCCTTTTCCCGATCCAGCCAAGGGTTTCCATTTCCTCGAAGGCTTTCCACATGCCGATCAGACCGGTGCCGCCGCCGGTCGGGTAAAGGATGACGTCCGGCAGTTGCCAGTCACTTTGTTCAGCCAGTTCATAACCGAGGGTCTTCTTGCCTTCGACGCGATACGGTTCCTTCAAAGTGGAAACATCAAACCAGCCGTCCGCTTCCTTGCGCCGCGCGATCTCAGCGCCGCAGTCGGTGATGAGTCCGTCGATCAGTGTAACGTGCGCGCCGGTTTCGCGGCATTCGATGACGTTCGCGGCCGGAGTATCCGCGGGCATAAAAATGTGTGCTTCGAGACCAGCGCGCGCCGCGTAGGCAGCGAGCGCGCCGCCGGCGTTCCCGGCGCTTGGCACCGCCAGCTTTTTCGCGCCGAGTTCTTTCGCCATCGAGACGGCCGTTGTCATGCCGCGGGCCTTGAAACTCTGCGTCGGATTTTGCGACTCGTCCTTGATCCAGACGTTCGAAAACCCGATCGATTCGCCCCAGCGTTTGGCCCGGAGCAAGGGCGTGCCGCCTTCGCCTAACGACACCGGCTCCACGCCATCCGGCAAGGGCAGGACTTCGCGATAACGCCAGAGCGATTTCTCGCGGCCGCTCAACTTCTCGCGCGGGAGAGCGCGTTCGACGGCAGCGAGATCGTATTCTGCGAAGAGAGGTTTATGGCAGGCAGTGCACAGATTTTGCAGGCGCTTCCAGTCGTGGAACAGCCCGCATGAAGTGCAACGGAGATTGGTCAGGAACATGAGCGACGGAAGGAATTCTTTGTCACGCAGATTTCGCAGATTTTCGCAGATTAACAAAGGACGCACCGGCGATTTTGCCTCCCTTCATCTGCGGGGATCTGCGTAATCTGCGGATCGTCCCGCATCCATGAATCCGCCAACTGCCACCACTTCACCTCGTCGCCGGCCGTGGTATCGCCCATCGCTTACGACGCAGATTTTCATCGGTCTGATCGTCGGCGGGTTCATTGGCTGGGTCCAGCCGGACTGGGGCAACAAGGTTTACTTTCTGCGCGACATCTTTCTTAACCTGATCAAGTCGATTATCGCGCCGCTGGTTTTCTCCACGATCGTCGCCGGCATCGCGGGCGCTGGCAGTCTGAAGAAGGTCGGGCGGATGGGAATCAAGGCGCTGATTTACTTTGAGGTCGCCACCACCGCCGCGCTGGTCATCGGACTCACGATCGTGAATCTGACCAAACCAGGGATGGGCGTCGCTCTCGTGGCGGGGCCTAACGAAGTCGTCAACACGGTCGCGCACACTCATCCGAAGACGTTGCTCGAGACCATCGTGCATATCTTTCCCGCCAGCGTGATCGACGCGATGGCGCGAGGTGACGTGCTCCAGATCGTCGCGTTCTCGGTGCTCTTCGCGATGGCCCTTTCGGCGATTGGCGAGAAAGGCCGACCGATTGTGGTCGCGATGGAAAGCCTGATGCAGGTGATGTTTAAGTTCACCAACTACGTCATGATGTTCGCGCCGATCGGAGTCGGCGCCGCGATGGCACACACGATCGCGACGCAGGGCCTCGGCGTCCTGCTGCATCTCGGGAACCTCATCCTCTCGCTCTATCTCGCGCTCGTGCTTTTCGTCGTCCTTGTCTTTGGCGGCGTGCTGCTCTTGCTCCGCATTCCGATTCGACAGTTCGTTAGGGCGGTGCGCGAACCCGCGGCACTGGCTTTCGCCACTACGAGCAGCGAATCGGCTCTCCCTAAAGCGATGGAGTCGATGGAGCGTTTCGGCGTTCCACGGCACATCGTCGGGCTCGTTATGCCGACGGGTTATTCATTTAACCTGGACGGCTCGACTTTATATCTCGCGATGGCTTCGGTCTTCGTCGCGCAGGCGGCGGAAACCACCACCGGACATCACGTCGGGATCGGCCAGCAGATCACGATCATGCTTGCGCTCATGATCACTTCGAAAGGTGTCGCGGCCGTGCCGCGCGCGTCGCTTGTGATTCTGCTCGCGACGCTCAACAGCTTTCTCCCTTCCGGTCTCGGGCCGATCGGCGTGGCCGTGATCTTCGGCGTCGATGAGCTGATGGACATGGGCCGGACCTGCGTGAACCTCGTCGGCAACTGTCTCGCAACCGTCGTCGTTGGGCGTTGGGAGGGAGAGTTCGACGAGGGGCGCGCGCGAATTTTCGGCACACCAGCCGAAGCGGCGCTCGATCTGCGCGAAGGCGACGTCGCATTCGCCGAGGCGGCGGCGCAGGGGGACTAATGAATCACACTCTTCCTTGCCCTCGCCCTTAATCTCCTTTCAACGCGCCCCCCTTTCGGATCGGCAAGTTCAGCTCCAGTTGCTGGACCGACCGGAACGAAGGGCGAGTCCATTTAAACCAAAAGCGCAGGAGCCGTTTCATACGTTCTATCGAACATGTTTGGCGGTTGGACGTCAACGGAAAAGATCACCGCGGGATGAGACGGATCTTGCGGATCGACAGCAAAGCAACCAGCGATGCCTTCCTGTGCCTGTCATCCGTAGTTATCCGGGGCCAGAAGTCTCAATGAAACCAATCGCATTTCATCACAATGTTTACGTCGTTCTGCTCGATGACGCGGTGCTGAAACATCCCGCGATCCTGCGCCTGAACCGGAAACGCGATCCGGCGAAGCCATGCGTTTATGTGGGCATGACCGGCCTCCCGGTCGAGCATCGTTTCGAGAATCACAAGAACGGCTACAAGTCCGCTTGGGTCGTCAAAACATACGGGGTGCGTCTGCTACCGGAACTGTTCGCCCATCTCAATCCGATGCCGTTTGAGGGCGCAGTGCAAATGGAGATGGAACTGGCCGAGGAATTACGCAGCGAAGGCTACACGGTCACTGGCGGGAAGTGAATCTGTCACTCGAAAATCTGGCCGTGATTGAAGCGCCAAATGCTGAAAGCATTCACGACCGCCGCGATCGCGAAGAGGATGCCCAACGTCGGGAGCAGTTCCCAGGTTGTGCAGTTCGCCCAGAGCACCTGGATGAAGCCTTCGATCGACCAATAAACGATCGTGAGCTTGCTCAGGTGCTGGATGAATTCCGGCATGAAGCTGGGCGGAAACCACGCCCCGCCGATCGCGCTCATCGTGAGGATGAGAAACGTGCCGAGGCCGTTGGCGGCGGCGGCGGTCGGCGCGACCGCGGCCAGCAGCATTCCGAAAGCGACGCAGGCCGTCGATGCGGCGAGACAGATCAGGAAAAGATTTCCGAGGTTTGAGGTGATGTCGATCCCGAAGAGCAAACGCCCGGCAAGAAAGAGCACTCCGAGCTGCGCCAGCCCCACGAGCATTCCGAACAAGTATTTGCTCCAGAGAATCTGGGTTCGTCGCACCGGCGCGGAGAGGATTCGCTGAAAAATCCCGGCCTTCTTTTCGTGAAAGAGCGAAGTCGCGGCTCCCGTTAGCGAGAAGAGCAGAAACATCATTGCCCAGCCGCCCACGCTCCGCGTCGCCATCGGGCTTTTCACCTGCGCGCCGCCTACCTGTTCGGACTCGATCTTGATCAATCGTTCGAAGAAAGCGCTGCCATCGGCGGATGATCCCGCGCTTCCCAGATCAGGAACCCCTTTCCTCACCTGCCCGTAAATCTGCTCAGCATCCCCGCCAAAGGCGCTGGCAATGGAGTTCGCGAGGGAGCGGTTGAAGTGCTCCAGTTTTTCCGGCCCGATCGACTGCGTCGCCTTTTTCTGGAGCGATCCGAGCAAGGCTTGAGGAGCGGAGGTGTAGATCGTTTTCTGCACCAGGCCGGTGACGGTTTGCGCTTCGATTTCGTTCCTCGGGTTCTGCAGAAACTTCACTTTCAACCCGAAGCTCGCGTCGCTCTCGGCGTCCGGTGGAAAGATGAGAGCGAAGCGGAGCGATCCCGCCCGCAGCCGCTCGCGCACGCGAGTTTCCGTCAACGGCAGTTCGCGTTCGCCCACTTTTTCCGTCGTCAGCACCTTGAAGGCTTTCTCTTTCCGTAACGCCGCCGTGATCGTGGCCGCGATCGGCTGATCGGTCTGGCTAACGACGGCGAGCGGGATTCCGGAAGGGCCGCTCTTTTCAGCGCTGACTCCGAAGACGTTTCCGAAAATGTAAATCAGCACGACCGGCACGAGGAAGGTGAGCGAGAGAGCGGGCTTGTCGTGGAGGAATCGCCGCACTTCGTTGCCGATCAGGATGAAAATGGTGCGCATCAGGAGTTCGTTAGGCAAAAGCGGAATGCTTCAGGCATCGCGCAAAGTCTTCCCTGTGAGGTGGAGAAAAACATTTTCCAAAGTCGGCCGAGTGATGGTGAAGAAGCGATTCGCAAGCCCGAGCCGTTCCACCGCGGCGAAAAAGTCCGAGAGCCGCAATCCCTCGCGTGGAGTGAGAACGAAGGCCTCCTCCGTCTCGGTGATTAGCCCAAAATCTCGCAACGCCTCGAGCTGCGAGGCGACCTCGGGTCGGCGAGTCATGCGGATTTGTTCGGTAAATGGCAGTTTCTCGAGCAAATCGTCGAGCGTTCCGAGCGCGAGAATTTTTCCATGATCGATGATCCCGATGCGCGAACAAAGCCGGGTCGCTTCCTCCATGTAGTGAGTCGAGTAAACGATCGTGGTTCCTTCCGCGTTCAGTTTTTCCACGAGCTCGAAAATCGCATTCCGCGACTGCGGATCGACCCCGACGGTCGGTTCGTCGCAGAGCAGCAGCAGCGGTCGATGCAAAACCGCGGCGATGATATTGAGACACCGCTGCATT
>JAICMR010000055.1 GCA_025929155.1 Chthoniobacterales bacterium | reverse complement strand
TAAAGGCGTCGGTTGCCGGCGCGATCGTGACGAATTCGTTGTTTATGCTGGGCGCATCCTTTTTGCTCGGTGGTTTGCGCTATCACCTTCAGGAGTTCAACCCGCTCGCCGCGCGGTTTCAAGCTGGCCTGCTCTTTCTCGCCACTGTGGCGCTTCTGGTCCCGTCCGTCGTGGTCTCACGCGATCTCGTAGGCTCAGCACGCCTAAGTCAGGAATTGAGTGTTGCGCTCTCTATTTTGCTTCTGTTGGCTTATGGGCTTGGACTCTGGTTTTCGCTCGGGACTCATCGCGAATTATTCGCCAGTTCCGGGGAAGAACATGAAGCGGCGTGGCCCATCGGCCTGGCGGTAGGCACACTTGCGGTCGTTACCGTGCTGGTCGCACTGGTGGGAGAAATGTTTGTGGGATCGGTGCAATACGCCGCCACTGCGTTCGGGATGAGTCCCGCCTTTGTTGGCTTCATTGTGGTTGCTTTGGTGGGTGGGTCCGCGGAAATGGCCGCAGCTTTCTCGGCCGCGCGAAAAAATCGCCTCGATTTGAGCGTGAGCATCGCGCTCGGAAGCGCCGCGCAGATCGCGCTCTTCGTTGCTCCAGTGCTGGTGTTACTCAGTTATTTGATGGGCCCGACGCCGATGGACTTAAACTTCTGGCCGGGTGCGGTGATGATGATTCTCTTCGCCACACTGACCGCGTCACTTGCCACAAGTTCCGGCCGTTCCACCTGGTTTGTGGGCGCGCTCGCCATCATGGTCTACCTAATCTTCGCGACGTCCCTTTATCTCTTGCCACCCGCCGGAACAAAATGAGCGTGCGTCTGGACGTAGCTGGATTCATCAAGGAGCGCGTCGGCCTGTTCAAAGAGCTTACCTCTGAACGCCTGCAGCAACTGGCGCGCGGTTCGCGAGTCGTATCTTTCGAAGCGGGCGAAGCAATTATGCATCGCGGCGAGGAAGCCACACACTTCGGCGTCATCTTGGGCGGTGCCGTCGCCTGCCAGGGTGGAGATGGCGAACCTCTCGCCGAAATAAAAACCGGCGAGACCTTTGCCGAGCTATCCCTGATGAGCAGCAGCCCGCTCCTGGCCGATTTCGTCGCCCAATCGCCCTGCGAAATACTCTTGATTCCGGTCTCGTTGTTTCAATCACTGATCGTGGCCGAACCCGCCGCGGTGCATCGAATATCGCGAACGATTGCGGATCGGATGAAAATGCTCATGACCGATCCGGTCAAGGCGGCGGCGTTGCGCGAAAGCGACGATCCCTATGGCTTAAGACTCAAGGGTGATCGGCGGGAAAAGATCTTGGTCATCAATTGTGGCTCTTCCTCGCTCAAGTACAGCTTTTACGACACTGGCGACGAGTCGTGTCATGCGCACGGATCGATCGAGAGAATCGGGCTGGACGGTACACGGCTAAAACATCAAGGGCCGAAAGGGGAGATAAAACGCAAGCTGGAAAATCTTGCTTTCAGCGGCGCTTTCGAAAAAATGACGGCCGAGCTCGCCGCCGAAAAAACGGGAGTGATAGGAAGTGCCGGCGAGGTCAGCGTCGTGGTTCATCGGGTGGTGCATGGCGGAGAGAAATTCACCGAGGGCGCGCTCCTGAATGATGAGCTCATTGTCGAAATTGAAAAACTGAGTCCACTCGCGCCATTACATAACCCGGTCATGCTCGCGGGTATCAAGGAGATGCGCCGTCTCTACCCCGCGATTCCCCACGTCGCCGTATTCGACACGGCCTTTCATCACACTCTTCCGCCGTATGCTTATCTCTACGGGTTGCCCTACGAACTTTATGAGAAAAAGGGGATACGGCGCTATGGCTTTCATGGAAGCTCGCACAGTTATGTCGCTCTCCGGACGGCACAATATCTGAAACGCCGCCCTAACGAGTTGCGAATTGTAAGTTGTCATCTCGGTAATGGATCTTCTCTCTGTGCGATCGATCACGGCCGATCGGTTGACACGAGCATGGGCTTCACTCCGCTCGAAGGTCTCGTCATGGGAACGCGATGCGGCGATCTCGATCCGGGCGTGACCGGTTTTCTCGAGCGCGATGATGGCCTAACGAGCGTTCAGATTGACGGAATCTTGAACAAAAAAAGCGGCTTGCTCGGACTTTCCGGCGTTTCGAGCGATATGCGGGAAGTTTTGACGGCGGCCGAGCAGGGCAATCGCCGCGCCATCGTCGCCCTAAAAACCTTTTGTTATCGTGTACGCAAGTACATCGGAGCTTATGTCGCCTCGTTAGGCGGATTGGACGCCCTGGTTTTTACCGGCGGCATCGGCCAGGGCAGTGCAGTGGTGCGCACGCTCGCCTTGCAAGGTTTGGAGTGCATGGGGATCGGGCTGGACGAGGCGCGGAACAATGCGGCCCACGAGTTCGGCGAAGTAAGTCGCATCACCACCGACGACTCCAAAGTAACGGTGCTCGTCGTTCCCGCCGATGAAGAACGAATGCTGGCGCGTGAAGCGTTGCGCACCTTGAGCCGCTCCTACATCACGCAGGTGCTGGAAACGCAGAAGCGACAACCGTTTCTCGTCGAAGTATCGGCGCATCACATTCATCTGACGCAGGAACACGTCGAGACCTTGTTCGGCAAGGGTCATCAACTCACGAAACATGCTGATCTTTCACAGCCGGGTCAGTACGCCTGCAAGGAACAACTCGCTGTCGTCGGACCGAAAGGCCGGATCGAGCGAGTGCGGATTCTTGGTCCGGCACGGAAATACACCCAGGTCGAAATCGCCATGACCGAGCAGTTCAAGCTCGGCGTGGTGCCGCCCATTCGTGAGAGCGGCGACATTGCCGACAGCCTTGGTTGCACGCTCGAGAGCGAGACCGGCCGTGTATCGATCGATCGCGGCGTCATATGCGCATGGCGTCATCTTCACATGTCGCCGGAGGACGCACTTCGCTACGGCGTACGGGACAAGTCGATCGTGCGAGTTCGCATCACCGGCGATCGTGAACTGGTTTTTGGCGACGTCCTCGTTCGGGTAGATCCGAACTTCAAACTTGCGATGCACATCGACACTGATGAAGCCAACGCCGCCAACATCGGTGGCAAAGGCGTGCACGGATTCATCGAAGGAATTCAAAACGAATGAGCAACTCCCCATCAAGATTGAATTCGAGCTCGATCTCTCCGGATCTGGATGTCGTGAAAAAATCGAAGGGCCCGGTCGTGACGGTGCTGGATGAGTTCTACAAGGTGGGCCCCGGACCATCCAGTTCGCACACCATCGGTCCGATGCGTATTACATATGATTTCTATCAGCGCTGCACCCAGCTCCCGGCCGATCAATTGAAAGAAGTGACCGGACTGAAGGTTCATCTGTTTGGCAGTCTGAGCGCGACTGGGAAGGGACATGGAACCGATCGCGCGGCTCTCGCGGGTTTGTTAGGCAAGGAACCGGCTACGGTTGATCCGCTTTTCCTCGACGAAATAAGAGAGACACCGGATCAATCGTTTCCGCTAAGACTCGGCAGCCAGACCTTCAACCTATCGCGTGCCGATATCATCTACGATTCGGCCGCCGGAACCTTCCCGCATCCCAACACCATGACCTGCAAACTCATGGGAGGCGATAAGGCCATTTACGAGCTGGAATATTATTCGCCCGGCGGCGGATTCTACGAATGGAAAGGCTACACGCCCCCGAAGAAAGGCCAGCCGAGATATCCCTACGGAACGATGAAGGAACTCCGCCACCATGCGGAGGAACGCAATCTCTCCATTGCGCAGGTGATCTCGGCCAACGAGCTGGCCGTGTCGGGCAGGACCGAAGAACAAATCAACGCCTTTCTCGACAAGATCGCCGCCGCCATGCTCGCCACCGTTAAGGCGGGCCTTGCGGTAAAAGAAGACATTCTGCCGGGACCAATCAAGCTCCATTCGAAAGCGGCGACGGTTTGGCAGCGTGCCCAAGAGGCGCAATATGAGGCCGACCGGGCGGTGGCTTTGCTCTCCGCCTGTGCCTTGGCCGGCTCTGAAGAAAACGCCCGCGGTCATCTCGTAATTACTGCGCCGACTGCAGGATCGGCCGGCGTGATGCCGGCGATCGTTTACGCGCTGACGCAGACAAAGCGAGCGCTGACGCCTGAAAAAATTCGCCAAGGTTTGCTCGGAGCCGCTGCTGTTGGCTATTTGTGCAAACATAATGCCACTCTCTCCGGCGCGGAAGGTGGTTGTCAGGCTGAAATCGGTGTCGCCTCAGCAATGTCCGCGGCGTTCATTGCGTCGGCTCTGGACGCTTCGCCACAAGTAACCGAGAACGCCGCGGAATCGGCGCTCGAGCATCATCTCGGTATGACCTGCGACCCGGTCGGCGGTTACGTTCAGGTTCCCTGCATTGAACGTTGCGCCTTTGGCGCCGTCAAGGCGTGGACAGCATACATGATCGCGACGAACGAAATCGCATCGCGACACCGTGTCGATTTGGACACAACGATTAAGACCATGGCCGAGACGGGCAGAGATATGAGCAGAAAGTACAAGGAAACGAGCGAAGCTGGTTTGGCAGCAAATCTGGTCCTTTGCTGATGATTGGAGACTCTGGTGAAGTTGATCAGCGATTGGGAACACGCCCGGCCAACGGATCGGGCTCGGAAATCCGTGCCGCCCAGGCGTTCCAACGCAAAGCGGAATTCTATCTCGACTTGTCGAGGCAGGACACTCATCTGGCCTCCATGTCCTGGGAAGCGCTACGAATCTTCGGTGAATCATTCAATTCAGGCGAAGGATAGCTCGCTTTTCCTCTTCGCCGCTTTCGCGCGAAACTGTTGTGATTCATTCTCTGCAGTTTCTCAATTTCTGCCTGGCTTTGATGTCGTAACCTCGCGCTGATTGCGACCAAGCTGGCTGCGCGAAAGAGCTTTTCCCAGACCGACGTGAATCATGTGAGATGAAAACAGTGTTGTGGAGCGCACGCTGGCCCCCAAGAAGGCAGCTGTTGTCGCTCCAAGACGACGGTGGAGTTCGCCCTTCGCTCACAGCGTGCCTACGACAGCCTTTGCTGTTCGGCGCTTACGTTAAGTCCTACTCCCGGGTGCTGGTCGTAATGGGAGCCGCGGGCTGATCTTTTAGTGTCAAGATTTCCGCCGGCACGCCGAGCCATTCCGCGGCGCCCGCGCGATCGCGGAATGCTTGTGCCTTGATCGGCGTGTTTTTCATCAGCGACTCATACAAAAGGGCGATGCCAAAGCCGACCCAGTCATCGCAGAACAACCCGGCTCGCACCGGTTCCATTCCGGCGAATTCTTCGGCTCGCCTTCGGGAAAATTCGAAGAGGTGACGCGTGCGCACCGCGACCGCGGTCAACCGGCTGAGGTCGACGAATCGTTTGAATGGAACCGAGGCTTTCTCGATGTTGACCAGCCATTCAGCAATCTGGTCGAGCATGTCATCGTCGAGCATTCCCAGCGGCTGCCAGGCTATGAGATGATGGGCGGGGTAGTGGCGCAAAAAAGGCGGCCCGGGCAAAGTCTTTGAAACGGCGCCGCTGGGTTCGGCAGGCGGACTCATACGGGAGAAAGATATCAGGAGATTGCTTACGTGGGAACCTTTGCCGTGGATGTACGACGAAGGTCCAATAGGTCTTCAGGTAGCGTGAGTTTTGAGTAGCCTGTGCCACTACTCATGAAATTCCTAGCCATCCTTGCTCTTTCCCTTGGCCTTCTAACTTCTTCTCAGGCGATGCCGCAGCCGTCGTTTCACACCAAAGGCACACCGACTGGTAAAGCAACCGGGCCACTCAAGCCCGGTGAGTACTGGTGGCAGCCGGAACTTTCTCCCAGCGGGCCAGTGGTCGTGCTCGTGAGCATTCCGCAGCAGACCATGCACGTGTATCGCAACGGCATCTTGATTGGTCGCTCCACAATCAGCAGCGGCACCAAGAGCAATGCCACGCCGGGCGGTGTCTTCAGCATCCTGGAGAAAAAGCAGACGCATCGTTCCAAAAAATACGACAACGCGCCCATGCCTTACATGCAACGACTGACCTGGAGTGGTATCGCCATGCACTCCGGCAACTTGCCGGGTTATGCGGCCAGTCATGGCTGTGTTCGGCTGCCTTATGACTTCTCACAGCTACTATTTAGTGCGACAGCCAAGGGCGGAACCGTCGTGGTAGGGGATGGCAAAACTCCGACGCCGCACTTAGCTTCCAATCCCGGGCTCTTGCTGGCGCCGACCGATTTCACACCGGAAATGGTTCGTCGACTGGCGCGCGATGAATACGACTGGCATCCGGAGCGCAGCTCCCAAGGTCCGATCACAGTTGTGCTAAGCTCCGCGGATCACGCTCTCTATGTCTACCGTAACGGCAAACCGATTGGGCGCGCCGCACTCGAAGTCACTGGCCGCGGTCTTACGGGGCGCGAACGTCTCGGCAGCCATGTGTTCACATTGCTCGAAGGCAATAGCGGCAAACCCAGTCAGCTCGCGCCCGGACGCGAGGCGGGAAAGTGGATGCGCGTCAGTAGCGTCGGCCGCGGGGTCGACGCCGAGCAACTGACTTCCAGAATTCGGTTTAACACTGAGTTTGCTCAGAAGCTTGCGGACACCATCAAACCCGGCACAACAGTCATTGTCACGGATCAACCGGTCGTGCGGAAGCCAGTCTCTGACTCGACCTACTTCGCCGCCAACTGATTTGGTTCGCATGCGCGCGCTCTTGGCCGCCATCGGGAGCCTGCTTATCCTCAGCGGTTGCGCCACGAGTCGCTACGCGTTGGTCCGGCACAAGAAACCGCAGTTGATCGGTCCGCCCGGCAACGGATCGCTGGCTGTGGCGGAGCAGAGCCTGACGAAGGCGATGCGGCAGGAGCGGGCGCACCCGCTGGTCGCGCTCGGTGATTGTCTGGAAGGGTTGCAATCTGCTTCGGAGGAATTGAAACGAGATTCTGGAAACTCCACCGCCGTTCGCGACTACAACTTTGGCATCAGCCGCATCTTTCAAATCATTCACGACGCGAAGCTTGATCCCTGGACGAAACCGCTCACCGTGCCGACCGCGCAGGGCGATTTTGTTCTCACTTACAGACCGGATCCGCGACCGGAATGGAACCCGGCGCTCTACGAATTCACACCGGCCGACGAGTACGATGTCGGTGGCAGATATGTCACCGAACGGACGACGCGCGATGGACTCGGTGCTCCCATTGTGGCGGTTGAGCGAAAGGCGAGCAAAGAACGGCGCGCCCAGCTCGCGCCTGCACGAATCTTCCGCACAGTTACCGCGATCGCGGAGTTCGAGGGGCGCCGATGCGTCCTGACATTCTATGATCCGCTCGATAAAGAGGTCGCAAACCTTCATGGCCGCGATGTTCCGCTGGCGGCAGACTTCACCGTCCCGCTTGCGGTCATGCTTCAGGAAACGGACCCGGCAAAGCTGGAGCTGTCGCGCGTCCTCAACCCGGAAAAGTATGCGCACACCGCGGCGATCGAGCGGCTCCAGCCTTTCAATCCAAACAAGACCGTCGTGCTCGTGATCCACGGACTTAAGGATTCGCAAGCCACTTGGACGCCGATGCTAAACAAGCTGCGCGCCGATCCAGTTATCAGGAAAAATTACCAGTTCTGGTTCTATAGCTACCCGACGGGTTATCCGTTCGCGTATTCGGCTGCGATCCTGCGACAAGAACTCGATGAAATAGAGAAGCAGTTTCCGAAACTCAAACCGATGGTAGTGATCGGACATAGCATGGGCGGCTGCATCAGCCGCTTGCTTCTTACCGACAGCGGCGATCAGCTTTGGATGAAAATATTCGGCCGGCCACCCGACGAAGTGCACCTTTCTGCGAAAACCCGCGAATACTTTCGCCAGGAGCTTTTCTTTCGACATCGGCCGGAAATCGGCCGTGTCATTTTCATCGCCTCCCCGCTGCGCGGAAGCAACATGGCTACCGGCCTGACCGGGATCTTGGCCGGGATGATCATTCGCGAATCGACTGTGAGCAGTCAGGCCAGCCAGGAGATGCTTCGGACGACAAACATCCGGGAAGAGGAGCTAAAGCCGAAACGCCGGGCCAACAGCGTGGACAGTCTGTCGCCGAAGAGCCGGTTCCTTAACGCCATGAATACGATTCCGATGACGCCGGGCGTTCCTTACCACACGATCATCGGCGACCGCGGCCGCGGTGATTCGCCGAATTCCAGTGACGGGGTTGTGCCCTACTGGAGCTCTCACCTGGATGGTGCAAAAACCGAAAACATCGTCCCATCCAAGCACGGCGCGCATCAAAACCCGGAGGCGATCCAGGATGTGCTGCACATCCTTAAGACCTACGCCAAGTAATTACGGAAGAAGATTCTCTTTAGGCCAAACGCAAGTAGCCGGAGTCATGGGCAAAGCTAGCAGTGAGCGACACTCGTCGCTTCATCTTCAGGGTTAGCGGTCTGGCGAAGGCCGCTTTCTCAGCATTCCCATCGCTGCTACGGCGATAACCAAAAGGACGACTAGGATCACTGGCTGCGGCAGGTGCCGTGTGCGTGGCTGCGGCCGAGTGCGAGCTGCAAACTCGATCGGAATTTTGACTTGCGCCACGCTGCCGGGTTGGAAACGCCACTTCGAATACGCTTCGAGTGCAGCGCCATCAAGTTGTTTGTTTCCGGTGCTGGCGAGCATCCGTGCGCCAGTGACCTTTCCTGTCCGCGGGTCGATATTGACCAGGGCAACGCCTTTTCCCGCCAGCCCCTGTTTTGCCCATTCAGGGCGATACACTGGCGTGGGCGCGTAAAGCGCCTTGGGTGGAGGTTGCCGTGCCGCGGGACTCTGGGAGTAGGCCCGGGGCGGCGAAAGGAAAACGAGCGAAAGAACGAGAACTAAGAGTCCGGTGCGGACCGTCGACAACAGCCTCACGAACCCCCGGTTCCCGTTCTGGTTTCCGCTAACGACAAGTTAAGGAGGTCGCCGCTTTCATGTGTGGGGGTGCGCCGTCGCCGGCGCACCCGAAGCCGATCCCCACAATCCGCGTTACTTCTTGAGTTGAAAATCAACCCCGGAGCCTCCGAGAGTGACGTCAACCCCGCGGGTGGTCGCGGAAAGAACCACCTTCACATCGTTTTGATTTTTCATCGCGACAGCATGCCGTCCACCGGCAACGGTCATCCCGGCGGTGCCGGCGTTATAATGGCCGCTGAAATCTTCGAGCTTGTTTAGGTTGTATACCTCGCCCGACACAGAAGCGCCACTGATCCCCACTTTGCCTAACGACAAGCCGTTTACCTTAACCGGGTAATCTTTGCCTTTGTAGGTGAGTGTACCCTTACCCCAGCTAAAGCCGACTCCGGCTGCAACCGATTTCCCACTCAATCGAAGAGTCGCGTCTGGTTTTCCTTCCTCGTTCGCGGCGCCGAAGGCGAATCCAGTTGTCACGCTTAGTATTACCAGTAGAGCTGCAATTTTCTTGATATGATTCATGGTTGATTTGATGTGGTTGATGGTTTGGAAGACGTTACTGGCTTTCTTCTGCGGCCTGGATCAGACGAAGGTCCTATGTCGGATGTGGGCGAATGGATGCGGTTCCGTCTACTTCTGCCCCTCTAATGAAAGTTATTTTTTTCGATGAGGGCGCCGTCGAAAATCCCATTATCGCTCCCGTTGATGGATGCTCGCTTTATCTTATCGGATACTTGGACGCTAAACGGCACGCCCTTACCGGACTTTAGGTGATAGGTCACGGACCAGTAATCTCCTTTGGGAATGTAGTGAAGTGTTGAGATCTCATACCGGTCCAAGTCGATCTCCGTATCGTGGCGGACCTCCGCATCCGCGATTCGCCTGACATCCGTCTGCGCAAGGCGAGGCCGTTTGTCACCGCCGCGCAAGCGGACAGAAAGAGCAGAATGGCAAACAATCCGCGGGTAAAGGAAAGCATCTGGCAATATATCAAATGGACCAGCCGCACGAAGGTCCTTAGAAGGATCAGGGTACGTCATTGGGCGGCGGCCGCATGATCGGTCTGGTCCTCCAGTCGAAAAGGATCGCCAGGAGTCGGAAAACAAACGTAATGGCCATGGCCGAAATGGCCGCGGTCACGACCTCCGCGTGGCCGTAGGTGGTAAGTAACATGAACTCGGTGACGCCGAGGACCGAGGCAATGACATAGAATTGACCTGGCTTGAACAAAAGTGGTTCTTCGCGCACGAGGACATCCCGGATCAGGCCGCTGCCGACGGCATTCACAACCCCGACAAAGATACAGGCGGGGATCGCCAGGCCGGCCTCCGCAGCCTTACTGGCACCCACCACTCCGTAAGCAGCAGTGCCCAGCGCGTCAATCATGAGGAAGGGTTTGGAGAGTCGCTCGACGTGCGGAAAGAAAAGGACCGCCGCTATGGATCCCGCGGCCACCATGATGATGTAGGCCCCATTGCGCATCGCCGCAGGTGGTCCGGTCTGAATAAAAACTCCGTCACGCAATAAACCGCCGCCGAGGCCGCAGGCCAGGGCGAGCACAAAGAGCCCGATCGGGTCGTAGTGACGGCGGATAGCGACCATCGCGCCCGTGATGCTAAACAGGAAGGTTGCTCCGAGGTCGATAACGATCGGAAGCGCCAGGTTTTTTGCGGCCAGAATATCCGGGTGCATTGCGACGTTCTCTGGAAGCTCAAAGGATCGCCAACAGAATCCGAAAGCCTGCTCGGGTTGCTCTACGACATCATCGCAATTAATACCGGCCCCCATGCCGTCAGCAGGATATTGCCGACGGCGTACGGGACCGTGTAACCCAACGCCGGCAGTTCACTCTCTGCCGTTTCCTGAATGGCCCGAAGCGCCGCTGTGATCGTCCCTGCGCCGGAACATGCACCCAAGACAATGACTGGATTCATCTTTAAAACATAACGGCCGAATAAAATTGCAACGACGTGCGGCAAGACCGCGATGACAAGTCCGACAAGAACCAGGCTGACACCTGATTTCTCCAGTCCCGAAAAGAAACTCGGCCCTGCGGCGAGACCAACACAAGCCATGAAGACAGTTAATCCTACCGTGTCGAAAACCCACATGGCAGCCTCTGGTATGCGGCCAAACGTCGGATGCACCGCTCGCAACCAGCCGAAGACGAGGCCCATGATCAACGCCCCGCCGCTGGCTGTGAGTGTAAGTGGAAGGCCAGCGACCACGATGCTAAGTAAGCCCACCAATCCACCGAGAAAGATCCCAAAGCCAACGAAGATCATGTCTGTCATCACCGTCTTACGGTCTGCATAGCCAAGATTCTTTGCAGCCTGTTCGACACCGCCCGCGGGGCCAATCAGTGTCAAAAGGTCACCCCTTTCCAACTGCACGTCCGGTGCGAACGGCATCGTCTGGCCGGTGCGACTGAGCTTCTGCAAAAACACGCCTCGGGCGAATTCCATCGCAGCCAACTCGGCGAGAGACTTCCCTATAATCGACTTGTTGGTGATGACCACGTCGAGGATCTCGATCGGGAAATCGAGCAGTTCCCTGTCATTTACTTCCGTCCCAATCTCTGCGCCCCGCGAGGACAAAAACTCCGAGCGGGTCAGCACTGCGACGAGATCACCCTCGCGGACAACCGTCTCGGGTGTCGGCTCAATGATCTTGCCCTCTCTGCGGATCCGGGAGATGAAGACACGAGCCTCTCTCGGCCGCGCCTCTAGTTCAGCCACAGTTCGGTTGACCAAATCCGGGCGAGTGAGCCGGTAAGCGCGAATTGCCGGCCTTTGGAAGGCGGACAAGCTCTCCGACTCTTCCTTACCCGATCCCGAAATGGTGGCCTGCAATTTCCGAGCCTCCTCCTTCAGACTAACTCCCATTAACCTGGGGCCAACGTTCGGCAGGAACCACACAATAAATGCCGTTCCGACGAGGTAAGTAACCGCGTAGGCCACTGGGATGTTGTTAGTCAGGCTTGTCTTGTCGGCTGCCGAGATGGCGAGTCTGCTGATCGCGTCGCTGGCGGTCCCGATCACGGTCGACTCAGTAAAGGCTCCGGCGAGAAGGCCAGACGCCGTGCCCATGTCATAGCCAAGAAGTCTCGCCGCGGCAAAGGCCGCGAGCAGACAGGTAAGGCAAAGCACAACCGTGAGCGCGAGCTGCGGCAGCGCATCCTTCTTTAGAGCACGGAAGAACTGGGGACCCACCTTGTAGCCGGTGGTGAAAAGGAATAGATCAAAGAAGACATATTTTACCACCGGGGCTACCTGGATGTTTAGCTGTCCGACCGCGACTCCCGCAAGCAGAGTGCCCACCACGGTTCCGACGCTAAACGCCCCGATCTTTACTCGCCCGATGAAAAAGCCGATCGCGAGCGTTAGGAAGATCGCAAGCTCTTGATGTTCCCGAAGGGCTTGGGCGAGATAGTTTATAGTCTTACAGCCCTCGAGTTAGGTGACGGTGTTAGAACTTGATCTCGTAGTTACAAATTGCGCGGAAGTCGGTGAGATTATCGACATTTCCTCCAAACTGCTGGACGACGGCATATCGCAAACGCAAAGACAGACCCTTCAAAAGGCCTTTTTTCGGCCCCCACTGTAGATTGGCATCGAATTCGTTCTGTCTAAACTGCGTCGCTGACTCGGGATCGGTACCGAACACCGCCAACCCATAAGCACTCAATCCGTCCACCCAGGGAAAGTCATAGCCAGCCCGAAGAAGAAACGCCGTCTCGCCAGCCCGATTGAAATCCTGCACCTGAACACTGGTGTAGCCGGGGTAACCGCTCCATGGATTGCGCAGGTTGGCATTCCCCCAGGCGTGGGTGAAGCCAGCGGTGAAGAGTGCGTTAGCAACCGGTAAGTCCAGTTTCAGCCCCGCTTGATGGCCTGAGAAACTCTCACCATCAAGGCGGTTCTCTCCCACACTTCCCTCATCCGTGTATTGGGCGGAAGCTTTCAGCGCCAGCTCCCCGCCGATCGGGATCTCGTAGCCAGTCTGGGCATAAGCGATGTTGATGACATCGGCGCAGTAGTACTCGATCGCGCCGATGGAAAACTTGCCTTTCTCGTATTGAGCTCCGGCCGACCACACGCCGCGCTCGGCGGTCGAGCCGGCGTCTTCTCCTAATGAAATAAACTCATTTTCGTTACGGTCTTTGATTTGGTAGAAGTAGCCCAGTCCATACTTGATCGAAGCGACCTCCGGCGCAGGCGTAGGCGATGGGACTGCAACGGAACTGTTGTCTTTGCTCAGACCGATCCCATCGGAAGGGGCAACATCAGCATCGTCGCTACTGTCGCCAAACGTGTAGCGACCCTGCAGAACGATCGCCTCAAACGTATTTGGCAGCATCCGGTTATCGTTCCGATTAATGAAGGGCGTGTCGAAGCCCCTCGCCCCGACCGTCACGCCGACGTCTTTTACAATTCGGATATCGGCATAGAATTCGCCGAGCACGGTGAAGCCATTCTGTCCTTCCTCCAACAGGGTAGTTCCATCCCGGTCGTCAGGGGCATAGACTGGGTTTGTCGTGTAAACCGTGGCGCCGAACGCGACATGGTCGAGAAAGTATCCCGTCCTCAACCCCGCCCACCCGCCGAATGCTACCGCCTGTTTCTCTGCGCCGGTAAAGTCGCTGCGATCAAAGTAAAAGGTCCGGAGGTTGACCAGGAACTCCGTGCCTTCAAGGGCACGTTTGCGGGTTCCCAACTGGAACCGGCGCCAGTCAAACGCCTGATCGAGGTTGGGCTTACCTTGCTCAACCGATGTTAGCGCGGTGTCGGTCGCAGGGATCTGTTCGACGGGACCAATTGCGTCCCCCTCTGCGTTTACCCTCGGTTCGATCGTGACTGCTTGCTGTCCGAGGACCAAATTGATGCTACCCAATATGACGAGCACCGGGATGACGGCACGCCCGTATTCAGCAAGAGAAGTTCCGTTCTTCATTAACTGGTCTCCAAGGCTAAAGATTTAGTGTCCTTCGTAATACCCGTGGGCGGGATCTAACCGGTTACGTCTTTGCCCGAGACGCTTTCTTTGTAGTTCCCTTGCCATTCTTGGCTAAGTCAGCCTCATAACGCTTGCGGTAGCCGCGGGCGATGGCGCGCGCCGCCCGGCCGATGTCGTCGTAGGTGTGGTTCTCCAGGTTCGCGAACGAGATGCGGACCGACCAGTCCGGAGCGGCAAAGCCACCGCCATTGAGCAAGACGATTCCATGTTCCTTGGCCAGCCGGAACACGATGTCCAAAGGATGGACGTTTTTCTTCATCCACTTGACGATGTCCTCGCCCACATACTTGCGGGCAAAGAACTCGAAGTCGAGCAGACCATAGTAGTAGTCGAAGTAATCGTTAGATCCGAGTTGGATGTCGAGTCCTTCCATTGTCGCTTCGAATCGTTTCTTGCAGATACCGAGACAAGCTTTCTGGTAAACCTTCTTGGTGTCCATCAGCTCATAGAGCGAGAACATGGTCATCATGACCTGCTGCGGTAGCGACAGACCCGCCGTATGATTCAGGGCGACGTCGCGGCTGTCTGCCACGATGCGATCGATGAACGCGAGCTTGCGCGGCTCGAGAGTCAGTGTGCCATAACGCTTATCCAGGAGCTTCTTGGTCTTCTCCGGATGCTTCGCGATGATTTCGTCGAAGATATTATCCTCGTGGATCGCGATCGTCCCCAGGCGCCAGCCGGTGCAGCCGAAGTATTTGCTGTAGGAGTAGACGCCGAGGGTGTTCCTCGGGAACTCACCCATTAGCGAACGGAAGCCCGGCACGAAAGTACCGTAAACGTCGTCCGTGAGGAGGATCAGATCCGGCCGTTTCTTCAGGACGTCGCCGATCAGTTTAATCGTCTCGGATGAAAGCGCGACCGCGAATGGGTTGCCAGGGTTGACAATGAAGAAGGCCTTGATCTTCGGGTTAAGGAGCTTCTTGATCTCTTCCGGCGGATACTGAAATTGGTTTTCCTGCTTGGCCTTTATCTCTACGAAGTGGAGGTCGTAGTCCTCCAGGTGAGCCATCTCGAGATACGGAGTAAAGATTGGCGTGCCGAGCGCGATCGTGTCGCCGGGATTAAGGATGCGATTGGCTTTTAGCGATTTGAACGTGTAACACATGGCGGCGGTTCCGCCTTCAACCGCATAGATCTTGAATCTACCCTTCGGCCGCGGGTTTCCGCACATCGCCCATTGCAGATACTCGTGAACGATCTGTTCGTTGTGGACCAGCATGCGATCCGGCACCGGGTAATGGTCGCCGATGATGGAATCCGCGAGCTCGTGCACGAACTGGTCGGCATCGAAGGAGAATTTCTTCACCGCCCAAGGCACCATGGCTCCAAGCAATTCTGCGCCAGGCATGTCGCTGTGCTTCTTCACCCAAGCGGCAAGCCGGCTGGCGATGCCCGCTGCCTTGGGCATTCCACCCACGCCGGGCGGCAGATCAAGCACACGCTTGCTCTCCGTAATTGCGAATTGTCCGAACAGGAAGAAGGCTTCGCGAGGCTCGGTCGCAACCCAGTTTGGGTTGCCGCGCCCGGCGTTGAGGTAGGAGAGGGAATTTTCCTGCGCCGCCGTCGCAGCCAGCTTGGCGACGAAGTCCTTGATCTCGAACGGGCCCAATTTCTCGTACTGTTTAAGGTCTAAGTCTTTCATGAGTATTTCCTAATGAGTTGAGTTGTGAGTGGCGGCGCGATGAATGTGAAGGTGTTCCCTCACGTCATGAGGAGGACGAGGACGAGGCCCCAAATCGTGAGCAGCGTATTACCTACCGCATAAGTGACCGTATAACCCAGGGCCGGCACCTGGCTTTTGGCAAGGTCGCAAACCATGCCTAACGAGGCCGTCGTCGTCCGCGACCCGGAGACGATGCCCAGGGTCAGGGCGTCGTGAAACCGGAACACGTATTTGGAGATAAACATGCCAAGAACCAGAGGCACGGTGGTCGCGAGCGCCCCCCAGAGAAACAGACCCACCCCTTGGGTCTTCAGGCCATTCACGAAACCGGGACCAGCTGAGATTCCAACGATGGCGATGAAGATGTTCAGGCCGACGGAGTTCATGAACCAGATCGTTGGCGCCGGGATACGCCCGAAGCTCGGACGGACCGAGCGCAGCCAGCCGCCCACGATGCCGGCAACGAGCGCGCCGCCAGCGGTGGAAAGAGTAAGCGGAACCCCTTTGATGTTGAAGACGAGTGAGCCGATCAGCGCACCAATCACAATGAAGGCGCCGATGAACGCGACATCGGACACGTCGGTCGCCTTGTCTGCCACGCCCAGCATCTTCGTAGCAACGCTCACATCAGCGGTGCGGCCAACGAGAGTGAGAATGTCGCCGCGCTGGATCGTGGTGTTCGGCATGATTGGGATCGTCGTCGCGGTTGCCCCCCGTGTGATCTTCCGTAGGAACGCGCCGCGCGCGCCCGGCATGGCGGCCAGTTCCGTGAGTGTTTTGCCGTCGGCTGCTTTGTTGGTCACCAGGACATCCACGCCTTGAATTGGCACATCGAGCAGTTCCGGATCGTTGACCTCCTCGGCCTGCGTTCCAAGGATATTGACCAGCACGTCCCGCGCTCCGACCACCGCAACCACGTCCCCTTCCTGCAGGACCGTGTCGGCGCTTGCCTCTTCAATGGTTCCATTTCGGCGAATGCGCTGCACGAATATGCGCGACTCCGGCACCAGAGCTTCAAGGGCTGCGGCGCGCTGCCCAACCGCTCTTCCATCCGGGCGAACACGGAAGGCACGGAGCTCCCAGCGATGCCAGGCCGAGCCGGCGCCGCCCATTTCTTTGGTGCCGCCGAATTTCTCCTCGTACTCCTTGCAGGCGGCCGGGAGATTAATGCCGAGCAGTTTCGGCCCGAGTAAAGCGATAACGATCGCCGAGCCCATGGTCCCGAACATGTAGGTGACGGCATAGGCGACCGGCATGGAGTCGAGCAGCGCCTTGGTCCGATCGGGCGGCAGGCCCAGGCGGTTGATAGCATCGGTCGAGAGACCCATCGCCGCAGAGATGGTCTGCGATCCCGAGTAGAGCCCGGCCGAGTAACCAACGTCGTATCCGGCAAACTTGCAGATTACGACAACAGACGCCAGACATAGGACGCATTGGACGGCTGAGAAGAGCGCCTGAGGCACGCCATCTTTGGCGACGCCGCGAACGAACTGCGGTCCGACGGCGTAACCGACGGCGAACAGGAACATCAGGAAGGCAAACGCCTTAAGCGGCTGTGAGATCGTGATCCCAATCTGTCCGATCAAGACACCGGCCAGAAGGGTTGCAGTAACCGCCCCCAGGCCAAGCCCTTTGTAGTTGAACTTACCAAAGTAGTAACCCAGGGCGAGCGTGAGGAAGATCGCGACCTCGGGGTACTGTTTCAGAGTTGCAAAGAACCAGTCGATCATACTTTTGCCTTTCTGCTTGGGCTGGTGCGGCCATTACTGCGCGGGCTGCGTGCAACACCGTTGCGACGCGCACCTGCTCCATTCTTCTTCCCGGTGGGGTTCCGCCTGGCGCCGAGCCTCTCCGGGTCAATTAGCTCCAGGCCTAAAGCTGCCTGGTAACCGTGGATCTCTTTCACGTCGAGCTTGCGCATGAATTCGATTGTCTCCTTTGTGATGACCTGGCCGGGCACCATGATCGGGAACCCTGGCGGATACGGGATGACGAACTTTGCTGAGACCGCCTGGCCACTTTTCACGAGCTCGTCGATCTCCTTGCTGTGAAGTTTCACATGCGTGCAGTTCTCCGCGTCGTAGGCCAGGAAGAAAGGCGTTCGCATGTCGCCTTCGTTCGTCTTGCCAAGCGGATTCTCGCGAAAAGCATCGTGGAAGCGGCTGAAGTTCGGCAGGTCGGGCACATCCGTGATGAGACTCTTCACGCGAGCATCGAATGCCGCCTTCTCTTCCGGATCGCGGCCTAGCTTGCGCTCCAGTTCGCGCGAGATATCGGCCAATACCTTGATCAGGTAGGCAATGTCACTCCGGGTGTTATTGATATTGGTCTGAAGCAAGATGCTATTGCGCGAGGTCTTGTTCAGTTGAATGTCGAACTTACTCGCGAGCAGCCCTTTGAACGAGGTGCCGTCGAAGCCGGCGGAGCCACACAAAAGGGTGATTCGGGTCGGATCGAGGACGAATTCATCCGTCGTCCAGGCGTCATAGATAGTCTTCCAGGTCACGCCATCGGAATGGAAGTCCTCGAACCCGCTGGCCCGGTACTCTGCCGGCACCATTTGCGCATTCGTGGCGATACTGAAGTACTTCGAGATCAGCGGATGGTTGTTTACCTCGCGACGCAGGATGAGTGATAGCTCGATGGAACGGCCTACGAGTTCGTACCCTTCCAGCTCGGCCTGGCGGCGCGCCACGTCGAGCGAGGCGATCAGCTGCAGGTTCGGCGAAGTGCTGGTGTGAGCGAAGAATGCTTCCTTGAAAGGCGCTTCCGTGCTCTCCCAGCAGTCATCGTTTACCATGATATAGGAACCCTGACGGAAACAGGAGAGCGACTTATGCGTCGAGGTCGTTGCATAGACTCGGATCTTCACCGCATCGGGATCGGGCAGGAGGTGCGTGTCGAGCAGCTTCGGACTGCTCGGATCGATCTTAGGATGCTTCTTTTTAAATTCGGCATACTCGGCGCGATAGGCATCGGAGGCATAACGCTCCCGAAGCGCCTCGCATGCTCCCATTGCGGAACGCATGCGGTGAAACTGGGAGAACCGGTTATAGGCGTACCAAGCCTCGTCCCAGAGAAACACGATGTCGGGCTTGATCGCCAGCACCTCTTCCATAACCCGCTGCACGTTATAAACGTGGCCATCGAAGGTACAGTTAGTAAGTAAGAGCATGCGGGCGCGGTTGAGTTTTCCCTCCGCCTTCAGCTCCAGGAGGGCCTTCTTAATCGTTCTCAGGGGAACCGCTCCATACATGGAGTACTCCGTGAGCGGGTAAGCCTCGACGTAGAGCGGTTGCCCGCCGCAGATCACCAAGCCGTAGTGATGAGACTTATGGCAGTTGCGGTCAACGAGGACGATGTCACCCGGACGAACGATCGCCTGAACCGCTATCTTGTTCGACGTGGAAGTGCCGTTAGTTCCGAAAAATAGCTGCTGACAACCGAAGGCCCGGGCTGCTTTCTCCTGAGCTACCTTGATATGGCCCGTCGGTTCGAGCAGCGAATCCAAGCCACCGGTCGTGGCCGATGACTCCGCCATGAAGATGTTCGCGCCGTAAAAATGGCCGAAGTCGCGAATCCAATGTGAGTTGAAAACCGACTTGCCTCGTGCCACCGGCAAGGCGTGAAAGGTGCCAATCGGCCGGCGCGCATAGTTTTTCAGGTTATTGAAATAAGGCGTGTCGTAACGCTGGTTCACGCCTTCCATGAGAGCGAGGTGGGTCTCCATCAAGTCTTCAAGGCCATAAAAAATTCTGCGGATGTTCTTGGAATCGAGGTGGCTTGCGACCTTCTCCACGGCGCTGTCCACGATGAGATAGACGTCGAGCTCAGGACGGATCCTCCCTATGACTCGGGCGAGAGCGACCCCGTAGTCCTTCGGTTCCAGCGAGCCGCATTCCTGCGACATATGTTGCTCGAGGTAAGTGCGCAGAAGCGGCGCATCGAACTGGGACTTGAACCGAAAGTTGTCTTTGATGACAACGGCCTGCAGATCGGCGTTCATGACCACAGCCAGGACGGCTTCCTCGAAACTCGGGACCGTGACCGCTTCATAGACAAAGGGATCTTCCGGCCGGCGCAGTTGTCGCAGTTCATTGCGCCCCTGGCGCACCTGTTCCGGGCTCGGATCATCGCTCACGAGCAGGACCTCAAAGTAAGGTTTCGTTAGATCGGCTGTGTCGAAGTAGTCCTTCAGGAGACGGTCGGTTCCCTCCTTCTCTCCTTCTTCGCCCGGCTTCCATGCATTTGCAGACCGACGATACGAACCTGTAATAATGGCTTTTGCGATGCGGCTGGTGATTCTCCAGAAACTAGAGTAGTCGCTCCGCGCCAAGGCCTCTTTCAGCGCACTCATCATCGCCTCTCCAGGGTAAGCATGGAAGGTCTCGAGAACGCCAAGAGGTTCGAGGAGCGCTTCCACCTCGGTTAGCGTTTCCTTGCTCGGAGAGCCGGAGGAGGATTGAGCGGCAAGAGTCTGAGCGGCATGAGCCAATTCCTGCCAGCGATCACACCGAGCTTCGCCGGCGCTAAACATGCCAACGGAATAGCGGGAGGGTTGTCTGGATGTTTTTGAGGTTTGTGTGGACATGGGTTCCTTCTGGTGACGAATGGTTAGGTGTTTGGGCACCGCACGGTCAGATGTTCTGACGCAACAGTAGGGAAGCCCTGAAAAGAGCGTCCATACGACCTTGGTCCAATGAGTCTATGGTTGCCGGTCCTACGATCAGACGCACGAACCATTCGAGTTCGCTTGCTCGGGGAATCAGTGCGGGTTGCGACCGCTCCTTATCACAAAGCTTCCACTTCCGAATTTCTGCTTAGACAACGACGACACGAACGGCCAGGAGAGATGCGTGTCACTAGCTTTCGGCGAGTGCGCTCGCGATGCGTTTTGAGTAGGACGTGGAGGTTAGGTATAGTAGCCGACAGCTACGATGTAAGGGGGACTTAGACAGGGAGGAGCGCGATCCGTAGAACCGCAAAGGCGAAGACGCCGACGGCGAAGAAGAACGATACGATCCGAACGCGAGCCTGCTCGAACTTTCCAGCAGCGTTGGCGAAGAAAAGGACCGTCGCGAACATCACCGTATTGGCAAGATATTGCCCCGAGACACTCCCGGAGTTTCGTGCTTCCTGCACCTTCCTGACAGCGTCCGTAGTTAGCTTGTTCGCCTCCCGGGTCCCACGCATCTGATAGAGATTCGGAACGAACGGATGTGGATCGGCCTTCGGGTTTTCGAACGGTTTTTGGTCCAACCAGCCGTCGTAAGCCTTCCGCACATCTGGCGGAAAGCGCTGGACATAAAAGTCAGCCAACTTTTCGTCTCCTGCCTGCTTAGCCGCGAGTAACTGCATAAACATGGCAACGTGTATG
>JAICMR010000226.1 GCA_025929155.1 Chthoniobacterales bacterium | reverse complement strand
GAGGGAATTCAGAGATTTTAACATAAGGGTTGGGGTTTCTAAACTTAGATTCCATTTCCGTCTCTTGGCTCCCTCGTGGAGGCGGACTCTTTAAGCGGCTCGCCGCCTTGAAGATATAACGTTCATGCTCAGCTTGCCACTTGCACGCCACCGCCGCGCAGCACTTCGGCTGCTTTGCGGGCGAAGTCGCGCCAGGCGCGCCACACGGCGGCGGGAACTCGCGAAGTGTGCAGAACCTGTTGAGCAAAAATGTTCGCCGTGTTCAGGTGCATGCGGAAATTTTCCTCCGACTTCTCGCCGCGCTCGAGCAACGCCTCGTCTGGAAGCAAACCAAAGTTGCTCGGATCCGCCAGCGATGTTCCGGTCGGAAGCGGACGCGGAGCTGGCGCCGGCGCGGCGGTGGGAGCGGAAGCCGCAGCGCTGGTTTCCGATGCGACGGGCGCGGCCGCAGCTCCTTGGGCAGACGCCTCAACGGGGGAGGTGGCGACGGTTGCGCCGTTTTGACCGGAATCAGTGGAGCTTGCGTTATCTTCCGACTCGGGGCGCGAAGCCTGCGCAGATCGCGACGCTTGAATGCCGGGCGCAACAAAGGTCGTTGAAACCGGTTCGGCCTCAGGCGCTTCGCGCCAATACGGCGTCTGCGCTTTTCCGGCCTCGAGCTCAGGCGAAATTTCCGGAGCGCGAGGCGGCTTCAAGCCAGCCGCCACGCGCACCGCGTCCGCGAAATCCTCGAATGAGGAAAATCCGTATCGTTCAGGCAAGCACGCGAGCAATTCGCGGCGCTCATCTTCGGCCTTGCGCTCGAGCTCAGCGACGCGCGCACGCGCCAATTCCAATTCCTGCAGGAGAGACTTCATACTCAATGACGAAATTATATTCAGCCGAGAACGGCTAAATAGATCGTGGTCATTTATAGCTCGTCCTCAACGCGAGCAAGCTGGCACCGAACCGCCACAGATTCAACCGAGATTACGCGGTTCCTCGCGACTGAATTTGGTGCGCGCCTCATCAGCCCCGTAACAATCGCAGTGCAAAGCGTATCCTAAATTTCATCACAACGTCGGTCCGTTTCGATCTCTCGGCAAAGTTAACAGACATTGACACTCCGCCGAGCGCTTTCTATCGATGAGTTCTCCAGCTATGCAACATCCCACCATCGCCATCGTCACGGAGGTCTCCGATCGCTTCGTCGAATGGAAGTATCTCCTTCAGCTCTTAGTTCGCTCTTGGGAAGCGCGCGGGATAAAGGTGGTCGTCGTTCGGGATGAAGCGTCGTATCAACCTGCGGATATCGCGTTTCTTCATGCTGATCTGACGGTTGTTTCAGAACAGTGCCTCGCTCTGTGCCGCCGCTACCCGGCCGTGATCAACGGCAGCGCGGTCAATATAGAAAAGCGCTATTTCTCGGACTTATTGGTGACGGCGCAGTCGGATTGGAGCGGTCCAGTGATCGTTAAAACGGTCTGGAACTGCGGCGGCTGGCGCGAGTTCAGGGAGTGGCTGGAACGGACCGCGATCGGGCGGCTTCTGCAGCGCTTCGGCGGATTTGAAACGTACCACAATTTTCGCGCCCGCCGGGAAGCTAAACGGTCTTGGCGGCGCCGTCGCGTTCTTCCCTACGGCCAGTATCCGATTTATTCGACGCGCGCCGAAGTTCCCGCGGGGGTTTGGCAGAACCCAAACATGTCGGTGGAAAAGTTTTTGTCCGAAAAAGAAGGCAATGAATACTACTGCCGCCACTGGGTTTTCCTCGGCGATCGCGAGGTCAGTTTTCGCAGTTACTCGCTCGACCCGGTGGTCAAATTGACCGGCCGCATCGAGCCAACGAAGGACGTCGTGCCCGAAGATTTGCGCGAGATCCGCCGTAGCCTTGGCTTTGATTACGGCAAATTCGATTACTGCGTGGTCGATGGGAAAACGGTTTTGTACGACGTGAACCGCACACCCGCCGCTTCGGTCGAAGCGCGCTATGCCTGGGCCGTGCCCGAGCTCGAACGCGGAATCGAGAGTCTGCTTGCGCGGGCGCAGGCGCAGGCGCAGCCGTTGGCGAAGGTTTAGCGCGCGCGGTGCGTTTTACCTAACGCTTCGAGTTGAGTCAAATCCGCCGCTAATTTTCGCGGGATCACGCCGTGGTCCGCGAAATACGCCCTGACCTGCGGATTCAACAGCAGCGGCACTTGAAATTGAAACAGCTCCGGGTTCGGCATGCTGCCGTTGGCCTCGATCAGGCGCGGACCCTCGGGCGTCAGTGAAACGTCCCACCCGGCCAGCTTCAGGCCAGGAATG
>JAICMR010000071.1 GCA_025929155.1 Chthoniobacterales bacterium | reverse complement strand
GCGGCGGTGGCGCCGGCGGCGGAGAGCACCGTTACGAACAACGCCGTGATGATCGCGGCCCAAGGCGCGACCGCGGAGATCGGGGTGAGCGACGAGGCGGTCGCGGCCGCGGACCGCGGCGGGAAGGCGGAGATTATCGTGGCCCGCGCGACGCCGGTGGAGAGCAATCGCCCTCCCAGCCACAGCCGAACGCGCCGGCACAAGGGGATTCTCAGCCCGGCGATTACGAACCTTCGCGGTAAATTTTGGTGCGGTCGATGCGCCAGCCGGAGCACGGCGGTGTGATCGGCGGCCTGCCTGGTCCTGGTTCGCTCCGTACGGGAACAGGAGCGAAGCCTGACGCAATTGAGTCGATTGCTGACTTCCAATCGAATCTTATCAGCCTCTGTAATTTCGTTATTGCGGGAAATGAATGCGTCGCTCAAGGCTTCTGGAAAGCGGAAATTTCCTTATCCCCGTCCTCATCGGCGGGATGTTTCCGCTGGTCGCGTGGCCGAGCGAGAATCGAGTCGCGGGAATCCAGGCGACCTGGAATTCGATGGTTCGTTAGGCCGAGAGTGGTGAAAGCTGGCGCAGCGTGTTCACAATCCGCGGAAGGATCTCGAGGACGCGATCCAGTTCCGCCTCGGTGTTGTAACGACCGAAGGAAAACCGGAGCGAGCTTCGCGCGCGCTCGTTTGTCATGTGCATCGCGCGCAGGACGTGCGACGGCTCGACCGCGCCAGTCGTGCAAGACGAGCCTAACGAACAACAAATGCCGGCCTGATCGAGCTTGATCAGGATGGCCTGCGCATCCACCCCGAGGAATGCGAGGTTCGACGTGTTCGGCAGACGGTTCTCGGCGTCGCCGTTGATGACGACATCATCGAGCTGTGCGCGCAGTTCCGTTTCGAAGCGATCGCGCAGCGCCCGGACTTGCGTGTTTTCTTCCTCGAGCGTTGAGGCAGCTATCTCCGCGGCTTTCCCGAGACCCACGATCGAGGCGACGTTGTCGGTTCCGGCGCGGCGGCCGTTTTCCTGAGGGCCACCAATCACCAGCGGATGAAATTTCGAATTCCGATTCACGTAGAGGGCGCCGACTCCTTTCGGCGCGTGTAATTTGTGACCAGAGAGCGCCAAAAACTGGAAACTCTGCTCCGCCAGATTGATTTTCGTTTTTCCTACCGCCTGGACCGCGTCGGTGTGAAAAACCACCCCTTTCTCGCGGCAGACTGCGGAGATTTCTTCGAGGGGAAAGATCACGCCGGTCTCGTTATTTGCCCACATCACGGAAACCACCGCGGTGTCCGGGCGGATCGCCTGCTCGATCTCGGCGACGTCGAGGTTACCTTCCTCATCGACCTCGACGATTGTCACGTCACAGCCATTTTTCGCGGCGGCCTGGCAATAATTCAGCACTGCGTTGTGCTCGACCGCTGTCGTCACGATATGTCGTCGGGCGGGCGTCATCTGCAGCGCCGAATGGAGCGCGGTGTTGTCTGATTCGGTCCCACAGCTCGTGAAAACCACCTCGGTGGGCTCGCAACCGAGCAGCGCAGCCAGGCGCTCGTGCGCCAGCTTGGTCGCGTCTTTTACCTGCGCACCGAACCGATGGGAGCCCGACGGATTGCCGTAGCGTTCCGTCAGGAAAGGCATCATTTCCTCCAGGACCTCCGGATCGATGCGCGTGCTGGAGTTATTGTCGAGGTAAATGATCTGGTTTTCGGCGCTCATAAGTTTCGTTCTCGGACGGCTGCGGGAGTTATTCCGGTGGCCGCGGTTCGTTTCCTGGATGTTGCGCATGGTGGCGCGTCCAGCGGAAGTACAAATTGCGCAGATAGATCGGCAACGGCAAGGCAGTTTGTATGATGCCGACGGAATCGTGCCGGTAGAGCCAGAAATAGCTCAGCGTCAAAATCGATCCGACCGCGCTACACTCCCAAAAGCCGAACGGAATCACGCTTCGTTTCGCGCGTTCCGAGGCGATCCATTGAATGACAAAGCGAAGTCCAAAAATCAGGCTCCCAGTGAGTCCGACCACCTTCCACGGCGTGAGGGTGATGTGATACCAGGGCGTCGCAGCGAGAGCCAAAAGCGTGTTCATATCGCACGACTAACGACCGCTCCCGGCAGGCTGCCCAGCGTTTTTTACAGAGCCCGCGCCGAAATTCGGTGAACTATGCGAGGGCTGTGGTTCAGTTCCGCGCATGACTTCGATCTGGGACCTCGCCAATCCGCACCTGCGCGCCCTCGGCCTCTACGAACCGGGAAAGCCCATCGAGGAGACGGCGCGTGAGTCCGGGTTGCGGCCGGAGGAAATCATCAAGTTAGCCTCGAACGAGAACCCGCTCGGCCCATCGCCGAGGGCCGTCGCGGCAATGGAAGGCGCGCTTGGCCGAGCGCATCTTTATCCTGACGGCGGTGGCTTTTATCTTTGCGAAGCCCTCGCGAAAAAGCTCGGCTTCGAGCGCGAGAATATCGTTCTCGGCAACGGCTCGAACGAGCTGATTGAGTTTATTGGGCACGCCTTTCTCCGGCCGGGTCTGGCCAGCGTGACGTCGGAAAACGCCTTCATCGCTTATCGGCTTCAAACCGCGCTTTTCGGCAGCGAGCCAATCGAAGTCCCCGATCGAGAGTTTCACTTCGACCTCGATGCCTTGCGCGATGCGATCACGCCGGAGACGCGTCTCGTCTTCATTGCAAACCCAAACAACCCGACTGGCACACTCGTTACCCAGGATCAAATCGACCGTTTTATGGAGCGCGTGCCGCCCCACGTCGTCGTGATTTTCGACGAAGCCTACTACGAATATCTCGACGATCCGCCGGACACGCTGAAGTTCGTTAGGCAAGGCCGGAACTTGATCGTGCTCCGCACTTTTTCAAAAATTCATGGCCTCGCGAATCTGCGTCTCGGCTACGGCATCGCGCATCGGGAGTTGATCCACGTTCTGCAAAAAACCCGCGAGCCGTTCAACGTGAACGGCGTTGTACAGGCCGGCGCGGTAGCGAGCCTGGCGGATGAAGCCCACCAGCGCGCGACGAAAAAGATAACCGACGAAGGCCGCAACTTTCTCGAAGCTGAATTTGCGGCGATGAAGCTGCGCTACGTCCCGGCCGTCGCGAACTTCGTTCTCGTCCACGTCGGCGACGGCCACGCGATCTTTGAAAAGATGCTGAAAAAAGGAATCATCGTACGCGCGCTGAAAGGTTACAAATTGCCCGAGTGGATCCGCATTTCCGTCGGCACGATGGAGCAAAATCGCAAATGCGTGGCGGCTCTGCGCGCGGTGCTGCTGTAACGATCGCGAGGAGTCGGCATTACGCGCGGTCATTCTGAGCGGGGCGCAGCGAAGTCGAAGAATCCCGTGGAGCTGCCGTGAAGGTCGGGCGCCCCTGCGGAACCTCCTCTGGCCCCTGCGCAAGCTCTCGCTCAGGCGCTTCACGGCATCTCGACGCGATCCCTCGACTTCGTTTCGCTGCGCTCCACTTCGCTCGGGATGACGGTTCCGTTTTCTGCGATGGCTTGTAACTTTGGCCCGTATGTTCAACGACACCGTCGCAGCCATCTCGACCCCGCCGGGCGAAGGCGCTATCGCGCTCGTTAGGCTCTCCGGCCCGGAAGCGGTTGCGATTGCCGATCGCATTTTCCGGGGAAAGCAGAAGCCCTCCGGGATGGCGTCGCACTTCCAGCAGTTCGGCGAGGTCGTCGAAGACGATCGGGTGATCGATCAGGTCATGCTTTCGGTCCATCGCGCGCCGGCCAGTTACACCGGGGAAGATGTGGTCGAAATCAGTTGCCACGGCGGTGTGCTCGTGACCGCGCGGGTCTGGGAAATTTGCCTCCATGCCGGGGCGCGCACCGCCCGGCCCGGCGAGTTTACCGAGCGGGCGTTCCTGAACGGCAAACTTGATCTCACGCAAGCGGAAGCGGTCATCGACTTGATCCGCGCCCAGACCGACCTCGCGCTTCGTTCCGCGACCGAACAACTCGAAGGCCGTCTCGGCGAACGCGTCTCGCAACTGCGCGAAGATCTGATCGCCCTGGTCGCGAATCTCGAGGCTTACATCGACTTCCCGGAGGAAGACATCGAGCCGGATGTGGGTGAAGCCTTTCGTGTCCGGCTCGAAAAGATCCGGAGCCAAATCAACGAACTGCTCGCCACCGCCAACCAAGGGCGCATTTTTCGCGAAGGCGTGCGCGTGGTGATCTACGGCGCGACCAATGCCGGAAAATCAAGTTTGCTCAACCGGCTGCTGGGATTTCCGCGCGCGATTGTAAGTGAAATTCCCGGAACGACGCGCGACACGATCGAGGAAGTGGTGAACCTGCGCGGCGTAGCTCTGCGCCTCACCGATACGGCCGGGCTGCGGGCGAGCGCAGACACGATCGAGCAGGAAGGCATGGCGCGCACCGAGCGATCGCTGGCGAACGCGGACCTCTTGTTGCACCTCGCCGATGCGAGCGCGCCGCGGCCAGAAAAATTTACCGCAGAGAACGCAGGGATCCCAGAGTTGCTGGTGCTAAATAAGAGCGATCTGTCGGAGCATCCGGAATGGAAAAGTAGTGATGCGCTGCGGGTTTCCTGCACGGCTGAGGACGGACTCGCGGGGCTGGAGGAGGCGATTCTGGAGAAGATTGGCGAACAAAATTGGGAAGGCGGAAGCGCGGTAGCGATCAACGCGCGGCATCGCGATTGCCTGCGGCGTGCGCTTGAAAGTTGCGATCGGGCGAGTGCTGCGCTGGCGGAAAATCTCGCGCCGGAATTTGTGGCGGTCGATTTGCGCGGCGCGCTCCACGCGGTCGGCGAAGTAATCGGCCACGCTGACATGGAAGATATACTCGATTCGCTCTTCGCGACGTTTTGCATCGGGAAATGAGCGGCCTAACGAGTGCCTGGTATGAGCAGTTTGTCCGGCCGTTGCTTTTTGCGCTGGAGCCGGAAACGGCCCACCATTTTGCGCTCCGCGCGCTGCAATTTCCCGGCGCGCTCGCGGCGCTGCGACGCTTCGCGCCGGCGCCGCAGCCGGTCACTTTGTTCAACCTGAAGTTCCGCAACCCCCTTGGGCTTGCCGCCGGATTCGATAAGAACGGCGTCGCGATTCCGGCTTGGGAAGCCCTTGGGTTTGGTTTTGTGGAGATCGGGACGGTGACGGCAAAACCGCAGCCGGGAAATCCGAAGCCGCGCATTTTTCGTTATCCGAGCCAGCGCGCATTGATCAATCGGCTCGGGTTCAACAACGACGGCGCTGAAGTGGTGGCGGAGCGGCTGCGCAAGTTGCGCCGCAGCTCCCGCGCGCCATCGATTCCGATCGGCGTGAATCTCGGAAAGTCGCGCGTCACGCCGATCGAGGAAGCCGCAGCCGATTACCTGTTTTCGTTTCGGTTACTCCAGCCGCTGGCCGATTACATCGCGCTGAATGTGAGCTCGCCGAATACGCCCGGACTTCGTTCCCTGCAGGAGCATGCCGCGTTGGTGGATCTCCTTCGCACGATCACAGCGGAGAATGCCCTTCTGCCTGAGCGAAAACCGATTCTTTTGAAGATCGCGCCCGATCTGGCCGAGGTGGAGATCCGGGAAATCATGAATGCGTGTGAGGAGTTCGGAATCGCGGGGATCATCGCTACGAACACGACGCTCGATCACGCCGCGATCGCGCCGGATGAAACCGGGGGACTTAGCGGCGAACCGTTACGTGCACGCGCCACGGAAGTGGTGAAATTTCTTTGCGACCACACGCAGCTTCCGGTCATCGGTGTCGGCGGAATTTGCGACGCGGAATCGGCGCGCGAGAAACTCGACGCCGGCGCGCAACTCCTGCAGCTCTACACCGGATACATTTATCGCGGCCCAGGGTTGCTCCGCGAAATTCTCTGCGCCTAAAGATCGACTGCCTTGCGTGGTCCACGTTAAGCGTCCCTCAAAGGCCGGGGAGCGCACGCGGCTCGCGTGTTGGTTTTGGCGTCTCGCCAAGACCAGCTTTGGTGATCGGTCGAGCTCAGGAACAAAGTCCGAGAGCGGCATGACGCCATCCGCCAGCACGCGAGAGGGGTGCGCTCCCCGGAAGATTGCTTCGCTCATATTCTACCAAAATAGTCAGTGCGCGATCCGCGTGTGACTTTCTTCAATCAGCCGCCGCGCGCGCTCCGAGTCGAAACGACCAAGTGGTTTGAACTTCTTTCCCTTTGCGTCGTTGTAGGAAACAAAGAAGTGCTCGATCTCCTCGAGAAGTTGCTCGCTCACGTCCTCGAGGCTCCGGACTTCTTCGTGCACCCGCGAATGCACGGCGACGCCAATCAACCGGTCGTTGCGCGCGGTTTTGTCCTGCTCGGTTTGCTCGGCTTCAATCACGCCGAGGAGCCGCGCCGGGATGAGACAACCGACAAAGGCTGGTTCATCCATCAAAAGGAGGATGTCGAGCGGGTCGCCATCGCCGCCAAGGGTGCCCGGGATGTAGCCGAAGTCGTAGGGAAAAATCGCGCCCGCTGGAAGCACGCCGCTGTGTTCGAAGAGGCCGCTCTTTGCGCGATAGGAGTATTTGTTCCGGCTGCCTTTCGGGGTGTCGATGATGGCGTTGAGGTGGTGCTTGTTTTCGCGGAAGGGCGAGAGTTTTTCGTAGAGGTGCATGGCAGGAGGAATTCGCGGCTCGGGGGTTGATCGCGGCTTGCGGTGTTAGAAAATCGCGGTCGCTTCGACAGAGTCTCGCGCGACCGGAGCGGGGCTGGCAATTTGCCCGCGCAGAGGAGAAGCGAGCCGCGAAATAGGAGCATGGTTACACCAAGGAGGGCTCGAGGAAGAACGTGAACAGCCCGCGGAGAGTCGCGGCGAATAAAGCTGCTGCTGCGGCGTCTCAACCGCACCGTTACCTTGCCACACCCCATGCTTTTCGATTTCCTGCGCGTTTCCGATTCGTTATGCTGCGTTCCCTTTCGCCCCTGAAGTGCATTGCGCTCGGGCTGCTTGTGACCGTGGCGCAGGTGTTGCTCGCCATCAGTTTTACAAACCCGGCAGCCGGTTCATGGACAGACCGTTACCGCGCGCTGGTGCAGCACGACAGCTATTGGTTTGCCAACATCATCGACCGTGGCTACGGCACGACTTTGCCGCCGATCAATCACAAGGAAATGGAGGTTTCCAACGTCGCGTTTTTCCCCGCGTATCCCCTTTTTGCTCAAGCGCTGGGGCGCTTGGCTCGGCTCGACACCTACGCCGCTTTGCTCGTGACCGCCCAGCTCGCGACGTGGGTTTTCTGGAGCTATTTTTTTCTCTTCGCGGAACGATGGGAGCTTTCTCTGTCTGTCCAAGTGCTCGGCGCGCTCGCGATCATCGCGCATCCGGCCGCCTTTTATTTGGTGGCTGGCTACTCGGAATCGCTTTTTCTCGCGGCGCTCGTTGGGTTTATCTATTGGAGCACCCGGGAAGGTCGCGCGGCGAATGTGCTCACGGTTGGGCATGGAATCGTGCTTTCCGCGACGCGAATCGTCGGCTTGCCCTGCGCCTTATTTCCGATCGTGCACGCGATTTGTGTCAAAGTTTTGCGCCGCTCGGACGGCTTGCTCACGTGGCTTTGGCGGCTCCGTGTGCCGGTGTTGGTCAGCGGATGTTCGATGCTGGGCGGGCTCGCCTTTTTCGCTTACTGCCAAGTGCGCTGGGGGCGCTGGGACCTTTACATGCTCACGCAAAGCGCGGGTTGGGCGATCCAGCCCGATTACCTCGCGGTTTTTCGGCCTGCGAACTACATCTTTTCGCTGCCGCAATATTTCGAGCCGACCCGGGTGAGCCAATTTACGAGCGCGCTGGCCGGAATGTTGTTCCTCGCGATCGCGGCCGCGGAATTGATCGCTGCGCTTCGTGGCGAGAGCGGCTGGGCCCGCCGGATCGGGTTCTACTTCTGCGCGGCGATCATCTATTACCTATCCGTGGCGGGCGTCGCCTCAGTCCAGTTGGAAAGCATGCTGCGATACGATCTTTGCGTGCATGCACTTGTTGTCCTAGGGTTGCTCCACTTTTTGGGGCAAATCCGCGTGGCTCCGGTCTTCTTGCGCGCGTTCGCAGTGGCTGCTGTTGCAGTGGCCTGCGTCGGCGGGCTCGCTTTGCAGGGATACTATGTCTGGAACTTTTCACAGGGGAATTGGGTCGCTTGATCAACAAATGAAGACGAACGTCGCCATCATCGGTGCCGGTCCGGCCGGACTGACCGCCGGTTATTTGCTCGCCAAAAACGACGTCGCGGTTTCGGTGTTAGAGCTCGATCCGGTTTACGTTGGCGGCATCTCGCGCACGGCGCGCTACAAAGGGTTTCACTTCGATATTGGCGGTCATCGTTTTTTCTCGAAATCGAAAGCCGTCGACGATTTCTGGAACGAGATTTTGCCTGACGACATGCTGCAGCGCCCGCGCTCGTCGCGGATTTTCTACGGCGGAAAATTTTTCGCCTACCCGCTGAAGCCGTTCGAAGCGCTGATGAAACTCGGCATCGGCCGCTCGGTTCTCTGCGTTTTCTCGTGGCTGCGGGCGCGGCTTTTTCCGGTGCAAGATCCGCGAAGTTTTCAGGATTGGGTGACGAATCAATTCGGCCGTCGGCTCTTCAACACCTTCTTTAAAAGCTATACCGAAAAAGTCTGGGGCATGAGCTGCCGCGAAATCTCGGCCGACTGGGCGGCGCAGCGGATCAAAGGCTTGTCGTTAGGCAGTGCGATTCGGAACGCGCTCCTTCCGCAGCACCAACCGCGCGATCAATCCAAGGTCATCAAGACCCTGATCAATTCCTTCCGTTATCCGCGGAAAGGTCCGGGCATGATGTGGGAAGTCTGCGCGGAAAAAATGCAGGAGCTGGGCGGAATTTTGTCGATGGGTTGCAGAGTGACCGGCTGCGAGTTCGATGAAATCACGCAGTCCTGGATCGTTCAATATCTCGACGCGGAAGGCCGCGAACAAAGCCTCGAAGCGGAGCATGTCATCTCCTCCGCTCCCATGCGGGAGCTCGTTCGTGGACTCACGCCGCCGGTTACGCCCTCTGTCCGGAAAGCAGCCGAGAGCCTGAAATACCGCGATTTTCTGACCGTCATGCTGATTGTTAGGGCGAACGATGCTTTTGCCGATAACTGGATCTACATCCACGACCCGAGCGTGAAGGTTGGCCGGATTCAAAACTTCCGTTCCTGGTCACCGGAGATGGTGCCGGAGCCGGACAAAGCCTGTTACGGGCTCGAGTATTTTTGTTTCGAGCATGATGGCCTCTGGGATTCAAGCGATGAAGAACTGATCGAGCTGGCGAAGCGAGAGCTGGTCCAGATCGGCCTCGCGAAATCCGGGGATGTAGTTGACGGCTGCGTCGTCAGACAAAAGAAAGCCTATCCGGTTTACGACGACGACTACGCGCGGCACGTCGCAACGATTCGCGACGAGCTGGAAGAACGTTACCCCAATCTGCACCTGGTTGGCCGAAACGGGATGCACAAATACAACAACCAGGATCACGCCATGATGACGGCGATGCTATGCGTGGAAAACATCCTGGCCGAAGAGAAGCTTTACGATCTCTGGCAGGTGAACGGCGACGCTGAATACCACGAAAGCGGCGATGCGCCCGAGAGGGAGCACGGCAGCGCGATCCGACTCGTGCCGATGCGCGTGCCCGCGGCGGCGGAACTGGCATCAGAATAACCGCCAACAAACGGAGGATCAGTTTCTGTTGGGCTGGTTTTCAGGTAGCTCGGCGGCATACTTCGACTCCGCTGCGCTCCGTTCAAGATGCCTGAGCGGGCGCTAAAGCAGCCTAACGAGGCCCTGGAAGCCAACGACTCCCACTCGCTCCAAAGATAACAACCTATGCCGCCTGAGGGCGCGTCCGCGTCCGCAACTCCGCGATGCGCATCTTGATCGATTTGCAGCGCCGGCGTTCAAACTGCGCTTCAGGTTCCGGCAACGACTGCGCCTGATAGGGCGGCCGGCTCGGCTCGAGGCAGCGTTCGGCGAATTCATTGGCCATCCAGACGCGGTGGAGGCTCGCTTCCGTGGTCAATTCTTCGGCTTCAGCCAAGAGGAGGTCGCGCACAGCGATGAAGGAAAAAATTTCCTCCACGACGGCGCGATGATCGGGCGCCGCCGGGCGAGGCGCGGGTCTCGCAGAGCGGGTCGTGCGAGTTTTGCGGTGTGGGAGAGTCGCTTGCATCACTACTGGGGAAGCAGGTCTCATGCTTGTCGCGAAAATTTCCGGCCATTTTTATTTTATGTTTTCCTCGCGGCCCGCGTCCTGCTTTTCTGGATCTCCATGACAAACGCCCCTCTCCAAATCCTCACGGTGGAGGATGAAAACGCGGTCGCGCAGATGCTCGCTCTCGTCCTCGGTGGTCCTGCCGCTAAAGTCACACGCGCCGTGGATGGCTGGGAAGCGCTGATTAAAATCGGCGCCTCCGAGAAACCGTTCGATCTTGTCATCACCGATCATCGAATGCCACGGATGGGCGGTCTCGATCTCGTGCGCCGGCTGCGGGCCCGGAAGTTTGACGGCAAGATCCTCGTTCTCTCGGCGCATCTCTCCGATGAAGACATCCAGGCTTACGAAGAGCTCGACGTGGACATGATGATGTCGAAGCCGTTCGACTTTCAGGAAATCCAAAACGCGGTTGCGGTTGTGACACGCGGCGCTTCCGTCGCAGCCTAACGATTCTCCCGGGAGCCTGCGCGCGCCGGTTAACGCACTTCCGGCATGGACCTCCAGAGGCCACCGGCACGGGCGCTTTGCAAGGCACACTCGACAAACGCCATCCCTTCGACGCCGTCGTCGATCGTGGGAAAATCGCAGTCGACGGGAGGCGGCGCGCCGCCCAGTAACGCGGCGATCGCGCGTGCGACTTCGCGATAGATGTTGCCGAAGGCTTCGATAAAACCGTCAGGATGCCCCGCCGGAAGTCGGCCGAACCGGCGCACCGCCGAGCTGAGGTAATCGTTTCCCGGGCGCCGAATCTCGCGCGGCCCAGCGGCAGGTTTGATCATGAGTTCGTTAGGCTGTTCCTGGCGCCACTCGAGTCCAGCTTCCGTTCCATACACGCAAATCCGGAGGCGGTTTTCTTCACCGATTGAGATTTGTGAGGCGGAGAGAATTCCTTTCGCGCCGCCGTGGTAACGGAGGAGCAAAGTCGCGTCGTCTTCCAACAAGCGACCTGGCACGAAGGTGGTGAACTCAGCGCAGAGCGCTTTGATGCGCAGGCCGGTGATGTAACGCGCCAGATTTTCGGCGTGCGTGCCGATATCGGCGAGGCAACCGGAGGGGCCATTGATTTCCGGATCCATCCGCCACGAACGGTTGGAAGTTGCTTCGTTAGGCAGTGGCTTGCTCATCCACCCTTGCGGATATTCGACGACGACTTTGCGGAGCGCTCCAAGGAGGCCGCTGCGGACAAGTTCGCGCGCCTCTTTGACCATGCCGTAACCGGTGTAGTTGTGCGTCAGCGCGAAGATTCTTCCGCTCGCCCTAACGACTTCGCGCAGCTCAAGCGCTTCCGTCAGACTCACCCCGAGCGGCTTCTCACAGACAACGTGAAAACCCGCGCCCAAAAATGCTTTGGCAATCGGCACGTGGCTCGCGTTGGGAGTCGTGATCGTAACCAAGTCGATCCGCTCTTCCGGCGGCCGCGCGGCTTCCACGGCCGCCATCGTCTCGTAATCGTCGTAAACGCGGCGCCGATCGAGAAACAAATCTTCACCGGTAGCTCGCGATTTTTCCGAATCCCGCGAAAAGACGCCGGCGACCAATTCGATCTGGTCGTCGAGCCGCATCGCCATTCGGTGGATGGCGCCGATGAAAGCGTCCCGACTGCCTCCGATCATGCCTGCTCGCAATCGCCGTCTCATATCTTCCGGTCGACCAAACTGCGCGTCGGCGCGTTCGGCAAATCGCTTGCTCTGCTCGCGGATGACCGCATAATTACTGCCGTTCCGGCACAGGCGATCTTCCTCAGCGAGGAAAATTCGGGGGTATAGCTCAGTTGGTAGAGCGCTTCGTTCGCAATGAAGAGGCCAGGGGTTCGAATCCCCTTACCTCCAGCCTTCGCTCGGGTCATGGCTCCCCTTGAGCGAGCTGGCCGCTAGGCGGGAAGGACCGGTTCCGCCGCCGGAGAAGGAGCAACCGGAGCGATCGCCCGATTGTTGATGAAGTTGACGATTTGCTGCACCCGTTCGCCACGGCCACGCTCAAAAAGGAACACCGCGTTGGTTCCGCGGCCGCTTTCCGGCGCGAGAATTAGATTTTCCGAAAGAAATTTTGGTTCCCGCCGCGCGACGCAGCCTTCGATGTTGAGCGTGCGCGCCTTCGTGCTCCAGCTTTTGCGCGCCATAAAAAACAACCTGTTCGGATCTTCATTCGTCGCGACGAGCAAGCCGGAACTATTCGCCGCGACGCCGGGCCCTTTCTTGCAAATGCACGGTGCGGCCCACGCGACGGTTTCGTTGAGCAGATTCTCGTGGTTGAACACAGAGCTGTAGCGCGACGGCAACACAGTCGGAAGCGTCGAGGCAGCGTCGCGATCAGCGGGTCGGTTCAGTTTTTTCCAGATGAGCCAAAGCTTCACGCGCACAGCTCGGAAAATTTTTGGTGCGAAATAGAGAATGATCGAGAGCAGGAGTACGAAAACCCCGAGCGCGTAAAGCGGATTGTAATGGATCAAGGCGAGGCCGCCGAGAACCGCGACGTCTTCGCCCAGGCTCAGCCCGATATTTGAGAACGGCTCGGGTGAAGTATTCGCGACCAGCCGCGTCGAGGCCTTGGCGAAGTGCGTGACCAGACTGGCGCCGCCGGCCGCGAGCGCGACGGCTATATCGAAGGCAGGCGTCGTCTCGCCGAGGACACGGATCGCGAGGAGCGCACCGCCGATCGGCCGGATGATCGTGTGGACCGTGTCCCAGGCGGAATCGATCCACGGAATTTTATCCGCGAGAAACTCGAGCACGTAGAGCGTGCCGGAGACCCAGATAAAGACCGGATGTCCGAGAAGCGCGAGCGACTCGTACTGCGGCCCGAGCACGATCCAATGGAAGTGAATCGCGAGCCCTGTCACGAAGACCGTGAGGTAAAGATTCACGCCCGCGAGGCAGGCCAGGCCGAGGGCAACGCCAAGGAGCTTGAGCTGGTCCACGGGGAAATTATGCGGTCGCGCCGGGCGAAGTCACGCGCTCTTTTGCCGAACGGATTACCGCGGATTTTCAGGATTAAAAAATCTTGTGCATCCGGTTAATCCTGCCTTTTTCTGCCCATGCTCGACATCCGGCTCATCCGCGAACAACCCGACTTTGTGAAAAGCCGGCTCGCAACCCGCGGCGGCGACGAGCAACTGAAAATCGACGAAGTGCTCGCGGTGGACGCCGAGCGGCGCAAGCTCGAAACCGCACTTCAGCAATTCAACGCCGACCGGAAACGGCTGAGCAAGGAGATCGGCGCCGCGCGCGGTCGCGGTGAGGATTCGACGGAACTGGAAGAGCGGGTCCGGAAGATCGGAGACGAAATTGCCGAGCTCGTTCGGCAAACCGACGCGGCCGAGATGCGACAGCGTGATCTGCTGCTGAACATCCCGAACCTGCCGCACGCTGGCGCGCCGATCGGGAAAACCGCGGAGGATAATCCAATCATCCGAAGCTGGGGCGAGAAAGCGACGTTCGATTTTCCGGTGCTCGATCATGTCGCGCTGGGCGCGAAGCTGCAACTGTTCGACGCCGAGCGCGCGACCAAATTGAGCGGCAGCGGGTTCATCTGTTTCACCGGGCCGGGCGCGCGGCTGGAACGGGCGCTGATCCAGTTCATGCTCGACCTGCACACGCGCGAGCATGGTTATCTCGAGGTGAGTCCTCCTTTTCTCGTTAGGCGCGATTGCATGATCGGCACGACGCAGTTGCCGAAGTTTGAGGAGGACATGTACGGGTTTGAAGATGGGGCGATGTTTCTGGCGCCGACCGCGGAAGTGCCGGTCACGAATATTCACCGCGAAGAGATTCTGCCGCTGGCGGAGCTGCCGAAGAAATTCGTCGCTTACACGCCTTGTTTTCGCCGCGAAGCCGGCTCGGCCGGGCGCGAGACGCGCGGGATCATTCGGGTGCACCAGTTCGACAAGGTGGAGCTGGTGAAGATCACGTCACCGGAAAGTTCCTACGCGGAACACGAGTCGCTAACCGCGGATGCGGAACGCGTGCTGCAATTGTTAGGCTTGCACTATCGCGTGATCGAGTTGTGCACCGGCGACGTCGGCTTTGGATCGGCCAAGACCTATGATCTGGAAGTCTGGTCGCCGGGGCAGAAGGCTTATCTCGAAGTCTCGAGCTGCTCGAACTTCGAGGATTTTCAGGCGCGCCGGATGGACCTGCGCTTCAAGGATGCGGATGGGAAAAACCGTTTTCCACACACGCTCAACGGGTCGGGCACGGCCTTACCGCGGCTCTTCGCCGCGCTCGTGGAAGTGTATCAGCAAGCCGACGGTTCTGTCCGCATCCCGGAGAAATTGCAGCCGTATTTTGGCGACGACAGTATCCCGTCGGTCTGAGCGGAGCCGAAGAATACCGACGGCTTGTGAAGCTCCTGCGACGGAGCCTTTCGATCATGCACGGGATTCTTCGACACCGCTGCGCGCCGCTCGGGATGACTATAACCCGTCAGGTTGGCGGCGCGTCCGCAAAAAGGTCAAGCTGACCGCGCTCGTTAGGCGGAACGACTTCCTCGGCCGGTAACGGCAGGTGAAAGCCGAGCCGTTCCGCGAGCCGTTGACAGGTGGCCGGCGCGAACCCTTCGTAATGATTGTTCACAAACGTCCAGACGCTTCGGATTTCGTCGAGCTGCCGCTGAATGCGCAACGCCCAGCTGTCGAGTGCCGCTTCCCGTTTCCAAAGCAGCTTATCGTAGCGATGAATCCGTTTCCCGTCGCTGTCGTACTTCGTAACGCTGTGGCCGAGGAGCCGGAGGTAAATGAAGTCGGTCGTGAGCGGCTGGAACTCGAACGGCGCGAGGTTGCGTTCGTTCAGCGGGCTCGTGTCATTCCAAACCCAGCAGACTCGGTGTTTTTCGAGCAGCCGAATGATGTTCGGCCGATGCCAATCCGCGTGGCGGAACTCGACCGCGAAGCGAAAGTCGTCCGGCAGTTGCGCAATGAAATCCCGAAAAGCGCTTTTCTCTTCGCGCGGCCGGTAGGAGGGCGGAAGCTGGATGAGGACGACGTGCAGCTTCGGCGCGAGCGGTTCGAGCGCGCGGAGGAACGCGACGAACTCCGCACGGCAGTCGCGCAGCCGGCGCTCGTGGGTCAGCTCGCGGGGGAGCTTGCAGGTGAAGCGGAAGGTCGCGGGCGTCATCTCAACCCAGCGATGCGCGACCGTTTCTGGTGGGGCGCTGTAGAAGGTCGAATCAACCTCGACCGCGGGAAAATAACGCGCATAAAACTCCAGCCAGCGATTCGACGGCACCGCCGGCGGGTAAAGCGGACCGCTCCATTCATCGAAGCTCCACGCGCAAGTGCCAATGCGGATTTTCTGCTGATCGATTAGATTCAAAATCGCGGCGGCGCCAGCGTCTTGCGCCTCCTGCCACTTCATCGGATATGGGCCGCGCAACGCGCTTTTCCGACGCCATTTCCGCAGGTGTCGCGGCCCCGCTACGCCTTGACGTTAGGAGCTTCGTTCATTACGCTGCGAGCTCCAATGACCCTACGATTTCGCTTCCTGCTTTTGCTCGCCGCGGCGGCCGTGGCTTTCCCGCAGCGAAGTCCCGCTCCGGTCATCTTTAAGCCAAGTGACAAGGTGAAATATCACGCTCCGGGCGAAGAGGAGATCAGTGGAAGCGCTGAGGAACTTTTCCAGAAAGGCTTGGCAGCGGAAAAAGACGGGGACGGCGGTCGCGCGCTTAAAGCTTACCGGACCTTGGTGAAGAAACATCCGCAATCGGTCCACGCGGCCGACGCGCTCTTTCGTTATTCAAAGATCCTCGAGAATCAGGGCGACCTGATCAAGGCGGCGCTCGCCTATCGCGCCTTGATGCAATACTACCCGAACACCGAACATTTCACCGAGGCGATCGAGTCACAGTTCCGCATCGGGGAGCTCTATGTGAATGGCAAGAAGGTGAAGCTGTTCGGCGTGCCGATCGGCACTTCAATGGATCGGGCGGTTGAAATTTTCGCGGCGATTGTGCGGAGCGCGCCGTATGGCCGCTACACGGCCCGGGCGCAGTTCGACATTGGACGAGCGCGCGAGAAACAAGGGGCGGGCGACCTCGCGATCAATGCCTATCAGGCTGTCGTGGAAAAATTTCCCGACGATCCTCTCGCGGCCGCTGCCCAATATCAGATCGGCTACATCTGGATGAAGGCCGCCATCGGCGGCAGCTACGATCCGAACTCTGCCGAACAGGCGCGAACGGCGTTCCAGGATTTCCTTTTCCGTTTCCCGAAGAGCGACAAAGCGCCGCAGGCGAGGGAAAACCTTCAGCGCCTCGCCAGCCGCCAGGTCGGCAGCTCGCTCTCGGTCGCGCAGTTTTATGACCGGAAAAAAGAGTATCGCGCGGCAGTTCTTTACTACAACGAAGTAATCCGTCAGGAACCCAATTCGCCCGCGAGCGAGATCGCGAAGAAAAGAATCGCGGAGCTCCGGGCAAAAGTTGGCGACAAGAAGCTGGAATCGGCCGCGGTTGCAGCCGAGGCCGAGGCGAAAAAACATCCAAAGCCACAGATCGCCTCTACTTCACCAGCGCCGGGAGCAGGCCGCGAAGAGCGCGAGCCGAATCCTCCGGCGATGCGCGGGGCGGACTCCAGTGATCTTGCGCCGTTGCCGCCCTCGAGCGATTCCCTGCCGCCGCCGGCCGCGGCTGGCTCGGTGACTGCGCCCGATGCCCTGCCACCGGCGCCAGATTTCGCCTCCACCCCGGAGCCGTCGCCCACTCCTGAGGCTTCGGCCACTCCGTAGGTGAAAATCTTCTGCGCGCTGCTCCTCGCGTTCTCGTTAGGCGGGTGCGCCGGCTATCGGATCGGGCCGGTCAAGCCCTATTACCTTCGTTCCGTACATTCTCTCGCCGTCCCGGTGGTCAAGAACAACACCTACCTCCCGCGCGTCTCCGTTCTCATCACCAACAGCATCATCAAGCAATTTCAGCAGGACGGCACTTACAGGATCACAGGGAAAGATGACGCTGATGCGGTCCTGGTCGCGGAAATTGACCGGGTCGATCGCGGGCCCGTGCGCTCCGTCCGCGGCAACGTCCTGGCAACGGTGGAATTTAACCTCGTCATTAGGTTGCGATATACGCTGCTCGATCGAAAGGGCGCGGTCCTTTCTTCTCCCCAGCTCATTTACGGCACCACAACTTTCTTCGTGGGAGACGACATCACTTCCGATGAACGGCAGGCTCTCCCGATCGCCGCGGAAGAGTTGGCGGTGCGACTAGTCAGCCAGCTCAGCGAGGGCTGGTAATTGATCCGCCGGCCAATTGGTCGAGAGTTTGCCTGGACGTCGCCGGGAATAACGCCGATCTCTGCGTTCGTTAGGCAAGAAGGACAAGCCGGCTGGATCGAGGCAAGGGCGGAGAAACGGCGGCGGAGCTGATTGGCGCTTGCGGTCGGGAGTGCCGCGCGCAATTTAGAGCCCGCTCAGCGGGACGCTCACGTGGCGGAATGGCAGACGCGTACGGCTCAGGACCGTATGGGGAAACCCGTGGAGGTTCGACTCCTCTCGTGAGCACTTTCCCAGCCAGCCGCACTTGTGGAGCAGCTGATCAATCTGTTGTCGGGCTGATTCTTCTGGGGTCGGCATTGGCAGGTTCCTTTTACGCTGTCGTATATTTGAGTCACTTTTGAGGGATCTGTGTCGTTGCCTTGGCAACACCAGCGCGACCCCGATCAGCGGCACCTTCGCCAAGCTGCCCCATGGCTCCACCCTCACCGCCGGCCGCAACAAGCTACTCGTGAGTTAAACCGGCGGCGATGGGAACGATCTCACGCTGACGGTGGAGTAGGCAGTGTCAAGCGCAATGCGAGTAGCGGTGGGCGCGGGAGGTAGTAAGCCCCTCAGCTCTCCGACCCGCTGTCAGCGCCGCTCGGAGTCCCGATCCCGTCCTGCGTCACAGAAAGTGAAACCGCCCCCACCGT
>JAICMR010000139.1 GCA_025929155.1 Chthoniobacterales bacterium | reverse complement strand
TGAGCAGAAAAAAGAGCAGGACCGCCGTCTCGAAGTCGTAGGAACGCGCCGGTCCGTAGTGGGAGAAGTAATAGAAACTTCCCACGAGCATGATCGCCCCACAGACCATCGCAGTGACCTTGAAATTGGGGAGCCCTTTATGATCGAGCATCCCGTAAAACTCCCAAAGCGCGATCATTCCCACGAGACTGATGAGCGCGTAAAACCCGAGCTCGTAACCCGCGAAAACGATGAACAACGCGACCGACCAAAGCGCGATCGTGCTCGCAAACCGGAGCACAAAAGTGAGTCGAGCGGTCACGGGCTTGGGCTCGGCGCGCTCGGAAACGGACATGCAACTGCCATCTTCCCAAGCGACAGGGTTTTGTCCACCCCGGAGTCAGCGCCTCGCAGATTTCCACAATTCACTTTCGCGGCTTTCCGATTTGCTTAGTTTCTCGCGTGCAAAAAATGATGCAGGCGCTGGTCAAAAAAGAAGCGAAACCAGGTCTTTGGCTGGAGGAAGTGCCGGTGCCCGAAATCGGCGGCGACGACGTTCTTATCCGGATCAAGAAAACCTCGATCTGCGGAACCGACGTTCATATTTATAATTGGGACGCGTGGTCGCAAAAGACCATCCCGGTCCCGATGGTCGTCGGCCATGAATATGTCGGCGTTGTTGAGCGGGTCGGCGAACGGGTCAAGGGCTTTGCGCCGGGCGATCTCGTTACGGGCGAAGGTCACATTGTCTGCGGGCATTGCCGAAACTGTCTCGCCGGCCGGCGCCATCTCTGCCCAAATACGCAGGGTGTCGGGGTAAATCGCCAGGGCGCATTCGCAGAATTTCTCTCCATTCCCATGACGAACGTCTGGCTGGCGGATCCGAAAATTCCGCTCGATGTCCTTTCCTGTTTCGATCCGTTAGGGAACGCGACGCACACGGCGCTTTCGTTCGACCTGATCGGCGAAGATGTTCTGATCACAGGCGCAGGTCCGATCGGTTGCATGGCGGTGGCGATCTGCAAACATGCCGGCGCGCGTAACGTCGTCATCACCGACATCAATCCCTATCGGCTCGACCTTGCAAAAAAGATGGGCGCGACGCTGACGCTCGACGTGCGTAGTGGAACCCTCGCGGATGCGATGAAGCAGCTCGAGATGAAAGAAGGTTTCGACGTTGCGCTGGAGATGTCCGGCAGCCCAAAAGCAATGGCTGATTTGCTCCCGGCGATGTTTCATGGAGGCAAGATTGCCTTGTTAGGCATCATGCCGGAAAACGCTGCAATCGACTGGAACGTGGTCGTTTTTAATGGCCTAACGATTAAAGGAATCTATGGTCGCGAAATGTATGAGACCTGGTACAAGATGACTGCCATGATCCAAAGCGGACTCGATATCTCTCCGGTTATCACCCATCGCTTTCCCTATACGGAATTCAAAGAAGCGATTGAACTGATGAAGTCGGGGAATTCCGGCAAAATCGTGCTCGATTGGAGCCAGGCCCAGGCGGAGTAGCCCTAGGAAACCGGGGAGCGGTAACCGCGCGGATCGATTGCGACCTGTACGTAGCCAATCCTCCGCAACCTCGCGCACAATCGCTCGGCGCTCCCGTTGAGCTTCGGCATCTCCTCAGGCAGGATCTCCACTCGTGCGGTCGGGCAACCTCCTTGCACATGATGCCGAACGCGAAACACATGGAAGCCGAAGTCGCGCATGGTCGCTTCGGCACGTTCGATCATGCCCAGCGCGGCGGCCGTCACCGGCGTCCCATACGGAATGCGCGAACTCAAGCAAGGTTGCGACGGCGCATCCGCTGTCGGGAGGTTCATCGTACGGGAAAGTTTCCGGATTTCCTGCTTCGTTAGTCCCACATCCTTGAGCGGCGCAAGAACCGCGAATTCCACGGCCGCCTTTCGACCGGGCCGCACTTGTTGCGCGTCATCAGCGTTTTCACCGTAAGCGATCGCCCGAAACCCCCGGGCACTCGCGACGGCATCCAGCCTGGCGAAAAGCTCGGCTTTGCAGAAATAGCAGCGGTTGATGGGATTGCTGGCGTAGTTTGGATTTTCCATTTCACCTGTCGCGATGACCTCCACCCGAGCACCAATATTCTCCGCGAGATCGAGTGCATCGCGCAGAGCCTGGCGGGGCAGACTCGGACTGTCGGCGATCACGCCCAGACATTGCTCCCCAACTGTTTCAGCCGCCACTGCCAGGAGGAACGCGCTATCGACCCCGCCGGAGTACGCGATAAGAAGGGGTGCATGCGCGAGCAGCAACGCACCAAGCGCTGAGCGTTTCTCGATCGCATAGCCGGTCGGCGTCATTGGCAAAAAGTAACGCGTCCCGAACGAACGACAAGCAAGCGGCTAACTGGATGCCGCGATCGAGCCGAGCTCGGCCAACTCGGCTTTCAGCTCGGCGTTCCGGTCGTTCAAGGTTTGCAAACGCAATTGCCACCGATGGAGCTGTATATGGAGCTGATTCACGTAACCGGTGATCTCGGTCCGCTGCGATTCGTTCTCCTTCAGTTGTCCGAGCAATTCGATTTCTTTGCCGGCGAACGGCGACGCGATGGAGCTCGCCGGAACCTTAGTCGGCTGGCCGCAGTGCTGGCAGGTCAGTATCATGCCGGCCGCGGCGGTATCGACCACCAGCGACGCTTTGCACGCTTCGCACTCGAAATAAAGATCACGGTCAGCCCCCGATTGCATCGGCAGATTTAAGCAATCGGCATACCAGCCGCCCGGGACAAGAAGTTGGGCCAGATCAACTCATGCGGCTGTTGCCACCGCGACAGATTGGCTCGTCTCACGCTATACCTCCTTCAATTCGAAACAGGTAACATACTATGGCTAAGAAACTTACAGAATCCCAACACGATGGAACAGCCATTGCTAAATAGTCGGCGAAAGGATTTCAAAATAAATGGCTAAAGTTTTAGGTATCGATTTGGGCACCACCAACTCCTGCATGTCCGTAATGGAGGGCGGTGATCCGGTAGTTTTGGAAAATAGCGAAGGCGCGCGCACCACGCCTTCTATTGTCGCGTTCGCGAAGAACGGGGAACGCTTGGTTGGCCAGGCCGCCAAGCGTCAGGCGGTTACCAATCCGGCCAACACCGTCTTTTCCATCAAGCGTTTCATGGGGCGCAAATTTGACGAGGTCCGCGAGGAAGAACATCGCGTGCCCTACAAAATCGTGAAAGCTGCCAATGGCGACGCGCACGTGCAAGTGGAAGTGAACGGAGAGAAGAAGACTTTCTCGCCGCCAGAAGTCTCAGCGATGATTCTCGCCAAGTTAAAAGCGGACGCGGAAGCGAAGCTCGGTGAGAAAATCGCTCAGGCCGTCATCACGGTCCCGGCTTACTTCAACGACTCACAGCGCAACGCGACCAAGGACGCAGGCAAGATCGCCGGCCTGGAAGTCTTGCGTATCATTAACGAACCGACGGCTGCCTCTTTGGCCTACGGCCTTGATAAGAAGTCGGACGAGAAGATCGCGGTCTATGACTTGGGCGGCGGCACCTTCGACATCTCGGTTCTCGAGATCGGCGACGGCGTCTTCGAAGTGAAAGCCACCAACGGCGACACTCACCTCGGCGGTGACGATTGGGACAACGTCCTAGTGGATTGGATCGTCGGCGAATTCAAAAAAGACAGCGGCATCGACTTGTCGAAGCAGCCGGATGCGATCCAGCGGATTAAGGAAGAAGCCGAGAAAGCCAAGATCGCGCTTTCCTCCTCGCAGGAGTATGAGATCAACCTGCCGTTCATTACGGCAGATGCGAGCGGTCCGAAGCACATCCAGAAGAAGCTGACGCGTTCCAAACTCGAGCAACTTACGGACTCACTCTTCCAGCGCACGATCAAGCCGGTTAAAGACTGTTTGGCCGACGCGAAGCTTTCCGAGAAAGACATCAACGAGCTAGTGCTCGTAGGTGGTATGACTCGCATGCCCAAAGTCATCGAAACGGCGCGGGAACTGATCGGCAAGGAACCGCACAAAGGAGTAAACCCGGATGAAGTCGTGGCCGTAGGTGCTGCGATTCAGGGCGGTGTCCTGAAGGGCGACGTCAAGGACGTCCTCCTGCTCGACGTCACGCCGTTAACCCTGGCGATTGAAACCGCGGGCGGTGTTGCGACTCCGATGATCCCGCGCAACACGACCATCCCTACTCGTAAGTCGCAGATTTTCTCGACCTACAGCGATAACCAGCCGGGCGTGGAGATTAAAGTCCTGCAGGGTGAGCGGCCGCTTTCTCGCGACAACAAGAACCTCGGCACTTTCCACCTCGACGGCATCCCCCCGGCCCCGCGTGGTGTGCCGCAGATTGAAGTGACCTTCGATATTGATGCGAACGGCATCCTGCATGTCTCTGCGAAAGATCTTGGCTCAGGCAAGGAGCAGAAAATCTCCATCACGGGTAGCTCAGGCCTAAGCAAGGAAGAGGTGGATAAGATGCAGCGCGACGCCGAAGCGCACGCCGAAGAAGACAAGAAGGCGAAGGAAGCGATCGAGATCAAGAACAACGCCGACACTTTGGCCTACCAGAGTGAGAAGCAGCTGAAGGATCTCGGCGACAAGGTTCCGGAGGACAAACGAAAACCGGTCGAAGATGCGATCAAGGCCGTGCGTGACGCGATCGAATCCAACGATACGGACGCGATGAAACGGACCTATGAGGACTTGCAGAACAAGTTCCAGGAGATCAGCGCCGATCTTTACAAGCAGGCTGCAGCCAGCGCCGGCCCGTCGCCGGGTGCGGAAGCGGGCGGACGACCGGAGCAAGGCGCTGAGCCGCAAACCGGGGGCCCGCGCAAAGACCAGGGCGACGTAGTCGACGCAGAGTTCGAAGTCGTCGACGAAGATAAGAAGTGATCAGTCTTTAACTAACAATTTGCCGGTCGCGCTCCGTAAGTCGCGAAGCACGGCCGGCAGTAACCAAACAGAAGAAGGAGTAAGTCAACATATATGGCAATTAATGTAAGACCGCTCGGCGATCGTGTGCTTGTGCAACCGATCGATGAGCAAGAAACCAAAAAGGGCGGCATCATCATTCCCGATACCGCCAAGGAAAAGCCCCAGGAAGGCAACGTCGTAGCCCTCGGCACCGGGAAACTGGATGACAACGGCAAGAAAGTGGAGTTCACCGTAAAGAAGGGCGACAAAGTCCTCATCTCCAAATACGGCGGCACCGAGATCAAGGTGGACGGAGAGTCCTACCTGATCATGCGCGAGGACGACATCCTCGGCATCATCGGCTAACCAATCTCTCAATCTCAACCCAAAGACTTAGAACTAACACATATGGCAGCTAAACAATTACAGTTTGATGAGAGCGCACGACATGCGCTGCTCCGCGGCGTCGAAAAGCTCTCGAAGGCCGTTAAGGCGACCCTCGGACCGAGTGGCCGTAACGTCATCCTCGACAAGAAATTCGGTAGCCCGACGATCACCAAAGACGGTGTGACGGTAGCGAAAGAGATCGAACTTGAGGATCCCTACGAAAACATGGGCGCCCAGCTCGTTCGTGAAGTCGCTTCCAAGACTTCCGATATCGCTGGTGACGGCACCACGACCGCGACCGTTCTCGCGGAGTCCATTTACAAGGAAGGGCTTCGCAACGTCACCGCCGGCGCTAATCCTACCTCGCTCCAGCGCGGCATTAACAAGGCCGTTGAAGCAGTTGTCGGCGAGCTCCAGAACATCTCCAAGAAAGTCAGTGACCGCACGGAAATCGCGCAGGTCGCTACGGTCTCGGCTAACTGGGATCGCACCATCGGCGAGATCATTGCCGACGCGATGGATAAGGTCGGCAAGGATGGCACGATCACGGTCGAAGAAGCCAAGTCGATCGAGACCAGTCTCGACGTGGTCGAGGGAATGCAGTTCGACAAGGGCTATCTCTCTCCCTACTTCGTGACCAATGCGGAGTCGATGGAAGCCGTGCTCGAGAATCCTTACATCCTCATTCACGAGAAGAAAATCTCGAGCTTGAAGGACATGCTTCCGCTCCTCGAGAAAGTAGCGAAAGCCGGTCGTCCGCTTCTGATCATCGCGGAAGACGTGGAAGGCGAAGCGCTCGCGACTCTCGTCGTGAACAAGCTCCGCGGAACTCTGCAAGTCGCAGCCGTGAAGGCTCCGGGTTTTGGCGATCGCCGTAAAGCGATGCTGGAAGACATCGCCGTCCTGACTGGTGGTCGTTGCATCACCGAAGACCTCGGCATCAAGCTCGAGAACGTGAAGCTGGAAGATCTCGGCCGCACGAAACGAGTTACGATCGACAAGGAGAACACCACGATCGTCGAAGGCGAAGGCAAACAGGCCGACATTCAGGGTCGCGTCTCGCAGATTCGCCGGCAGATCGAAGAAACCACTTCCGATTACGATCGGGAGAAGCTTCAGGAGCGCCTCGCAAAACTCGCCGGCGGTGTGGCGGTGATTAACGTGGGCGCCGCGACGGAGACGGAGATGAAGGAAAAGAAAGCGCGCGTGGAAGACGCATTGCACGCGACTCGTGCTGCGGTCGAAGAAGGTATTGTCCCCGGCGGCGGTGTCGCTTTGATCCGGGCGCAAAAAGCGCTCGACGCCCTCAAGCTCGAAGGCGACGAAGCGGTCGGCATGCAGATCGTGAGACGCGCGATCGAAGCGCCGCTCCGCACTCTCGCCGATAACGCGGGCCAGGAAGGCGCGCTCATCGTGCAGGAAGTCAAGAAGCGCAAAGGCAACGAAGGTTACAACGTCGCCACGGGCGAATACACCGACCTGGTGAAGGCCGGCGTGGTTGACCCGACGAAGGTGACCCGGAGTGCGCTGCAAAACGCCGCTTCCATTAGCGGTCTTCTTCTTACGACCGAAGCAGTCATCACCGAAGCTCCTGAGAAGGACAAGGGTGGCGCCGGTGGCGGAATGCCGGGCGGCGGAATGGGCGGCATGGGTGGTATGGGCGGTATGGACTACTAAGTCGCCGCACTACTCGCTAGCTCTAACAATCAACAGCAGCCGGGTTCCGAGAGGAGCCCGGCTGTTTTGTTTGGCTCAAGCGTCCGCAGTCGCGGCTGCGCGAGACTCTTCGCTCTTGTCCTTGCCGCGGATTCGATCGGGCTGTGGCGGCTTATTCTTCTTTCACGAAAGCCGGTCGCCGCCGGCCTCGGCGCCGGCGGCGGAGGATCTTCGGCCGTTGGCTATGTTTCGCTGGCCGAGGAATTAACCTCATTCTCCGTCTCGGCGTCGCCTTCGCGCCGATTGCCACTGGCAAGACGCTCTTCCTTCTCAGCCCGCCCCGTTGTAAAATCGTGCGATTCCTGCACCGATCCTCCCACATCCTGCATCTCCGGTCTTTCTTTCTTTTGTGCCATAACTTTCGCTCCTTTATTTGTTAGGCAGCTGTCGCTCAGGTTTGAGGACCGCGCAACTCTTCTTCCGCTCGCCGCCAATGCTCTTCGGCCTTTCCCTCCGGTCGGCCTTTTTCTTCCCAAAACTCCCGCGCCCGCCGCGAGATGTGTTCATGCAACGGCTCGACTGGATTATTCCGGCTTCCCGGCACACCGACGCCCGGCGTTTTAGCATGGCCGCCCTGATCCTGCCCGAAGGCATCATCGATTTCTTCTTGTGCCGGAACCACGGAATCAGCGGGATGCCCACCGCCGGTGACGGCGTTGCCGCCGTATTCGGGCGCAAAGAAGATTCTGCCGCGGTTGCGCAAATGATCTGATTTCATCATGTCCACGGATTCGCGGGTGCGTGGATATTTAGATGTTCCGAGTAGCGCGCGATCGCGGAAGCTCACAATGTTGCCGGTCAGTCACCGAAGCGGTTTGATAAAAACGAGAGTCGCGCAGCAAATCGAGGCGCAAAAAAAAGTAGCCCTCGCCATGTGTTGCCACGGCTTACCAACAACAGCGTAATGAGCGAGGAAGATCTTGACGCAATCGTGGTCGGCTCTGGGCCAAACGGCTTGGCGGCCGCCATCACGCTCGCGCGCGCCGACCTGA
>JAICMR010000062.1 GCA_025929155.1 Chthoniobacterales bacterium | reverse complement strand
GGTCGGCGATGATCGGATAGTTGACGCGCGCGCCCTGCGTCTCCTCGATGTCCTTGCTCCACGCCGAGTGGCGATCGACCGGGTCGGCCGAGAGGCCGATCAGCTTGGCGTTTCTCTTGGTGAACTCGGGCTCGATGCGCGCCATGTAGCCGAGCTCGGTCGTGCACACCGGCGTGAAGTCCTTCGGGTGCGAGAAGAGCACCGCCCACTGGTTGCCGATCCACTCGTGGAAGCGGATCCGGCCCTGGGTGGTGTCGGCCTCGAAATCGGGCGCGGTGTCGTTGATGCGCAGGGACATGTCTGGTCTCCTTGACAGGTGCGATGGGCGGCGCGCGAGCGAGCGCGCGAGCCGCCTGAGTATGGCGCGTCGGCCCCGGCGGCGCACGACGCTGCGCCTTTAGCATCACCGGCTTGAGCGATGGGTCCATTCGGCCCGGGCAAATGCTCACGCTTCAAATCAAACGTGCCGACGGGCAAATCGAGAGCGTGCCGGTGAAACTGCGAATCGATACCGCGATCGAAATCGAATACTATCGGCACGGCGGCATCCTGCAGTTCGTCCTCCGCGAGTTGTTGAACCGCAATGGAGTGAAGTCAGACGGGGTCCGTGCCTAACGATCAATCGCCGAGTCTCCCGCGACGATGCAGAAGTGGGCGGCCGATTGAGCGGTTCGACCGAGCTGGCGCCTAAGCCTAACGATTTCGCTACCTTCCGAGTAACTTGTCCAGCGTCGGGTCGGGCTCGGCCCCGAGCGCGAGCGCCTTCTCGTAATGCCGCCGCGCGAGCTCTTTCGCCGGCGGACTCGAGGTGGAATAGACCACCGCGAGGTTGAAGTGCGCGTCGGCGTAATCGGGATTGTTCGCGACCGCTTCCAGCATCTCTTTCTCGGCCGCTTCCTGCCAACCCTTCTGGCTGGCGGTGATGCCGAGGTAATTGTGCGCCGTCGCGCTGTGCGGATTGATCGCGAGTGATTTCGTCAGCTCGCTCAATGCATCGTCGAACTTGCTCTGGCGATAATACACGATCCCGAGTGTGGTGTGCGTAAACTCATCTTTCGGCGCGATCGCGATCGCTTTCTTCAGGGTTTGCTCGGCCGCTTTCAACTTTCCGTTCCGGAAGAAGACGACGCCGAGATTCGAGAGCGAGTAAAGATTGTTCGGGCTTTTCGCCAGGATTTCCTGGTATTGCTTCTCCGCCTCCACGTATTTGCCGCGATCAAAACTCTGCTTCGCTTCGCGCGCGAGCGGGAGCAGATCGTTCGGCACGCCTGGCTTGAAAGTCGTCTCCACTTCCGGGCCTAACGAACTTCCGTTTCCCTGCGCGATCGACTCGAGCGCAGCGGTCTCGCCGCTTGCGCCGTCAGGCGGTGGACTCGGCGAGGTAATCGTAAGGGGCGGCCCTGAGGAAGGTTTCGCGATCGAGAAACTCGCCTTAATCGTGTCCGACTGAGTATCGGAGATGGCGACGACCGGTTCCTTCAGAAGCGCGAGTTCGGCCCCGCTCAACTTCGTCACCGGCTCCGCCAGCAGTCGAATCTGCCGATCGAGCACGTCGGATTTGATTTTGAGTTTATCAAACTCCGTCAGCATCAGCTTCTTCGCCTGTTCGCGCCGCGCTTCTTCCTGGCGTTCCCGGATGACGATCCCGCGGAGCATCTGGTTTTCTTTCATGAGCTGCGCGGATTCTTCACTCGTCGCGCCGCTCAACTTGGCGGTCTGGAGCGCACCGCTGGCTTCATCCAGTTGCGAGCGCAAGTCAGCGATGATTTTGTCATTTTGCTGGTTCCCCGCCTGGCTCTGCACAAGTTGGTTGCGCAAATTCTCGAGCTCGCGTTTCACCTCGCCCAGCTCGGCCGCTTTCTTGGGGTGGTCAGCGCTGATCTCGCGCACGGCGCTGACTGCGCTCGTTAGACGCTGCTGCAGATCGGCGTTCTCGGCTACGAGCGCTTGAACCCGTGCCTGCGCGTCACCGGCCGCCTTGAGTTGCTGCAAGGCGTTGTCGCGCTGTTGCTGCATCGCGTCCCGTTCTTTGCTCAGGCTCGCGATTTTTTTGTCGGAATTGGCAAGTTTCCCTTTGACGCCGGCGGTCTCCTTCTCAGCGGTTGTCTTGCCGAGCTCAGCCGCCTCAAGCGCTTTTTGCAGCTGGGTAATCTGGCGCTTCAGGGCCAGTTCAATCTTCTGGTCACTGGTGCCGCTGGATTGAATTTCCGCCAGCGAATTCTGCGCATCGGCCAGTTGCTCGCGCACCTGCCTTTCTGCAAGGAGGCTTTTGTTCACTTCGCCTTTCGCCTGCTCGAGCGCAGCGCTCGTCTCCTGAAGTTTTCCGGCGATTTCCGCTTTTTCCTTTTGAGCGGACTCGACTTCCGCGCGCGAGCTTTTTAAATCAGACTCGAGCGCTGCGACGCGCGCGCGTAAAGCTTTGGTGGCGTCTTGGATTGCCTTTTGGCTAACCGCTTCCTGCTCGGTGTTCGTCGGCCCGCCGCCGACATCGACGATGGCTCCTCCGGATTTTCCGGACGCAATATTCGGCGAAGGTTCTTCCGGCGCGGCCACGGTCGCCGCTGCTCCCGCGGAGAGATCGCTCTGGGTGGAGATTTTGCTTTCAACACGCAGGATGCTCTCGCCGATTTTGCGTCCCCGGTATTTGACGATTGCAGGCTGCCAATCGGGAGAATCTTTTCGCACTTCCTCGAGGAGGGACCCGGCAAAACGCAATTTCTGGAGAGCCAGCTTGAGCTGACCTTCGCGCTCCATTTTTTCCGCCTGCTGCGAGGTCATGTAGGCCTTGAGGAAAACTTCTGACGGATCGACTTGCTGAGCCAGAACGTTGAACGGGCGAGCCAAAATCGCGAGGACGGCGAGGAGGAGCAGCCCGATCTTCTTCATCGAATACGGCGCCGATCATACCCGACCGATGTACGCGACGCAATGACCGCGGCGGCGGCGCAGCCGTGCTCGTAGTCGTAATTCATCGTGCTCATTACGTGCGTGGTTGAAGGGAACGATCACGAGTAAACAAGAGCACGATGCGGGCGCGATTGGTTGCAAATCGATGTGAGAAATCTAAAGTCGCAGCGCGACGGTGGCCATAGCTCAATGGTAGAGCCCCAGATTGTGGTTCTGGCTGTTGCGGGTTCGAGTCCCGTTGGCCACCCCGCTTTTCTCTGAGAGAATTGTCAGGAAATTTCGCGGTTCCGCGCTACTGGCATGGCTGTTGCTAAATGAGGGTGCATGACCTCATCTGCCGCTCTCGCCGAAACCGAAACGACCCGAAAAACTCTCCCTTTCTGGGAACACATCCTCAACCAACAAGAGCTGCGTGACAGCGCTCCGCTCAAGAAGCTACTCGTCGCCTGTGAATTGATCGCGGCGCTCGATGGCGACGTGGGATTGCTCGCAGCCTAACGAATTCTGGGTCGCTCCCCTGCGACCGCAGAAAGCGCCGAATCGAGCCAGGGTTTCCATTTTTACCTGTCTCGTTCGCGACCTCTGCGCTCTCTGCGGTTGCCACATCCGGCTCGCGCTCAATAACGTCGGCCCTTTGCGTTCATCCGCTTTAGCGGCTCGAGATCGCTGACCAATTCCAAATCGACTGTCAAGTCGCCGCCGTTACCTTTCCAGACATGCCGGGTTGATAGCGCAACGACACTTCGGCACGAGCGGAGTTTACGAGTGGTAGAGCGCGGCGACGAGGCGGAGCGACTTCTCGTTAGGCAAAACTGACTGCTCCATCTGGTTCATAACGTAGGCGAAGGCGAGCTTGTTCTCCGGATCGGCGAAGGCGTGGCTGCCGCCAGCTCCCGGATGTCCGAAAGCGTCCGGCGACGGACCGAAGAGACGCCGATTTGCCATGGGCGGATCTTTCATGAAACCGGCTGAGAAGGCAGTCGGAATCCCGAAGACGCGATCGATACCGGCGTCCAGCGTGGTGCTCATCTGCGCGAGCGTGGCTGGTGCAAAGTAGCGTTCTCCGTCGATCTCGCCGCCGTTCGCGAGCAGGGCGTAAAACTTGGCAAGCGCACTCGGGCTGCCAATCCCGCCTGAAGAAACCAGCGAGAGCGCCCGGTTCTCCGGCCGATTCATCGCGCTGACCGACTGCAGACCGCGCGGCGAAGAGAAGACTTTGCCTTGGAACGAACCAGGAGTCGCAAGAGCTTTGTAGAACTCGGGTGGCGCCGGAGTTTTCCCCGCCTTGGGCGCGTGGATGGTCGCAACCCGCTCGTTCTCCTCGTTAGGCAAACCGATCCAGATGTCGAGCGCGAGCGGCACCGCGAAGACTTCCCGCCAATAGCCGCCAATTGTCCGGCCATCGATCCGCCTGACGAGCTCATCGAGGAGGAAACCGAAGGTGCGCGCGTGATAGCCGTGCGCCGTCCCCGGGGGCCAGAGCGGCTTTTGCACGGCCAATGCCCTGACGACCGCAGCGTAATCCGCCACATCGGCTGGTTGATCGAGAGCAGCGAGACCTGCCTGGTGCGAGAGCAACTGCGCGAGAGTGATCGAGCCTTTCCCGTTCTCGGCGAATTCCGGCCAGAACTCCGCAACCCGCCGGTCGAGCGCGATCTCCTTCTCCTGCAGCACGTGGAGCAGACATGCGCTGCCGAGTCCTTTCGTCGCCGACCAGAAGAGAACGATGGTGTCCTTCGTCCAGGCCGATTCCCGCTGCGCCTCGCGAAAGCCGCCGTGCAATTCCAGCACCGGCTGGCCCTCCTGCCAGATTGAAACCGCCGCGCCGAGCTCGCCCAAACACGCGAAGTTTTCTTGAAAGACCGGCTGAATTCTCGCCGCCAGATCCGCGCTGCGCACGCGCCTCATTCGGGCCTGACCTGACGAATTAGTCTAAAGAACAACTTAATAGTTCCGCGTGTAGGGATATTTGGTTTCGTTCCCGAGTTCGGGCGGAAATTCGCTGTAGCCGCCGTGAATCCAGCGAATATCGCTCCGCAAAACCGGATCATAGGCGCCCTTGTAAACCGGGATCGGCCAGAGCAGCGCTTCGTAGAATCCAACCCCGAGACGAGCAAATGCGCGACCTGTGCCTTCGACCACGCCATAAGTCGCAGCGGTCGCGTTGCCCTCCTCTTCATTCACTCTCCCGATCGTGACCGGAATCTCGGTGCCTCCAAGGAAGATGTTTGCGACGCCGCGGGCGAGTTTCCGCGTCGGCCCGTAATCCGCGGCGGGCGGATCCTGAATATCGGCGAACGCGCTAGCCGCGAACCCCACCGCAAGCAGGAGAGCCAACAATGGTTTCATCGTTCTCGGCGATTAAAACCATCCGCGCACGCTCATGCAAGGATCTTTATCGGGTCGCGGCCTTGGGCTGGCCTCGCGTCGCGAGAACCGAGATCAGGATCGTGATCATCAGGACGGCAAGAATCACCGTGAGCGAGAGCCAGTTCGGGATGTGCACCAAATTCGATGTGATCATCTTCGTTCCCACAAAACAGAGGATGATTGCCAGCCCGATCCGCAGGTAGACGAACCGCGTGACGAGATTTGCGAGCAGAAAGTAGAGCGAACGCAGCCCAAGAATCGCGCAGACGTTTGAGGTATAAATGATGAATGTGTCCTGCGTGATCGCGAGCACAGCCGGGATTGAATCCACTGCGAAAACGAGATCCATCACATCGATCACGATCAGGACAAGTGCGAGCGGCGTGAGCATCCGCCGCCCCCCGACGAGGGCGAAAAATTTCGGCCCATGATAATCGTTTGTGACCGGGAGCAATCGCCGGGTCAGGCGCAGGATGGGGTTGTTCTCAAGATCGAGTTCCTCGGATCGTCCGGCGAGCATGCGCAGGCCGGTGAAGACGAGGAAGGCGCCAAAAATGTAGAGCACGAAATGAAATTTCGCGACCAGCGCGACGCCCAGCCAGATCATGATCGCGCGCATCACCAGCGCGCCGACGATGCCCCAGACGAGCACCCGATGTTCGTACTGTGGCGGCACCCGGAAGTACGCGAAGATGAGGACGAAGACGAAAATGTTGTCCACGCTCAGCGAGTACTCGATCAGGTAGCCGGTAAAGAAATCGATCGCCTGGTCCGCGCCCTGCCAGAACCAGACGACGGCGTTGAAGGCGAGCGAGAGCGCCACCCAAATCAGGCTCCGCCAGATTGCGCTGCGCAGCGAGATGGTGTGCGGCCCGCGAAAGCTGAGGAGATCAACCGCGAGGGCCGCGAAAACTCCGAGATGAAATGCGACCCAAAACCAGATGCTGACCGACACGTGGCGCTAGGTTTCCACGGCTCCGCAGGCCGAGCAACGCGAATCCCAAACTTCTGCCTAACGAAAGCCCTGGCTCCCAAAACCGCCGCACCGGGTGTCGTCCCGAACCGCGCGACCTGAAGAGGGAGGTGGCAATCGCCGTGCAGACCACGCATCCAATGCCTTGGCACAGCGCCTGTCAGATCCCTCGCTTAGCCCGAAGACAATGACGGGCGGATTATCTTGAAGAGATCCCAAGCTTTGCGAACCTCGCGCCCTCCACCGTTGTCTCTGCTGCTGGTTTGCGCGTAGGCGACGCCACGTGCATCGTGAACTTCTCGTAAGAGGGATCAAATATGGATGCAGAACTGCAGAAGTCGGTGGACGTCGGCAAGTTGACGAGCGCCGGCGCGGCCCAACTGGAACAACTTAAACCGGGAGCATTTTGCCTCCACAAAAGCTGGGGCTTCGGCCGCGTCGCCGAGTGGAACCTTCTCCTCAACCAGGTCGTAATCGACTTCGAGAAGAAGAAGGGTCACCTGATGCAGTTGCAATATGCGGCCGATAATCTTACGCCGATCCCGGCCGAACATTTTCTCGCGAAAAAAGCCTCCGACCTCCCGTCCTTGAAGAACCTGCTGAAGGAGGCGCCCGCCGAGATGATGCGCAACATCCTGCAAAGCTACGGTGGCAAAGCGACCCAGGCGCAGATTAGTCACTGGTTGACCGGCGATATATTTACGGAACCGGAATTCAAAAAATGGTGGTCCGCGACGAAGGCACTGATCAAGAAGGAAGGCACCTTCCTCATCCCGTCGAAGAAGAACGACCCGATCGAGCTCCGCAGCAGCGCTGTTTCGCGCGCGGATGAGCTACTGGAGTTTTTCGCCCAGGCCCGCCAATCGAAAGAGCAGGCCGCCGCGCTCGACCAGATCATCAAATTTCATCACGAATTCAAGGAACCGGAAAAGCAACTCCAACCTCTGATCGAGGCGATCGAGGACACGGCGCAGCGGAATCAGCGGCTTAATCCGGCGCTCGCTTTTGAGTTCGTGATCGGCCGCGACGAACTGTTGGAACGGGAGCCAAAGCTCCACACCACGCATCCTGATCTCACGCTCGAGCGTCTGTTGACAGAGGAAGAACCGCGGCTCGACGAAATTCTGCCGAAGCTTCCTTCCTCGAAAGAACGCTACGTGCTGCACGCTCTGCCCAAGGCGCTCGGCGAAACCTGGACGTCGCGCGCCCTTCTTCTCATGCAGGGCACAAACGCCAGACTCGTCGGCCAGATGCCGCGGGTTTTCGCCGAGAATGGCAAGGAGGACGAACTCCGCAGCGCGCTCCACCGCGGCCTGCGCGAGCATTCCGCGACGAGCGAGATGTTGTATTGGCTCTGCAAAAATCGGAAGGATTTCCCAGAGTTGATTACGCCGGAATTGCTGAGCGCGATCTTTGCCGCTTGTGAGCGCGACCAGCATCACGAGCGCAACAGTCGCAGCACGCGCCTCCGCGATTTGCTTCTCCAGGACCGCAAACTGATCCCTGATATCTTCGAAGGTTCCGACATCGGTCTGGCGCGCGACGCGATGCGCCGGCTCATGCTTACCCCGGTCTTCGACGAGCTCACGAAGCGGTCGCTCATGGCGCGGATCATCAAACTTTATCCTGACCTGCAAAGCCTCGTCAGCGGCGAACAGACAGAACAAAAGGTGGAATCGATCGTGGTCTCGTGGAGCAGCCTTCAGAAACGGAAAGCGGAATTGGAAGACCTCGTGAACAAGAAAATCCCGGAGAACAGCAAGGAGATCGGCGTCGCCCGCTCCTATGGTGACTTGCGCGAGAATTTCGAATTTAAAGCCGCGAAAGAAATGCAGGCGGTTCTGATGCGCCGCAAAGCAGAACTCGAGACGGCGCTCGATCGGGCGCGCGGAACCGCCTTTGAAAGTCCAGACCTCAGCCAGGTTTCTATCGGCACTGTCGTGACTTTGCGGGAAACCGGAACGGGGCGCGAGGAAACCTACACGATCCTCGGAGCGTGGGACGGCGATCCGGAACGCGCGATCATTTCCTATCAAACGGCAATCGGCCAGGCGCTTCTCGGTCACCGGCTAGGTGAGATTGTCGAGCTAAGTGCCGATGAAGACAGCGGACGTTACGCGATCATGGCGATCGAAGCCGCGCCGCTCGACATCGTCCCGCCGGAACTGGAGCTCGAGCCCGTTACCTAACGGGAACAGGTCAGTTACGCCCTGGCGCATTCATTTCGACCCGTGGCGGTCTAGCGACATAGGTGCCACTCACCTTATTCCCGAGACCGGAGCCGGGCCGAAGGAATCTCTCGCTCCCTCGGATTACAGGCTGAGCGACGTGGCAGATTCTTCCGCGCTGCCGAACAACCGCCAATCACCGGCTTGAGCGCCGCGCGGATGCCGGGCCGAAATCCTCTGACCCGTAAGCCTCGGAGGTTAGAGTGCCGCCACGTTCGAGAGACTGCGCCATCGCTCTTCGTAAAGAGCGGCGCCAATCTTCACGAAAGCGGGCTAGGCTCGTTAGGGCCGGCCAACTGCGGGCGGACCGTAGAAATAAGCTCCGCTGTGCAGATAGCTTGAGTTGCCAACAAGGATGAAGTCCTGATCCAAGGCGACTGTGAAGCCGAAAGACTGGTCGGACGTGCCGTCGCTCGCGGTGATCCTGCCGACCTGGCTCCAGTTGCCCCCGACCTGTCGAAATGGATAGACTTCACCCCGCGAACCGTTGCGATTCACGGCAGCGGGTGCGCCAACTACCGCCCGTTTACCCGAAAGAGCCACCGAGGTGCCGAATCCGTCGTTCGAAACCCCGTTGTCAGAGGTAATCATTTGGGTTTGGGTGAGAATGCCATTGGCGACGGCAAAGGTGTAAACGGCGCCCTGTGCCGGGTGGCCATTGGCGGTGGCATGCGGCGCGCCAATGAGAGCGGTGTTGCGGCTTAGCGCCACCGAAGAACCGAAAGCAGCGAAAAGCCCGCTGTCGTTCGCGACGAGGGCTTGGGTCTCATTCCATGTGCCAGTCGATCGAGCAAAGACGTAAGCTTCGCCGGTGATAAAGTTGTTTGCGTCGACGTTTTTACTCGGTGCGCCGACCACGATGACTGGACCATGCACGGCTACGGCTGAGCCGAAGTTATCGAAGGCTACGCCGTCGCTGCTGGTGAGCTTCTGCACCTCTCGCCAGATACCGTTTGCCTGGACGAAGACATAGGCGGCTCCCTGGTAAAGCTGGCCGTTGATAATGGCGTCGGACGCTCCTACGACCAATGCCCTTCCTGACAGGCTAATCGCCCCTCCAAAGTTATCACCTCCCACACCATCGCTGGCGGTAAGCTTCTGGGTTTGCACCCAGGTGTCGCTCTCCCGCTGGAATACATAAACAGCACCTCCGCCGGCGACGACCAAAGTGTCATCCTCCAAGGCGACGGCGCTGCCAAAGCCGTCTCCCACGTAGCCGTCGTCCGCGGTTAGCTTTTGCCCTTCCGCCCAGACACCGTCCGACTCGTTGTAGATATAGGCCGCACCCTGATGATCTCGATCGCCAATCGCGCCAATGACTGCGGTGGCGCCACTGATGGCCACCGTTCGGCCAAAGTAGTTACCCGGCATCGCATCAGGAGGGAGAACCTTCTGCTCCTGGAGGATGAGCTGGTTCGGCTGCGGAATTTCCGTGCTCGCTGCCTGGGCGTTTGCTGGTGCAGGTAAACCTGCCAGAAAGGACACGGCAAGGAGGAGATTGAGATGAGTCACAACAGAGGAGCGCGCGACATCAAACAAAGAGGCGGGGTTTCTTTTCATGAGCCATGATATATACCCGCAGCCGCTGCGAACAACCCGTGCAAGCGAGAAGTGCAGAAGCTTTCCGCCGCTGACATTGCCTTATCGATTTAGCCGCTTGTATTTATCCACCAATTCGGCAGTGAACTCTGTCGCCAACTGCCCGCCAAAGAGCTATTAAGCGGGCGCATGAAAGGCCGCAGGTTTTTCGCGGAGTTAAAACGCCGGCACGTTTACCGCGCCGGCGTGATCTATGTGATGGGCGCGTGGCTCACCATTCAGGTCGCAACGCAGACGCTGCCGTTCTTTAACGTCCCGAACTGGGTCGTTCGCTTTATCATTCTGGGGCTCGTGGTGGCTTTCCCAGTCGCACTTTTCGCGGCCTGGGCTTTCGAGGTCACGCCGGAAGGAATCGTGAAAACCGAGGATCAACCCGCAGAGTCCACGCCGCGTGCGCGGACCGGGCGCCGGGTCGATTTCTTTGTCATCGGCCTCCTCTCAGTTGTCATTGTCGTTCTTCTGTTGCAGCCGCACTGGTTCACCTTTTTCGCGCGGAGCCGCGACAAAAGCATCGCCGTCCTACCGTTCGAAAATTTTAGCGACGACAAGGAGAACGCCTACTTCGCAGATGGCATCCAGGACGATCTGCTGACCAACCTGGCCAAGATCAAAGACCTCAAAGTCATCAGCCGCACCAGTGTCATGAAATACCGCGACCCAGCCGGGCGCGATATCAAGCAAATCGGGGCCGACCTCGGCGTCTCGAACATCCTTGAAGGAAGTGTGCGGCGCGCGGGGAATCAGGTCGCAGTCAACGTGCAGTTAATTGATGCCTCGACGGATCATCATCTTTGGGCGCATCGCTACGAGCGCACGCTCGCGGATTCGTTAGGCATCGAAGGCGAACTCGCGACCGAGATCGCCGCTGCCCTACGTGCCACCCTCACGCCGGACGAGAAAATCCGGGTGCAACGCGCGCCGACCCAGAATGCCGATGCGGCGCAACTCTACCTGCGCGCCCTCCCCTACGAGCAGGGGCCCGACACGCTCCTCGAAGATTACCAGCGCGCCGTGCAGCTTTACAGCCAGGCGATCGCGCTTGATCCCGATTTCGCACTTGCACATGCGCACCTGGCTTCGACGTACGCTGAGATTTTTCATTTCCACGAGCCGCTTGCGAGTTGGGAGGAGAAGGCCAAATCGGAAGCGCGGATCGCCGTGCAGCTCGATCCCAACCTCAGCGAAGCCCACTTCGCTCTTGGGCAATGCAGCTACTGGCTGGACGGCGATTACGATCGCGCGCTGATCGAATTTTCCCGCGCCCAGGAGCTCGCGCCTAACAATGGCACGATCGGCCGTCTGATCGCCGCGATTAAACGCCGGCAGGGTCACTGGGACGAGGCGCTCGCAACCTACGAGCGGATCGAAAAGCTTGATCCGCAGAACCCGACGGTGATGCGCGAAATTCTGATCACCTGCACTGCAATGCGAAACTGGCCGGAAGCCGCACGCGCCGCCAGCCGTTTGCGCGAGATTGCACCGGATTCGGTGGTCGCGAAAATCCAGACCGGCTACATCGATTTCTGGTGGCACAAGACAACTGCGACAATGCACGCGCAGCTCGACCAAATCCCCGGCGATCCTGACGGCGTCGCCACTTCCTGCCGCTGGGAAGCTGCCATGCTCGATGGCAATTTTGCCGAAGCTGAAAAAATTCTCGACGCCAGCCCGCTGGAAGCGATCGACTATCTGAACGGAGGAGCGACGCCCAAAGCGTTTCTCGCTGGCTGCAGCGCTTTGGCCCGAGGCGATGTCACGACGGCGCGCAGCCGCTTCGATCTCGCGCGACCGGCGTTCGAGACTGACGTGCGGGAAGCGCCCGATAACGCCGAGCGACATGCGAATCTGGGATTGCTTTACGCCTTTCTTGAGCGCAAAGAGGACGCCCTGCGAGAGGGGCGGCGGGCGGTCGAGCTCAAGCCGGAATCGCTTGATGCCTTCGACGGCGCGCTCATGCAGGCTTTCCTGGCGTTGATTTACGCGCGCGTCGGCGAAAAGGATCTCGCCTTTCCGCTCATCGCGCGACTCCTCAAAACTCCCGGCGCAGTCGATAGCGCGGATTACAGCATCACGCGCAGCGATCTCGAAACGCGCTGGGAATGGACGCCGCTGCGGAGTGATCCGCGCTTCATAGGTTTATTTGCGAATCCCGCGCCGGTACCCGGAGAAAGTCGTTAGGCAAAAAATCGCGGCAACCCTAGAGCGGTCCGGTTTCTGTCGTCACGCTGATGGGCGCACGCCGCCCACATGCCAGTTTTCGCGCCCCTACCAAAACCTCGCTGCGGTGAATAGCTGCCTAATCGGCCAAAGTTCCTTCAGAATTCGCGCAGCTCCCCGAAAGCCGCGCCCAGATGTGCGAGGACATCGGTTGGAAGGAGCGATTCTTCGCTCACGCTGCCAGTGCTGATCGCAACCTCCGCGGCGCGTCCGCAGAGCCACGCGCCGAGACGCGCGGCGTCGTTAGGCGAAAGCTTTTGCCCGAGCAGACCGCCGCACACGCCAGTCAGCACGTCGCCCATTCCACCTGTCGCCATCCCAGGCGTGCCGGTGGTGTTGTAACTGAGCGCGCGACCGCGCTCGGCCACGATCGTGCGGCTGCCCTTGAGCAGCAGGGTCGCCTCATACTTTTCGCAAAACTTCGTTGCCCAATCCGCACGAGATTTTTTTTCAATCGGGAAGAGACGTTCCATCTCGCCCGGGTGCGGCGTGAGCAAACGCGGTCCCGCAACTTCTAATAGAATTGAAATCTTTTCGGAAAGAATATTCAGCCCGTCGGCATCGACCACCACCGGTTGCTTCGCATCGCGAATCAGACGCGTGACCTCATCAGTGCGCGACTGGCCGAGACCAGGTCCAATCGCCCAAACGTCGATCTTTTCCGCGAGAAGTTTTTCGTAGTTCACGACCGGCTTCACCATCACTTCCGGCGCCGCCGCGGTCGCGACGATCTCGTAGATTTCCTCGGGCACGAAAAGTTCCACCAAGCCCGCGCCCGCTCGAAGAGCGCCTAACGAACACATCAGGGCTGCGCCGGTGAACCCGCGAGAGCCGGCTAAAATTCCAACGCGTCCAAATTGGTTTTTGTAAGCGGAATATTTCCGGCGCGGAAGCAGCCCACGCAGCGCTTCGGGAATCGCAAGTTCTTCCTGCGAACTGCTGTCCCGCCAGCGCAGCTCCTGAAGCGGAATCACCTTCAGTCGCCCGACAAAATCGAGCGCGGCGTCAGCTACCACGCCGCTTTTCGCAAACCCAATCGTGATCGTGAAATCCGCGATCACACAGTCGTCATCGGCCGCTCCCGAGTCGCCATCGAGACCGCTCGGCAAGTCGATCCCCACAACCTCGCCTTCGTCGCGCCGCGCGTTCAACTCGCGACACAAACTCCGAATCGGTTCGCGGAGCGGCGGCTTGGCGCCAACTCCGAGCAGGCCATCCAACAAAATCGTCGGGCCGCTCCCGCTTGTGTTTTGAGAGATCGCGCGCAGGGCGAGAAGCTTCTCACTCGTTAGGCTGACGAGCTCCTCCTCCGGATAAGCGAGCCGCGGTTCGATTTTCCATCCCGCCTGCGCGAGCCGGCGCGCGGCGACAAAAGCGTCACCCGCGTTGTGACCTTTCCCCGCGAAAACCACGCACTTCCCGGGACGCGGGAAGAACCGCTGGATCGAGCGTGCGATTCCCTCGCCCGCTTCTTCCATCAAGACGTCAGCCGAAACACCGCGCGCGAAGGCGGCTTCTTCAGCGGCGCGCATTTGCGTAGGAGTGAGGATCGGTGAGTGCAATTTTCGTTAGGCTAAACTGGAAGCATCGCAAGTTATCCCGACAAATCCCAGTCATGCTGAGCGAATCGCGAGCGTAACCGCGTCCCAATTTGTGACGCTGACCCGGTTAACTGCTTTTCTTCTTTTTCTTTTTGCTGCTGATCGAGCTTTTCTTTTTCTTCTTTTTCGAGCTCTTGTGACTGCTCTTCTTCGACTTCGAATGCCCGGAGTGATGCCTGATCGTGTGCCGTTCCGGCACTGAGCTGACGAAGTCGTTATACCCGCCGTTGTAACGCGACGCGACGTGAGTCAGCCCCTCCACCACCGGGCGATTCGACGGGGTCGATTTTCCCTCGATTCCTGCCGCGATTTTCTCCGCCAACCGGTCACGATAACTGCTTTGCAACGCGAGCCGCGCCTCCGTCGGGTTCGTAAGAAATCCGCATTCCACCAGAACAGACGGAACCTCGGTTTTGCGCAGGACATAAAAGCCGCGCCGCCGAATCCCGCGATTGTCGCTCGTGGTGCCGCCGACGACCTGCCGGTGGATGTTCGCGGCCAACTGCGCGCTGTCGCTGCGGTAATAATAGGTCTCAATTCCGTTCGCCCCAACCCGGGTCGCGGAGTTGAAATGGATGCAGATGAATTCCGCGTCGCGCAGCGAATTCGCGACCCGCACCCGAGTGGGGAGCGGCACAAAAACATCCGAGTCCCGCGTCATGATAACGTGGTAACCGTTCGCCCGCAGTTTTTTTGCGACCCGCTGCGCGACATCGAGCGCCATCGTTTTCTCGGCGACGCGCTGGCCAGGAATTCCGCCACGATCGAAACCGCCGTGGCCGGGGTCGATCACAATCGTCCGCTTGGTCGCGGCCACAGTCAGCAAAGGGAAAAAGAAAAGCGCCCAGAGCAGAGCCCTGGCCAAACCTGACGAAAAGGCGCGCTGCCGCGCGAAGCGTGGGAGTTCAGCCATCTCTTATTCTCCCGGCGGCAGATTCGTGGGACGATCGGATAATTTCGGAACGGAGTTCGCGACCGCGGCGGGCGCGGTCGGTGGTTGCAACTGGCCACCGGCAACCTGCACGGCCCCGTCGGCGGTGCGGCGCAGATGCGGGGTGCCGCGCACCTCCGCGTATCTCGAGTGCTGGAGCAATTTCCCATCCAACCCCACAACCGCATAAGACCAAAGGCGTGGCGACGTCGGATGCAGAACGTGAAGCTGATTATCGCGGTCGAACTCCTCATGCGGCGCATCGTAGGAAAGGAGCCGGCCTAACGAGAAGGTAGAATATACGAGACCGTTCGCTTTATCTTCAACCCGGACATAGAGCGCCGTGTGATCGGCGAAGCGATTCGTCATCAGCGAATAAGTGCGCTCGCCGTCGCCGCTTGGCAGCCCGACCGTTTGCTGCCAAATCGGCCGCGCGGTCGTGACTTCAAAGACTTTCGCCTGGGCATAAAAGAACTTGTTTAGATCGGCGAAATAGACGTTGGCGCGGACGTGATAAACCCCGAGATCGGCCACGGGAAAGAGCTTCTCGAGGTCGATCTTGCGCGTGACCGCGGTGCCCGCGGCGATTCGCAGCGGCGGCTCCGGAAGCCGCGCGAACGGCGCAACCAACCGCCCGTCATCTCGGGTGATCTCAAAGCCGTGCCACGGTTGACCGTTGTCATCGTGCAGTTCAACCTCGCGGCCAGCGAGGTTTGTGATCGTGACCGTTGCCATGACCGGCTCGTGCGCGATGTATTGCAGCCGCTGGAAATTCAGCCGGACCTGCACCTGCGCGCCCGCCGGCGCAGCCAGCAGGCAAAGCATCGCGAATGGGAGAAGTCGCTTCATCGGCGCGTAAGCTACCGCAACTCCTCCGAAGTGAAAGTTGCGGAGCCGTAGAGCGCCCTCTTTGGATTCCTAAAAGGTGACACCCGTGAGGCATCCGCCGGACGTGGGTGGCATCGTCGTTCGGCGCGACGGCTCGCGGTCTGCGCAGATCCTTTTACGGGGGTGGCAAGGCTTTGCTGGATCCCGACCTCGTGACGAGGATCGTCCCGTTGCCTACGATTGCGGCGCGGTGAAAGGCGGCGGAAAAAGGTTGAGCAGCCGCGTCGGATCCGCCCGCACGGCCTGGAGCTCATCCTTATAGTAAACCCGCACGATGTACCCGAGATACTGGCGGGTGCCTTCTTCCTCGTTAGGCAAAGGCTCCGCACTTTTATTTCCCTTTCCATCACGCGTCGCTTTCTCGACCGAATCGGGCACCGGCGCGAGCGCAGTTCCTGGAGCGGGATAATGCTTTTTCCGGCGCAAATAAGTCACATCAAGGACTTCGGTATCGGTGTCGGCCCAATTATGGCCCGGTGTGACCCAGTCGTAGCTGACCTCGGCATCGGTCAGGAGCACCTGTTCGTTATTGACCACGTCGTAGAAGAAGACCTGGATCTTCACCTTCGAGAAATCGACCTGCACGTTTGGTTGCCGTTTCACCCCGACGCGCAACGTCAGATGCATGATCGCGTCGGGATCGGCGACGTTTGTCTGCGTCACCTCCGAGATGCCGAAAGTCGAGCCGTCCGGGATCATGGAAGTGTCGTTAGGCGCAGCTACCTCGCTCGGCGAGTGGCCGGTCGAGCCGGGAATTCCCTGCACCGGCACGCCGTCGCGCAGCTTCAGCTCGGCGAGCTCAGTCAGCGGTCCAGCGCTCGGCCCGAGCGCTTGCAACTTTCGCCAAATTTCATTCGAGCGATCGAAGAGTTGCATCGATTCATAAGTCATCGCCAACTCCGCCAGGACTTCGGCGTTTTCTGGATCGAGCGCGATCGCCTGTTGCAATTTGGCAATCGCGTTGGCCGTGTCGCCATGGAGACGCAACGCCTTGGCGACCTGGAGGAGCTCGTCGGAAACGGAAACGTGAGTTGACGCGGGGAGCTGAGGTTTAGAGTTGACTTTCGTTGGGCGATTGGGTGCCGAGTCGGCTGCCGGCGTGCTCGCGGGAGTGACGTGGGAGGAAACGGCAACGGTTCCGGACGACTTGAAGCGGAACGGAATCATCGTGCCGGATTGGTGGCCGCGTTGCTGGTAAAGCAGCCACGCCGCGATCAGCTGGGCGGCGGCCACAGTCAGGAGCAAGGCGAGTCCGATCGCGAAAGTCTTCTCCGATCTGCTGCCGTAGAGATGAGAAGCCGCCCGCACCGGTCGTTCTCTAGCGAGCAGGCCTAAGAGTGTCAATCATTCCACCGGTCGTATGACAGCACCCACGTCGGCCCGATATTGACGCCGATGCGAATCCTGGTTGCACCGGATAAATTCAAGGGATCGTTAGGCGCGAGCGATGTCGGCCGCCACATCGGGATCGGGGTGCGCGCCGTTTTTCCCGATGCCCAGATCACCATTCAGCCGATCGCGGACGGCGGCGAGGGAACGGCCGACGTTATCCGCCGCGCCCACGGCGGCGAATGGATTGCATGCCCGGCTCACGATGCCATCGGGCGGGAAATTTCCGCGCGCTACGGCTCGCTGCCGGAATCGTCAGGCGCGGTTTTCGAAATGAGCGCGGCGGCGGGTCTCGCGCAGATTGCGCCTGACGAACGCGATCTACTGCGGGCTTCTACCTTCGGCGTGGGAGAAATTCTCCGCGCCGCCGCGGACCGCGGCGCGCGCCAGATCCTTGTGGGGCTCGGCGGCAGTGCGACGAACGACGGCGGCAGCGGAATGGCACGGGCTCTTGGCATCCGATTTCTCGACAAGGAGGAACGCGAAATCAACACGGTGGAAGGCTTGCAAAAACTCGTGCGGATCGTTTGGCCTAACGAGAGGAGGCTGCCACCGATCACTGCGCTCTCCGACGTCCGCAACCCGCTCCTCGGGCCGCACGGCGCGACCCGGACTTTCGGACCTCAAAAAGGAGCGACGCCGGATCAGCTCGAGATTTTGGAGCGCGCACTCGGCCGACTGGCGGAGATGGCGGCAGAGGAAGACCGAGATTTTCGAGAAGTGCCCGGGGCGGGCGCGGCCGGCGGATTGGGTTTTGGCTTGATGGCTTTTTGTCGGGCCGGGTTGCGGCCGGGCTTCGAGGTCGTAGCGGAAGCGATTCACTTGCACGACCAGATTGCACGCGCTGATTACGTGATCACTGGCGAGGGAAAAATGGATCGTCAGACGCTGGAGGGAAAAGCTCCCGCTGGCGTCGCACAGATGGCGCGCAAATTCGGCAAGCCCGTCTTCGCCATTGTCGGCCGGTTCAGTGGCGACGAGGAAGTGCGGGCGCTGTTCGATGGAATCCGATCGCTCGATAACAAGCCGCCAGATTTCCCACATACGGCCGAACTGCTCGCGCAACGAGCGCAGGAACTGGCGGCAACCTGGCGGGCCCCGGCGTAATTCCGAAGGATCGGCAGGGGGATTTCAGCCGGCTCTACAGGATCCTTCGACTCCGCTCCGCTGCGTGCAGGATGACTCGCTTCCAGTTCATTCCGTCTTTTAGACAAAAGCTCCGTTTGGCGGCGTCTCAATGTTAAAAGACCGTGTCGTGGTCATGGAGAGCATCGTTTCGCATGAAGATTGGAAAACCTGTTTCGCACAGCTCGGGCCCGCGCTGCTCCTCTTCGCGCGCCGCTGGACGGAATCCCGCGCCGATGCCGAGGATGTCGTGCAGGAAGCGTTCGTCCGCTTCTGGCGCCGGCATCATTCGCTTGAAAACCGCGGACTCCTCTACGCCACCGTCCGCTCCGCGGCGCTCGATCGACTTCGGAGCGAACAACGTCGCAACCGCCGAGAAGCGCTCGCCTCGCTCGATCAGGAGGCTCAGTGCGAGCCGGTTTTTGCGCCGGAAGACGAAAGCCAGCAACTCCTCGCGGCCGCCGTCGAGCGCTTGCCTAACGAACAACGGGAGGTCGTCATCTTGAAAATCTGGAACGAATTGACCTTTGCCGAGATCGCGACCGCGCTCGCGATTTCACAGAACACCGCCGCGTCGCGTTACCGCTACGCCCTCGGCAGCCTGAGGAAAATTTTGCAACCACATGAATGATTTTTCCGAACTCGAAAGTGACCTGAAGAAGCTGCGTCCCGCGCCAATAAGCGACGCTCTGTTCCGACGGATCGAACGCGCGCTGGAACTGCCTAACGACGTTCCAACGGCCGGAGTTTTGCCGCGGACGCAAAGCCGTGCCCGCGCCAGCGGCTGGCGCGCTTTCGCCTTCGGTCTGGTCGGCGTGGCGGCGCTCGTCGTGCTGGGCCTGACTTTTTTTGACCAGACTCCGATGACGCCAAAGGTCGCCACCACCAGCGCAACACCCCCGATGGCGGCCTCGGGTTTTCGCCCGGTCGGCCTGAGCCAGGTCGTTTACAGCGGCCGGGATGAAGGGCTGGTCTTTCCGCCTGACGACTCCAGCCCGCTCCGCCGCCGTCTCC
>JAICMR010000144.1 GCA_025929155.1 Chthoniobacterales bacterium | reverse complement strand
GATAATTTTGCAGTTGGCGATTCGCGTAAAACAATCGCGAGCGCACGGTGCCTTCGGAGACTCCCAGGATTTTGCTGATCTCGGCGTGTGGCATTCCCTGAATGTGAAACATGGTTACGACCGCTCTGTGTTCTTCAGACAGCTTCATCATGGCCTCGTTCAATCTTCGCTGGAGCTCGCCGAGATCGGCTTCCCGCACCGGGCTGCTCGTGGAAGTGAGCTCGATGAATTCCTTGTCGTGCTGAATGCTGGAGTCGACATCGTCGAGGCTGAGATTAAAACGCCGGCCGCGCTTTTTCAGGAAGTTCAGCGTCATGTTCACCGCGATGGTGTGAATCCAGGTGTAAAACGAGGATTTCCCGCGGAAGCCTTTGATCGCGCGATAGGCTTTCGCGAACACATCCTGCAACATGTCGTTCGTGTCCTCGTGGTTCGAGGTCATGTTGTAGATCAGGCCGTAAAGGCGCGGCGAATACTTGACTACGAGATCATCGAAGGCCGCAGCGTCGCCCGCCTGCGCGCGCGTCACGAGCGCCTGGTCTTCGTCGATTCGTGGTTGCTCCATCGCCTCGCGGCTACGTTTAGCACGCGGCGGGGAGGGCGACGATAGTAAATCGGTTAGGCGACGAGGGGCGCGGAGTGCGAGGGCCGGCGTCATCATCTAGCTGCGCCGATCCCGCACCGACATGAGCCAGATCAGGTTGCCTAACGTGGCCACGAAAGCCGCAACATACGTCCAGGCCGCGGCGTTCAAAACCTTGTTCACGCCCGTGGCTTCAGTGCCCGGCTGAATGATGCCCATTTGGCCAAGGATGATTTTTGCGCGACGCGAGGCATCGAATTCCACGGGCAAAGTGATGAGTTGAAAAACGAGCAGCGCAAGATAACACCAGATGCCGAGCGTGATCAGGCCACTGATGCGAAAGAAGAGACCGCCAATGATTGCGAACGGCAGAATCCGCGAGGCGATGCTGGTCATCGGCACGATCGTCATGCGCGCTTTGAGCGGCGCGTAAGCCTTCGCGTGTTGAATCGCATGACCCGTCTCGTGCGCCGCAATCCCGAGCGCCGCAACGGACGGCGTGCTGTAAACGTTCGAGGAGAGGCAAAGCCGTTTCTGTGTCGGGTCATAGTGATCGCCCAGGTAATCATTGATCTCGACGACGTTGACGTCGCGGATATTGGCCGCCTGCAAAATTTCACGCGCGGCTTCCGCCCCGGTAATGTTGGAGCTGGCGCGCACCGAGCCCCATTTGCTGAAGGCACTCTTGACGCGGAACTGCGCCCACAACCCGATCAGAAGTGGGATGCCGATAAGAATTAAGTAGTTGGACGAGAAAAGCATCCCGCCCCCAAAACCGTAGGGATGATACATGTAGTGAGAAACTGTCCTTCGCTTAGACGCCTGAAGTGCCTCGATGTTCATTCTGTGGCTAGAGCCTGCCCGTCGGATGTGCGAGCCGACCGCGTCAACGGAAGCGACGCCGTCAGGCGCAGTCGAAGGATGCCGTGAAGTTGAACCAGCAGCAGCTAAAGCGGCCGGCAAAATTATCGGGATCCTTCGACTCTACTTCGCTCCGCTCAGACGACGCGCGGCTTGACTCCGCTGCAGGTGACCGCTCAGATCTCCAATTTATTCTCGAAATGGGAAAGCATCCGCACTCCGGTTTTCGTTAGGGCGACGACATCTTCGGTGCGCACTCCGCCCAGACCGGGATAATAGAGGCCCGGCTCAACCGTCAGCACTTGGCCCTCTTTGAAAACCGTCTTCTGAAAACGCGGGAACTCATGAATCTCGAGGCCGAGTCCGTGACCGGTTCCGTGAAAAAATCCCGTCTGCCGGCCGTCGCGCACTTCGGTGGGAAAGCCCTGGTCCGCGAAGAACTGCTTCACCTCCTGGTGCAGCTTTAGGCCATCGACACCTGGCTTCATTTTCTTCAACGCGAGTGCCTGGCCGGCATTGACGGCCTCCCAGAGTTTACGTTGCGCGTCGCTCGCACGACCGCGCAAGACCGTGCGCGTCATGTCCCCGTAGTAACCGCTCGTCGCTGAGCGGGGAAAAATATCCAAAATGATCAAGCTATTGGACTTGAGCGGGCCGTGCCCCCGCTCGTGCGGATCACACGCTTGATCGCCGCCCGCTACAATCGTCCCCGCCGGCAAACCGCCAGCCCGAAGGATCGCCGAGTCGATTTCGGCGCGCAGCATTTCGGAGGTTAGAACCTGGCCAGACCAATCGAGTTTTTGCCCTTTGCCGGGCTTCGATTTTTTCAGCACCTCGATGCCGCGCGCCATTCCCGTTGCGGTGATTTCGAGCGCCTTGCGCAGCAGTCGCAGTTCCGCCTCGGTCTTCGTTTCGCGCTCCGGCCAATAGAGTTCGCCTGCGACTTCCACTCGGATTTTGTTCGCCTCCAATTCACGCGCGAGCCCGAGCGGAAAGCCGGCCGGCACAAAAACCGACTTCACTTTTTGCTGCTTCAGGAAATGCGCGACCACTTCGTCATATTGCGGCGCCTTCTTGCGGTCGCCCTGCACTTCCTTTTCATAGCGGCTGTAAGGCAAAAACTCGTCCGCTTCCGCCGTTTTGCGCCCGCGATCGATCTCGAGATCGCTCAGCAGCAGCGTACGTTTCCCGTCGCGTTCGAGAAAAACGAAAGGGTCGGGCGCGAAGAACTTCGTCGCATAAAGCATATCGGCGTCGATTTCGCTGTTCGCGACCATCAGGCGGGTTTTGGAATTTTGTTTCACGTTCTGTTCCTTCGCACTTCGAGTTGGCGCCGCAAGATCCAGTGGAGCAAACCGAGCAAGGCGAGGCTCGAAAGAACCAGCACCAGAGTGTTGTAGACGAACACGCTCACCGTCGCGCCGAAATAGCGCTTCTGAGCGCCGAAGAAGACGTTCGGTTTGCCTCCCCGCCGGTAATCGCTCTGCTCCATTTCCGCGTTCGAAATCAGATCAGAAACCTTTTGGTTCACGTAAAGCTGCTCGGCCGTAACCGGGCCATTCGCGTTCTTGAAGAACTGGCGGTCAAAGGCGGTCTTGCCAGCCAGGATGCGATCGACCTGAGCGAGGTAGCGATCGAGCTGTTTCGCGTTGTTCGCCTCGAGCCCAGAGAGAACCGCGAGCGTCTCCTTCAGGTCATCGAGCCGCTTCGAATCGCCCGGGTCGCTCTCGTGCCGCGCCACGATCGCGTCGATCTGGCGTTGCGCTTCGTCCTGTCTTTTCGTTAGGGGATTCAGCTTCGCCTGGACAACCACGAGTTCTTCGTAGGACCAGCGCATCGCGACGAATTCGCAAATGAAGGGCACCTGCAACCGGCTGTCCATCTTCTTCGATTCGTCGCTGTCGGGATGATCGTGAAAGAAGCGCGCAAAAGTGTGCACGAGATCAAGGTTGCGATTCATGTCCTGGTATTTGATCAGCGCGCCGCCCATCACGATCTGCGGAATGAGCACGAACGGCACGATATTGGCGGCGGTTTTCGGATCGGCCACGAGCGCGGAGACAACCAGCCCCAACGCGACGCCGCCCATCGCAGTCAGGAACACAATCGCGAGGTCGGGCCAAAACATGCCGCGAATCTCGAGAATGTAGTTACCGATCAGAATGAAAAGGACGCTTTGCACGAGCGCGAACACGCCTAACGAAGCCGTCTTCGCGAAGACGTAATAACTTAGCCGCACGTTCAGGTTCCGCTCGCGCTGCAGAATCGGCCGGTCGCGAATGATATCGTCGGCGCTGTTTGTCAGGCCAAGGAACATCGCCACGATCAACGTCAGAAAGAGGAACGTCGGGATGTGATAAGCGGAGGCGAAGTCGTACTGACCGCTGTCGGAATAGCGCAGGATGACCCCGATAAAGAGCGCGAGGAGCGGCGCGAAGCCGATCGTAACAACGAGATTCCCGCGGTTGCGCAACTTGCTGATGAAGGCGCGGCGCAAAAGCGTGCGGAGCTGCGTCCATTCGTCGTGCCAGCGGATCGGCTCGCGCATCTTCGTCGCCGGCTCGGGCGGGAGCGGCAGGGTCGGCTCCCGGCGCAACGACACCTGCTTCACGTCCTGGATCAGGCGGAAGGCTTCGTACTTGTCCCGCCAGAATTCTGGTGAATAACGCCGCGCCGGCATCAGCTGCCCGCGGTGGTTCTCCTCGTAGATGATGTCGCCGCTAAGATCGCGCAACGGTGTCTCGAGCACGTCGAAGATGAATTCCGGTCGGGTCGTGCCGCAGGCGGCGCAGGCGCCGAGATCGGCTCCAAACTGGTGCTGATGTTCCGCTTCTGCGAAGTAGCGAAGCATGTCAGTTGGCGTGCCGAAAAAGACGAGGCGACCGCCTTTGTCGAGCAGGATCGCCTTGTGAAACATCTGGAAAATTTTCGAGCTCGGCTGGTGAATTGTAACAATGATTATTTTGTTATGCGCCATCCCGCGCACGATCTCGATCACGTGCTCGGAATCCTTCGACGACAATCCCGAGGTCGGCTCGTCGAAAAGATAAACGTCGGCCGAGCCGATCATATCGAGGCCGATGTTGAGGCGTTTGCGTTCTCCGCCGCTGAGCGTTTTTTTCATCGGCGGCCCGACCACGCTGTCGCGCCGTTCGCTCAGGCCGAGCTCGATCAGCTTGGCGTCAAGGCGCCGGTTGCGGTCGCGCCGTGAAAGATGCGGCGAGCGAATCGCCGCCGCGAAATTCAGGTTCTCGCCGATCGTGAGTTGCTCGTCGAAGGCGTCGTCCTGCGGGATATAACTGACGTAGCGCTTCAACGCGTCGAGGTTTCCGTAGAGGGACTGGCCGTTGAGCAGAATTTCGCCCTGATCGGGTTGAAGTTGCCCGCCGAGCGCGCGCAGGAGCGTGCTTTTGCCGGAACCGCTCGCGCCCATCACGCAGACGAGCTCGCCCCGATTGATCGCGAAGCTGATTGCTTCGAGCGCGATTTCGCTGTTGCTGAAGCGATGGTTGACGTCCGCGACCTCGAGGCTGCGAATGATGTTGCGCTCTTCCTCGATGATCCGTTCGGAAAAATCGCAGCGCAGATACTGGCCGACATCGATCCGAATCGTGTCGCCGTCCGCCAGCGGTGCGGTCGTGCGAACGAGCGTCTCGCCGACCATGATCGGATGGTCCGACTCGAGCACTTCCAGGGTGCCGACACGCTTGTCGTAGTCGCAGAGAATTTTGAGCAACACATCGCCCGCCGTTCCGGGCGAGAGAAGAATGTCATCCGCTTCGAGCAGGCTCGGGTTGTTCGAGACGAGATATTCGGATTTCGACGCCTTGAGTTGAAACCGCCCTCCCATCGCTCGCGCCCGACGCCGGAGATCGAGCAGATCCATCTCGGTGTCGTTGTAGAAAATGATCCGATCTTCGAGCGCGGCCTCGACCGTTGTACCCGCCTTCAGCTTGGTCCCGTTCAACTTCGCGCGAACGTCGCGGAGCGCTTTCACCTGCACGTTCAGTCCAAACGTGACTTGGAGCGAGCTGTCGCGCGTCCGCGAGCGCTCCATCTCCACTTCATCGGAGTCGCGATTTACCCGCACAAAAATCTGCGGCATCGAGACGTTCTTCTTGGCGTTGAAATAAATCGCCAGGTCCTGAAACGAGAGCACCTGATCGCCGATTAGGATCCGCTGGCCCGGGTAGATGCGGCAAAACCCGCCGCGCGCGAGCGGCCGACCGCGGACCGAGACGGGCTGGCTGCTGTAGTTCTTCAACAGGATGAGATCGTGATAACGAAACGCGAGCAGCCGGTCGCTTTCCTCGAGGCTCTTCAGGACCACGTCGGATTTGCCATTTTTGCCAAACGAGATGACTTCGAGCGGCGAAGCGCCCCGCTGATAAACCTCCGGGTCCGATTCCTCGGAAGCGTTGAGCTGATAAACGATGTCGATGGCCTGCGCCGCCATCCCGAGCTGCGACATGAAAGAATAGAACGCGACCACTTGTTCCTGCTTCAGCCCCGCTTGTGAGATCAGGTCGTAAAGCTGAACGCCAAGCATGATCTTGCGATCCGCACTGAGCGAAGCCGCCAGCTTCTGCGCCATCGCCGAAAGATCCTGTTGCTCGTAAAGCGCCTGGCGAAAGAGCATCCGCAGCTCGGAATAAACTGTCTCCGGATAATCGTAGCGGAGGAACCCGAGCGACGAGTCGATTTCCTCCTCCAGCAGCACCCCGTCTGCCTTGGAAAAGCTGGCGAGCACCTGGATGAGCAACGGCAGCAGGTTCGGCCCTTCGGACACGCTCCGCGGCTTGCGCATCGCCCGCCGCATCCAGCGCCGGCTCCGCCGCCGAAACCGATAGGCAAACGGCGTCACGCGCTGGACCGCACGGTCGATCTTGTCTGCGACTGTTGAAACCAATTCCGTCATCCCGCTAAACCGTAAAATTACCCGCGCCAGCTTCCCGGCGCAATGAACCTCTCGGCCCCACACGCTGTCTCAGGAAAAGCAGCATCCGGTCCGGGTCCTGCTCCTTTGCAATGCCAGACGCTTCATGATACTTATTTCGTTCGCGCATCCTCGGCGCGCTTCCTCTTATGGCCCAGCCTGATCGTAACTCTCCGAAAGATAACAAAAATCGCGGCGGCGACCCGAATTTTAACTGGCGCGGAGTGATCCTTTTTGCGATCGCTTTCGCCCTCATCGGGCTCGCGATCCTGTTTCGTGGCGGCACCGGTTACAGCACGGAAGAAAACGTGCCCTACAATCGCTTCCTCGAGCTGCTCGAGCACAAGCAGATCGTAAACGATCCGAAGTATCCGCTTCAGCTCGTTGTGGAAGACGGTCGTCCGACGCAAACGATTCGCGGCGCCTACACGCGCCCCGGAGTGGGAAACGCGCCGGCTCAACAAGTGCCTTTCCACACCACGATTTATCTGAATTTCACGACCGATCTGCAGGCGAAACTGGAAGCGGCCGGAATGCAGCCGGCAATCCGGACCGAGTCCAATGTGCTCGCGCAAGCCCTTATCGGTTTCGTGCCGATCGCGCTTTTTCTGCTGATTCTTTATTTCCTTTTCCGCCAGCAAATCCGGATGGCCGGAAAAGGCGCTCTCAACTTTGGAAAGTCGAAAGCCCGGATGCTCGCGCGGGATAAGAACAAGATCACCTTCCGCGATGTCGCCGGCGTCGAGGAGGCGAAAGATGAAGTGCAGGAACTGGTCGAGTTCCTGCGCGACCCGAAGAAGTTTCAAAAACTCGGCGGCCGCATTCCGAAAGGCGTGCTCCTCGTCGGGCCTCCGGGAACGGGTAAGACTTTGCTCGCGCGGGCGATCGCCGGTGAGGCCGACGTTCCGTTCTTCTCAATCAGTGGTTCCGACTTTGTCGAAATGTTCGTTG
>JAICMR010000135.1 GCA_025929155.1 Chthoniobacterales bacterium | reverse complement strand
GCGCCGGGATGCGCTTCCTCGGGATAATCGACGGATCGCTTTACGCGGAGGCCAGAGCGATCAACGATGCCGGGCAGATCGTGGGCATTGATCAAATCGGCACTGCTGACCTGTCTTTCTACACTGCTCCGAGTACGGGTCTAAAGTTCCTAAAAGGGCTGGGCGGGAACACGGTTTATGGCGTGGCCATCAATCAGCAGGGTGTGATCGTCGGCTCTTCAAGTGACAGCACGGGTGTCGATCACGCCGTGATGTGGTCCACGCCCGCGAGCCAGCCGACCGTGCTGCCCCTGAGTGGTGCCTACGGCCTCAACAATGTTGGGCAGGTCGTCGGGTACGGTCCCGCCGCGCCTTAGCGGGGAGGGGAGCGTCGGGAATAGGTGTCTGGGGTGAACCCTCGGCAGGTGATTCCGTCGTTCCGACGGCACCGACTTCAAACCTCCTTGCGGAGCACGCCTCTGCTTCTCTTTTGTCCGACGCCTGTTGAGATCAAAGGCCGGGATTCTCGAATTCCCTTCTGTGCCGCAGCAGATCTGGCCCGGATATAGCTCCGCAAGAGCCATGCCCGTGCTCTCAGGCGCAAATCTTTTCGCCGGTCTGTTCTTCAGCAGCATTGGGTTTGTCGGCTTCATCTACGGCAAACGGATGAGTCTCTGGAAGCCGATGTTCCTCGGGATCGCGCTCATGGCTTATCCGTACTTCATAGAAGACACTCTCGCCATGTGCGGGTTCGGTGTCGTAGGGACAGCGGCGCTCGTTCTCTTGCGCGACTAAAGAACGAGCTAACAACTGGAGCGCGGAAGCGTCCGGGGACGGGGTGCCACCCCGTCGCACTGGGGCGAGCCTCGCCCAAGGCCTCCTAAATCGAACGAACCGACTTCAACGTTGGCCGTGGGCGAGGCTCGTTCACGGGCGACGAGTGGGCAGCTCGTCCTCCCGGAAGCGCAAGAGCGCCGCCTGCACGATGGACTTCCCCCGCCCGAGTTGCATAATCTGTGGCCGCATGTCGGACGAAACCACGCCGCTGATTCTGGGCGACGCCCTCGCCGCTGAGCTCGACCGGCCGCCGCGGCGACCCCGCTGGTGGCGCCGCAAGAAAAAGGCGCCACCGCCGCTGAGCCATTGCGAGAACTGCGGCGCGGAACTGATCGGCCCTTACTGCGCGCAATGCGGTCAGGCGGCGATCGATTACCGGCGCTCGTTGATCTCGCTTCTCGCCGATGCGGCCGATGCGTTTTTTAATTTCGACGCCCGCTTTTTCCAATCATTCGGCTTGCTTCTCATCAAGCCCTGGCGCCTAACGAACGAATTCATCGAAGGCAAACGCGCCCGCCACGTCCATCCGCTGCGCGTTTACCTGATTGCGAGCGTCATTTTTTTTCTCGTAATTAACTTCCTCTCCCGCGGCAGCCACTTGGAGGCGCGAAATGGTCCTGGCGACGTTAGCCTGGAGATTGGGCCGGAAGAGAAGGCGACGACCTCAACGCCGGCTCCGACGCCGATGTTTTCTTTCGGCCTTTCCGGGCAACCGACGGAAGCGCCGCCTGGTCTTACGCTAAACGGTGCACCGCCACCGTTGCTCGCGGCGCCCTCGCCGGCGTTGGCGCCATCACCGAATCGGAAGATCTTCTTCGAAGAATTAGATCAGCAGAAAAACATCCCGCCGTTCGTGAAATGGGTCGAAGGCCGCGCCAAGGACAAACTCGGCCCGACCGGCGACCGCGGCGATCTTTTCATGAAAGCGCTGATCCAAAATATCGCGCCCATGGTCCTCTGCTGCATCCCGCTCTTCGCGCTCGTGCTGAAGATTCTCTACATCTTCAAGCGCCGATTTTACATCGATCACCTCATCTTCGCGCTTCACACGCACGCCTTTGTTTTTCTCAGTACTGTCGTCATCATCGGAATCGGGTTTCTGCTTGCGCTTCAATCCAAGGCGCTGACGGCAACGGTTTGCACCTTCCTCGGGATCGCCGTTGTCATGCAGTTGTTGATCGCGATCCGCCGCGTTTATCGACAGAATTGGTTCGCCACCATCTTCAAGTTCGCCCTCGGGACCTGGATCTATTCCGTCCTGCTTGGAATCGCGTTCGGGATCACAGCCTTCCTTACGCTGCTCCTGCCGTAGGACCTTCGCTCGTTAGGCGATCGACTTAATGACGCCGCCATCGGCGCGCACCGAGGCGCCATTGATCGCGGATGCGAGCGGGCTGCAAACGAACGCCACCACGTTCGCGATCTCCTCCGGCGCGATGAAGCGTTGCAGGATCGAAGTTGGTCGCGCGTTTTTGAAAAAATCCTGCTCAAACTCTTTCCACATCTGCTTCTCCTCCGGCCGTTGACCGACAAACTCGGATAATCCCTCGGAGGCGGTCGGCCCCGGTAGCACCGAATTCACCGTCACCATCGTGCTTGCGCAGGTTTCGGCGAGGCCGCGCGCCACCGCGAGCTGGGCGGTTTTCGTCGCGCCGTAGTGGATCATCTCCGCCGGAATTTGCAGCGCGGATTCACTCGAGATGAAAATGATTCGACCCCAGTTGCGCTCTTTCATCCCGCTGAGGTAGGCGCGGCTCAGGCGGACGCCGGAAAGCACGTTGACCGCGAACAATTTCTCCCACTCCGGGTCGGTGATTTGCTCAAACGGCTTCGGCTCAAAGATGCCGAGATTGTTCACGAGAATATCGAGCTCAGGAAGTTGCCTAACGACCTTGGCGCAACCTTCGCTCGTGCCCAAATCGGCAGCGACGCCCTGCACGTTCGCCGCCGTGTCACAGTGCTTAATTTCCGCGATCGCCGCATCGACGCGCTCTTGTGTCCGGCCGTTCAACCACACCTGCGCGCCCTCACGCGCAAGCCGGCTGACGATTGCCAGTCCAATGCCCGCAGTCGATCCGCTGACGAACGCCTGCTTGTTCTTCAGTAGGAGGTCCATGGTTTGCGTCTCATGCTACTCCGCCTCGGGCGAGAGCGAAACTCCCGGCTGCAGCCATTCCATCGCAGGAGACGCCGGACGGAGAGGAAAGGCTTTTCAGCCGGATTCGATTCTCCAAACTCTGCGCGCGTGGCGACCTCTGCGGTTAACATCTGAGCCGGTCCGCGCAGCGAGACTTGCCGCCGATCAGGGACGGCGGTTAAATCAGCGGCATGGGACGACAGTGGCTGCAGGCTAAACGCGAAGTCGCCGGCTTAAAGAAAGGCCAGGCGACCGGGAAACTCGTGAAGGAAATCATGGTCGCTGCGAAAATGGGCGGCGCCGACCCGACCGGGAATGCGCGACTTGCGGCCGTGGTCGAGAAAGCCCGCAAACAAAGCGTCTCCCGCGACGTGATCGAGCGGGCGATCAAAAAGGGCGCAGGAATCGGTGGTGAGAAGCTCGAACTCGAGCAGATCGTTTTCGAAGGCTACGCACCGAACAAAGTTCCCGTGATCGTCGAGGTGCAGACTGACAACAAAAATCGGACGGCGCCCGAGATTCGCGTCCTCTTCAAGCGCGGCCAGCTCGGCGCCCCCGGCAGCAACAAGTTCCTCTTCGATCATGTCGGGATAGTCGAAGCGCACCACACTGACGCGAACGCAGATGCCGAGGCCGCTGCGATCGAATCCGGCGCGCAGGATTTTGCGCCGCTCACGCATGCGGATGACCCGGAAATCCCCAAGGGCACAGCGGGCGCGCGCTTCATTACCGTCGCCACCGATCTCCACGCCGTCTCGCAATGGTTAGGCGAAAACGGCTGGACGATCGTGACGAGTGAACTTGGCTACGTTGCAAAGAATTATCCGGAGCTAAGCGACGACGATCGTCAGCAGGTCGGTGAATTCCTGCAAACGCTGGAAGACCACGATGACGTTCACCGCGTCTGGGCGGCCGTTCGTTAGGCATTTTGCACGGAGAGCAGACCCTTCGGGTAGCGCGCGTCTCGCGTGCGCTACCAGGCGAAATCCTCAGGCGAGAAGCGCTTTGGCTTTCGTGAGCGCTTCGTCGATTTTCGTAGCATCCTTTCCGGCGCCACGCGCGTTCTCTGGCCGGCCGCCGCCTTTGCCGCCGATGATCGGTGCGATCTGCTGAATCAGCGCCCCGGCTTGGAATTGCCTGGTCATTTCCTTCGGCACCGCTGCGACCAAATCGACTCGTCCGTTGCTGGCGCCCACGAGAAAAATGGGTCCGTCGAACTCTGTCTTGAGCGCATCAACTATCGCCTGCAGCAGTCCGCCGTCGGCATCGGGAATTTCTTTGATGATGGCTTTCGCCGCGCGATTTGCTGCGGCTAATTCCTGTGCGACTGCGGCGGCGCGTTTCTGAATTTCCGCGCCGGCGGCTTTGGCGTTTTCCTTTTCCCACGACCGCAACTCGTTCTCCAGGTTCTCGAGGTGCGTCGCGCGGGCATCGATCGATGCGTGGCCGGTGAAAGCGGGCAGCGGCGCGAGACCGGGCTTCCTTTCCGTTAGCCCGGAAAACTTCTTGTCCTGCTGCCGCGCTTCGCCTTTCGCCCATTTGTCGAGCGCCGGCCCAGCGATGGCTTCGATTCTTCGGATGCCAGCCGCAATCGCGGCTTCGTGCAGAATCCGGAAATGCCCGATCTCAGCCGTCGCGCGAACATGCGTGCCGCCGCAGAGCTCCATCGAGTAACCGTTGAGTTGGTTAGGCGCGCCGCCGATCTGCACCACGCGCACGAGGTCGCCGTATTTGTCGCCGAAGAACTGCATGATCTCCGCCCGCTGTTTCGCCTCGGAATAGGGGATTTCCGTCCAGGAAACCGGAGCGTTCTCGGCGATTTTCTCGTTCACCAATCGCTCCACTTCCCGCACCTGCGGTTTCGTGAGGGCGGCGCTCGTGAAATCGAACGTCAGCTTCTCCGGCCCGACGTAGCTGCCCTTCTGCGTCGCGTCGCGGCTGACGATTTCGTGCAACGCCCAATGCAACAGGTGGGTAACCGTATGATGCCGCTCGATCGACGAGCGGTGGTCGCGATCGATTTGCACCGTGACATGTTCGCCGATCGCGGGGGCACCCTCTCCGGCGAGGACGTGGATGAAGGCCACGCCGGTCTTGCGGGTATCAATGACTTCCCAACGGCCGTTCTTGCTCGTTATCTCGCCGCGATCGCCAACTTGCCCGCCCATTTCCGCGTAGAGAACCGAGTTGTTCAAGATGACACCAACTTTCCCATCCAGATCCATGACTTTCTCAACGTCGGCGCCCGTGTGATCGTGTTCGTAGCCGAGGAATTGGGTGGGGTTTTGTGCCGCGTCGTCGCTCACTGTGATGACGCTTTTCTTCTGCGCCTTGCGCGCGCGGTCACGCTGTTCCTCCATCAACTTCTGGAAGCCTTCGGTATCGACTGTGAGCCCACGTTCTCGCGCCATCAGCTCGGTGAGATCGAGTGGGAAACCGTATGTATCGTAAAGCTCAAAAGCCGATTGTGCCGAGATCGTGGGTCTTGCGCCAAAAACCCGGTCGAATAACTGCGAGTTGTCCCGCTCTAAATCGAGGTCCAGCGCGTTGTTTCCAGGCCGGTCAGCGAAGAAACCCTGATGCTTATTAGCCGTGACGCTTAATTGGGCGAGGCCAGGGGTTGCAAATCCTTGCCTCATGACGACCTGGACTGCGGACTTCGCGAAGAGATCGAGTCCGCGATCGAGCGTCTTGTTAAACGATTCCTCCTCCCGCTGGATCGTCTCGATGATCTGCGACTGCCTCTTGCGCAGCTCCGGGAAAGTGTCGCCCATCGTCCCGCTGACGACGTCGACGAGTTTGTAGAAAAAGGGCTCGTGCAAGCCTAACGAACGACCATAGCGCACAGCGCGCCGGAGGATGCGGCGCAGGACATAGCCGCGACCTTCGTTGCTTGGCTGAATGCCATCGGCGATTGCGAAGCTGAGGGTGCGGATATGATCTGCGATGACGCGAAATGCGATGTCTGTTTTTTCCTGCTCAGACTCGCCGGCGGTCGCTGCGGCCGGCAGCGTGGATCTGTAGCGCCGGTCGCCCAGCTTTTCGATCTGGTCGAAGATCGGGCGGAAAATGTCGGTCTCGTAGTTCGAGATCGGGCGGCTGAAATCGGTTAGATTTTTGGTGCCCTGGATGATTGCGGTGACGCGCTCGAAACCCATCCCGGTATCGACGTGACGTGCCGGAAGGGGAGCGAAGGTGCCGTCCGGGTTGGCGTTGAACTGGATAAAAACCAGATTCCAAATCTCGATGCAGCGTGGATCGCCGCGGTTGACTAACGAACCACGCGTGTCGCCGCCAGGCGTGAGATCGACGTGTAATTCGGAGCAGGGACCACACGGGCCGGTGTCGCCCATCATCCAGAAGTTGTCTTTCTTATTGCCGTTCACGACGTGGACCGCTGGGTCGAGGCCGGCGGCGTCAAAGAGCCGGTGCCAATGGTCGTGCGCTTCCTGGTCGAAAGCGGCCGGCTCGCTCAGCCCGGGGCAATAGACAGTGGCGTAAAGCCGTTCCGGCGGAAAGCCCCAGCGCCTAACGACCAATTCCCAGGCCCACTCGATCGCTTCTTTCTTGAAATAATCGCCAAAGCTCCAGTTCCCGAGCATCTCGAAAAAGGTGTGGTGATAGGTGTCGAGACCGACATCATCGAGGTCGTTGTGTTTGCCGCCAGCGCGAATGCATTTCTGGGTGTCGACGGCGCGCGGTGGATCGTAGGGCGCTTTCTGCTGCCCGAGGAAAATCGGCACGAACTGGTTCATGCCGGCGTTGGTGAAGAGGAGATTTGGCGAGTCGGGAAGCAGCGACGACGACGGCACGATGGTGTGTTGTTTCTCCCCGAAGAAATCGAGAAAGGATTGGCGGATCTCGGCGGAAGTCATCGGGTAGATTCTAGCGTGAATGACGAAATTTTCATGAGTCGGTAACCAGGCTGAATGAAGTTCCCGCCGCTGACGACGGCGGCGCAGCTGCGAGTCTTCCCGGATCATCCCTGTGCTGTTACCTTTTGAAGCTTGCAGCAGAAGCGGACCCGGTTCGAAATCGAACAAATATCGAGGAGGCGAAGATGAAAAATTACCAGAGAGTGGGTCGTATGAAAATGTCGGGCGCAGCGGCGGTGCTTTTTAGCCTGCTCGCTGGATCGAGCGCTATCGCCGCAGACGGTGGTGGAACAGTCCAGACGGCGAAAGGTGACTGGCCGCAGGCCGGCTTCGACTCAGCGCACAGCGGGTTCAATCGTTTCGAGCACACCCTTACTCGCTCCACGGTCAGACACCTGACGGAGATTTGGAAAGCCGAAATCGGCGGCGGCATTTTCACTTCGCCGGTAGTGGGAGACGGAAAAGTTTTCATCGGCGGCGGCGATGGGCACATGTATGCGTTCGATGCTGCGACCGGCTCGTCGCTTTGGGTGGGTCCACAGCAGAAGCTTTTTTTCATTGGTTCCGCGGCGACCAGCCACGGCCTGGTTTTCGCCAGCTCCGTTTACCAAACGCTCGTCGCCTATCGCGCGGGGACGGGCGCTGTCGCGTGGACATCAGACCTCACCGACGTCCGGGCGTCGCAGACGATTGCGGACGGCAGGCTTTACGTTGCGAGCTTCGACGGAACTTTGAGCGCGCTGGATCCGAAGAGTGGCCGCGTCCTCTGGTCAACGCCGGCGGAGTGCTGCGTTTACGATCAGGCGCCAGTGGTGGATGGCGGTCGAGTTTTCCAGATGAGAACCGACGACACGCTCACCGCCTATGATGCGCGAACCGGTACGAAACTCTGGAGCATCCCCGCGTTCTCGGTCGGCACATTCTCCGCCGATCGAGGGAAGTTGTTCTATAGTGATTACCCGAATGTGGTCGCGGTCGATGAGGCGACCGGCGCCCGGCTTTGGACCGCACCGGTAATCACCCGAGCGGATCCTACCGCGCCGGTGGTGGCAAAAGGTCGCGTCTTTGTGACTAGTTCGCTTCTCTGGGCGCTCGATGAGGAGACGGGCGCCGTCCTGTGGAACGCTCCGGCCGAAAGCAACTGGGGTCCGACTCTGGCCAACGGCGTGGTCTACGCCTCAAACCAGAGCGGCGAATGGGATGCATTCGACGCCACCGACGGCTCGTTGCTTTGGTCCACAGTGATCGATGGCGGCTGCTTTTTCAGCTGCGCAGAAGGCGTGCCGGTGGTGGCGGACGGAATTCTTTACCTGGCAGGACCAGACGATTTCCTGCACGCCTACAGTTTCACTCGTTAGGCCAAGGCGCCTGCACGGGCTATTTTTTCTCTTCGTCCAGCTTCGTTTTCACCGCCGTCTCGATCTCCGCATAGAGTTCGGGATCGTTCTTCAGCACTTCTTTCGCG
>JAICMR010000053.1 GCA_025929155.1 Chthoniobacterales bacterium | reverse complement strand
CTCACTCGCTTATACGGCGTCGAAGAAGCCCGAGCTGAGTGGTCGCATATTCTGGGAAGTCTGGATCAAGGAAGCGCGGTCTTCTCCCGCTTCGACGACAGCAACCTGCCGCGGCGCTTTACGATCATGGACCGCAGAACTTCTCATGTGCGCCATCGTTCCAAATATCTGGACGTGCCAAGGCCGGAGGATCGCGCCTTCGTTTTCACCTGCAACGGCCGCAGGTTTGGACTTCCGGCGCGTTCGTTGAAAGAGTTTATTGTGCTCCAGGAACGGTTGCGGCCTTGGAGGGTAATGCGCGACGCGGTGATTTCTCCCGCTGGATTCGCGACGTTTTCGGTGACGAACCGCTTGCGGTTCAAATTTGCCGAGTAGAAATGGACTTCCGGCAGGGAAGAATCGGCAAACTGGCGGAGGCGTTAGCCGCGCTGATCCACCAGCGATATGAGCTGCAGCCGCGAAGCGGGCGAGGCTTAACTCATGAACTCCGCCAGCGGCTCCATCGGCTCGATGTGCGAACAAAATATCTTGAAGGCCGCCAGGATGGGCACCGCCAGGATGACGCCTACGATTCCCCACATCCAACCCCAGAACATGAGAGACAGGAGAACGAGGACCGGATTCAAGGTCAGCGAACGTCCCATTACCATAGGCGTGATGAAGTTTCCCTCGAGCGAGGCGAGCAGCAGGTAGGAAGCGGGAAACAGCAGCGCATAGCCGAAGCTGTCGAAGCTGAGGATCGCGCCTAAAGTCATGCAGACGATCCCGGTCAGCGCGCCGAGATAAGGGATAAAATTGAGCACCGCGACCATCGCGCCCCACATCGCGGGGTTCGGAAGGCCGAGCAGCGCGATCGCCAGGCCAACGGCGGCGCCGAGGCAGCAATTGATGATTGTGACGGTGAAGAGATATTTCGAGACCTGGCTCTCGATCTCGTACGCGATCGCCACCGCACGCTTCTTGTCTGACAGCGTCGGCATGAGCTTGATCACTTTTGCGAGGAAAACGCCGTCGTAGGCAAGAAGGAAATAGAGCAGGATCAACATCGTCAATGTGCTGATCACCAACTCCGGCGTCTGCACCATCAGCGCATCGGTGAGGGTGTGCTTCTTCACCTCCACCGTCCGCGCTTTTTGTTGTGATGGAGTGGTGGTAGTCAGGTTCTCGATCGCTCCGCTGGCTTGCGCGACTTTTTCCATCGGACGCTTCAACGGCATAAGTTTTTGCTGCAACTGATGGAGACTGTAGGGAGCTTTCTCGATCCAGCCTGAGGCCGGCGAAATCAAAAACGAGATGCTGTAGGCAAAGGCTCCGACGAGCGAGAGAAGGAGAAGGGCCGAGCCGACATGCGTGGAAATCCTGATTTTCGCCAGCCCGCGCACGATCGGCCGTAACAGGTAACTGAGGAGCAACGCGAGCACGATCGGGAGCAGGAGCGAGCGCAGAAAATAAATCGTGTAGAAGAGCGCGAGCAAAAAGAGCCCGGTCAGCGCGACGGAGCGGACGTCGAAAGGCCGCTGCAAAAGATCCTGCATGCGAACGCGCGGGATCACCTTCGTTTTCTCGGCCTCCTCCTCGCTCGCGTCAGGTTTGGCCGGCACTTCCTCTAAGCGGATTCCCATTCTTCCCGATGATTCGGCTGTCGCATAGTCTTCACGCGCCCGTCATTTGATGAAACCGTGGTTGACGCCATTGCAGATTCCGCCGTTGAGTTTCCGATGCCCGCGGCTGCTTTACGTGCCTTGCTGACGAAGGCGATCGATTACGCCGGACTTTTTCCCCCGGCCGGTCTGGCGCTCGAGCCGGCCTTGGAAAATTACGCCAGGTATGTGCGGTCGGATGAACACTGGATGCTCGGCGCTTTCATTCTCCCGCTCGGAAAATTCGACGCGGCCGCTCAACAACTTTCACGCTTCGACGCGCGACATCCGTTGCAGGTTTCCGTGCTCGGTCCGAAAGATCTCGCGGCCGAGGCTTTCGCGGCGAAGTTGAAAGAGGCTGGCGCGGCTATCGAGCAGTTTTCAGCGGCGCATCAGGAAGTAGTCGCAATGACGCAGTTCGAAATGCCGCTACCGACTGACACCGCTCCGAAGTCATTGGGCAAACTGCGCACTTTTTGGGAGGCACCAGCCGATGCCGCGGCGGTAACGATCCGCTCGCTCGCGGGGAGCGGCATGGGATTTAAGCTGCGGACAGGCGGCGTGACTTCGGACGCTTTTCCGAGCGGGAATCAGATCGCGCGCGCGCTCGTCGCCTCAGCGCGGCACCAGGTGCCGATCAAGTTTACCGCCGGGCTGCATCATCCGGTGAAGAAATTTCAGGCAAGCGTGCAGACAAAAATGCACGGCTTTCTCAATGTCCTCGGCGCCGGAGTTCTCGCGGCCGAGCACCGTTGGGATGAAGCGCAAACCGCTGCGATGCTGGCCGACGAAGATGCCCGCTCGTTTGAGTTCGACGATGAGATTTTCCGCTGGCGCGAGTGGAAAATTACGACCGGGCAAATCACGGCGCGGCGTCAACTCGTGACGTCCCTGGGTAGTTGCAGTTTCGACGAGCCCCGGGAAGACCTGCGCGGTCTGGATTTGCTGTAGCGGCGGTCTATGACCGCCGAAGAGTTTTCTGCGATGTGCTTTCGGTCTGCGGTCAGCCGCCGCTACAAACCTCGCGGAGGGGCACGAGAAGGCTAGATTGTCGACATGGCTACTCCACTGCGCTCCTTTATCGACGTCGCGAACGACTCGCATTTTCCGCTCGAGAATCTTCCCTACGGAATCTTTCAGCCTAACGATAATGTGCCGCGCGCGGGCGTCGCAATCGGTGACCAGGTGGTCGATCTCGCGGTGCTGGAAGAGGCCGGGTTCTTCCGAGATGCGGGTTTGGGCGAGGAACCGGTTTTCAACCGCGACGGGCTTAACCGGTTTCTCACTCTGGGCCGCCCCGCGTGGCGGAAAGTGCGCGCAATTTTGCAGCACCTGCTTGGGGCCGAAACGGCGACTTTGCGCGACGACGTGAAACTACGGGAGCGGGTTTTTCATCGGCAAAATGAAGTCACCATGCGACTTCCGGCGCGGATCGGCGATTACACCGATTTCTATTCCTCCTATCATCACGCTTTCAATGTTGGCACAATGTTTCGCGGAGCGGAAAACGCGATCATGCCAAACTGGCGTTATCTCCCGATCGCCTATCACGGCCGGGCCAGCTCGATCGTGCCAAGCGGTCAGGATGTGCGCCGGCCGCAGGGTCAAACAAAGGCACCCGATGCCGCCGCACCGAGTTTTGGCCCCAGCAAGGCGCTCGATTTTGAATTGGAAACCGCCTTCCTGATCGGACCGCCTAACGAACTCGGCGATCCAATACCGATCGCCCGCGCGACCGATCATATCTTCGGTCTTGTCCTCATGAACGACTGGAGCGCGCGCGACATCCAGACCTGGGAATATCAGCCGCTCGGCCCGTTTCTCGCCAAAAACTTTTGCACCAGCATCTCGCCATGGGTCGTAACGCTGGACGCGCTCCAGCCTTTCAAGCAGCCGCTGCCGGCGCAGGATCCAGAGCCGTTGCCCTACCTGCGCGCGGCGGACGATTTCGTTTTCGACGTGCAGTTGCAGGTGGATTTGCAGAGCGCGCAGATGAACGCACCCCAAACGATCGCGCGGAGTAACATGCGGAATCTGTATTGGAGCATTTCGCAACAGCTCGCGCACCACACCGTCGGCGGCTGCAACCTCCAGCCGGGCGATCTGCTTGCGAGCGGCACGATCAGCGGCCCGGAAGAGAACGCGCGTGGCAGCATGCTGGAATTGACCTGGCGCGGGGCAAATCCGCTCCAGCTGCCCGGCGGCGAGACCCGCAAGTGGATTGAAGACGGTGACCGCCTCACGATCAGCGGCTGGGCACAAGGCGATGGCTACCGCGTCGGCTTCGGCGAGGTGACGGGGCGAGTAGTTTCCAGTTAGTCGTCCCTTCGTTCCCAAAACGTGAGTCCGGCTCTGGGAGCGCATGCGCCTCGCGTGCTGGTTTCGGCGCGGTCGGCGAAACGAACTTCGGAAAGGGAAAGCCCACGACCAAGGAAGCGACGACCGCACGGACCCATCGTGAGCACAAAGGTCGCTTCCGATCCCGGCTCGGACCGCCCATCGTGATCACTTTCTCCCGAGATTTTTTCGCGGATCTGGAAATTTCTCGTTGCGCGAGTGGCACGAACCTTGCATAAAGAACGCTTCGTGCGCCCGATTTGCCTTTCCCTTTTTCTCGCTCTCAGCTCGCTTGCAATTGCCCTGACGAACTCGCTGGCTTCTGGCCACGATAAGTCCGCGACGCGGTTTGTTTACACGGATGCGCAGGGCAAGGTGCAGTCGGTCAAGGTAATCTCCTCCTTCACCGGCAAGTCAAAGTTCCCTTTTTCCTCCGTTAGCCGCGCCCGCACCGGGCATCTCGATCCGGGGCTTCTGCGGGCGGCGACAATCGCGGATGAACGGGCCAACGCGCATTCCAAGTCGCGTTGCTGGCGTTATGTAAAGGAAGCATTGCTCGCTGCGGGAGTGGTCAGCTCTTATCCAAAAACGGAATACGCGCGGCAGGCAGGGGACGAGTTGGTGCATTCGTTCGGTTTCACGCGCCTCTCGGTGCGCGATCCTTACCAGGCGCCGGTTGGTTCCGTGCTCGTTTACGGATCGGGACGGGCGGCGGGCCATGTGGAAATCCGGACTCCTACCGGTTTCGTGAGCGATTTCCGGACGCCGACGCCTTCGCGCCGTCCATTGATCGGCGTTTTCGCGAAGCTTGGCCGCTGATCATCGCGTTCAACAGAACGGTGATTGATCGGGTGCTGCAATTACCCGGTGACGTCGCGTGAGTCGGAGTCCTGGAACCGAAACCGGCTTGTGAGCGCGCACTCGGCGGAGCGAAAGCATCAAAATGGCGTCGGCGCTGCGACGAGAAACCAGCAGACCATCGCGAACGCGATTGCGAGTTTCCCTAGAAGCGCCGCCAGGTTGCCGAGCAAGGTTCCCCAGCCAGCGCGTCCTGCGTCCACGAGCCGTTTGCCGCCGATCAGCTCGCCCGCAATTGCGCCAATGACCGGGCCGATCAGCAATCCCGGAATGCTAAAGAAGATTCCGACAATCGCGCCCAGCAACGCGCCCCACAGTCCCCACCGGGTAGCTCCAAATTTCCGCGCGCCGAAGACGCCGCCCGCAAAATCAATCGCATAAGAAAGGAGCGTAAGCAGCATCAAGCCGCCGATCGTCCACCAGCTAATGCTTTTCTCCGGACCCAGCATACAGCGGTGCAGGATCGCCGCGGCGAGGATAACGGTTGTCCCTGGAAAAACTGGCAGCACGGTGCCGATGATTCCGATGGCCATAACGACGAGTGCGACTGCCCACCAGAAAAGTTCCACGTCGCAAGAGTAGCTGATGGTGGGACCGGCGCGAGCGGTTGGGCGCGTTCGATCAGAGGGAGTCGATACCTTGACAAGGCCGCCAGCCGCCGCGAGCCTCTGCGTCCACAAAATCCTGATCCATGGCAAACTCCAAATCCGCATCCAAACGCGCCCGGCAAGCTCCAAAACGCACGCTGCGCAACCGCAGCGTCACGACCAATCTTCGCTCGCTCTCGAAGCGGCACACAACGGGTGGCGGTAAAGCCGAGGACCAGCGCGCTCTTATCTCCGCCCTCGATAAGGCGGCGAAACGAGGCGTGATCCACAAGAACGTCGCAAATCGGCGGAAAGCGCGTTTGAACAAAGCCGCGGCGAAGGCCGGAACGAAGGCGGAAGCGTAAGTTCGTCGGCAACCGGAAGTCATGACGAGAAAACTCCGTTGCATCTCGTCGATAAGCGCTAAGTTTCGGTCATGATTCCTGCGTTCCTATTAATTCTCGCCGCGGTAATTTATCGCGTCGCCGCTGCGGTTACTGTGCAGCATGGCGGAGTCGGCTGGCTCTCGAATTTCGCGCCGCTTGCCGCCATCGCGCTCTGTGGAGCCATCTATTTCCCGCGCAAATACAAGTTCACGATTCCTTTCGCCGCGCTGCTCGTTTCCGACCTGGCACTGGATTATTATTACGGCGCTTCTCTCGCTGACCCGCTGATCCTTTGCCGTTACGTCGCTTTTGGGCTGGTCGGTCTTCTGGGGCTCGCGATCAGCCGGCGCGTTTCGCTCAAGACGATCCTGCCTGTCTCTCTGCTCGGCTCGACTCTCTTTTATGCGGTCACCAATTTTTTCTCCTGGCTGACCGATCCGGGTTACTTGAAAAATTTCGCGGGACTTGTCCAGGCGCTGACCGTTGGACTGCCGCAATACACGCCGACCTGGATTTTTTTTCGCAATTCTCTCGTCAGCGATCTATTTTTCACGTTGCTCTTCGTCGCCTGTGTCCATTGGAGCATGGCCGCTGATCGGCGCTCCCTCGCTGTCCCGCGTCCGTTGCCGAATTAGCAGATGTCGGCTTCCGGGCAACGCGACGAGGTCGAGATGCTCGCGACGATGTTGCTGATCCGCCGCTTCGAAGAGCGTGCGAGCCAGCAATATCAAGCGCAGAAAATCGGCGGCTTTTGTCATCTTTACATTGGACAGGAAGCCGTCGTGACCGGCGCGGTCGCGGCGACTCGGCCAGATGATTACCTGATCACCGCCTACCGGGATCACGGGCACGCGCTTGCGCGGGGGACGTCGCCCGATGCATGCATGGCGGAACTCTTCGGCAAAGCCACCGGCTGCTCGAAAGGCCTCGGAGGTTCGATGCATTTCTTTGACAAGAAGAATCACATGTATGGCGGCCACGCCATCGTCGGGGCGCACGTCCCGCTCGCCACCGGGATGGCGTTCGCGTCGAAATATCGCCGGGAAGACCGGGTCACGCTCTGCTTCTTCGGCGACGGCGCGATTAACCAGGGCAGTTTTCACGAAGCGTTGAACCTCGCAGGCCTGTTCAAGCTGCCGGTCATCTTCATCTGCGAAAATAACTTCTTCGCCATGGGCACGTCGGTAAAACGATCGACTTCGCTCGAGCACATTGTCGATCGCGCGGAAGGCTACGACATGCCGGGCGAGGTCATCGACGGAATGAACGTGCGCGAAGTTCGCGATAAGCTGTCCGAGATCATCGCCTCGATCCGCAAAGAGCCCCACCCGGCTTTCGTCGAAATGCGCACCTATCGTTACCGTGGGCATTCCATGTCCGATCCGGCGAGTTACCGCACCAAGGAAGAGCTGGAAAAATACAGGCTGGATGATCCAATCACGCGCTTTCGCGCGCAGCTCAGCCGGGAAGGGAAGTTGACGAACGAGCAATTCGACAAAATGGACAAAGCGGCGAAAGACGCGGCCATGCAGAGCGTGAAGTTCGCCGAGAAAAGTCCGGAGCCATCGCTCGACGAGCTGTACGATTACACCTACGTCACAGGCGACCACAATCCGTCGAGTGAATTCCAGCCGGTAGCGAAACCGGATGCGGCGAAGGGTGTCTCGCCCGCGAAGAAACGGGGAAACGGGAGTGACAAACCAAAACCTGCGCCGGCCCCGGAACCGAAGCCTAACGATGGTTCGACCCGCGCCGTCGCCGCTACACCGGAAAAGCAGTCGTGAGGGAAATCACCTATCGCCAGGCGTTGAACGAGGCGCTCGCCGAAGAGATCGCGCGCGATCCCAACGTCTTCCTGATCGGCGAGGAAGTCGCCGAATACAACGGCGCTTATAAGGTTAGCCAGGGCTTGCTCGATAAGTTTGGCCCGCAGCGGATTATCGATACGCCAATCAGCGAAAACGGTTTTGCCGGTCTTGGTATCGGCGCGGCCATGGTTGGGCTCCGACCGATCGTGGAGTTCATGACCTTTAGCTTTTCCTTTGTCGCCTTTGACCAGGTGGTGAACAACGCGCCGAACATGCTCACGATGTCCGGCGGACAGTTCAACATCCCGATTACGTTTCGTGGTCCGAATGGCCCCGCGCATCAACTCGGCGCGACCCATTCCCATGCCACTGAATGCCTCTATGCCAATGTGCCGGGCCTGAAAATCTGCACGCCGGCGACGCCGCGCGACGCGAAAGGTCTACTTAAAACCGCGGTGCGCGATAACAACCCGGTCCTTGTGCTCGAGAGCGAGCTTCTCTACAGCCATAAGGGCATGGTGGAGGAGGAGAGCGAGGAACTTCTAATCCCGTTAGGCGAAGCAGAGGTGAAGCAGGAAGGGAGCGACGTCACCATCATCTGTTACGCACAGACGCTCGCGCTCGCACTCGCCGCCGCGGAAACACTCGCAAAAGAGAACATCAATGCGGAGGTCATCGATCTGCGTTCGATCAAGCCGCTTGATTGGAAAACGGTTTTCAACTCGATCAAGAAGACCCATCGGGTCGTCATTGCGGAGCAGGATCGTCCCTGGTGCGGCGTGGGTGCGGAGATCGCATATCGGATTCAGCGAGAAATTTTCGACGAACTGGACGCGCCCGTGCAACGGGTCAGCCAGGAGGATGTGCCGATGCCCTACAATGAGGCATTGGAAAAAGCCGTCCTGCCGAGCGCGGAAAAAATTGTCGCGGCGGTCAAGAAAATCTGCTCGTGAACTTGCGCGTCATCCCGGACGCAATGAAGCGCAGCGAAATGCAGCCGGGGATTTCGCGGAACTGCCGCGAAAGTCGCTTCCAGACAGCTCCACGGGATCCTTCGAGTCCGCTACGTTCCGCTCAGGATGACAAACCTGACCTAACGAGCTTTCTTTAAACCTCAACCACACCTTCCATGCCTGAAATCCAAATGCCGAAATTGAGCGACACCATGACGGAAGGGACGCTCGTCAGTTGGAAGAAAAAAGTCGGCGACCAGGTCAATGCCGGCGAAGTCCTGGCCGAGATCGAAACCGACAAAGCAACGATGGAATGGGAGGCGAGTGACGACGGCGTGCTCACGGAGATCTTTGTGCCGGAAGGCGGCAAGGCGAACATCGGAGAGAAGATAGCGTTCATCGGCGAAAAGGGAAAAAAGCGCACCTCTAACGAAAGCGAAGACAACGCCTCGGAGGAAGTGAAGACGCGGCCTGACGAGGGAAAGGCCGAAAAGGAAAAGCCAGCGCCGGCGGAAGCACAACAACCTGAGACGGCGCCGCCACAGCAGCAGGCGCCGGAGAAAAAGCAGGAGCCAAAGCCGGAGGAGCGGGCTGAACCCGAGACCGCGAAATCGACAGCGGCGCGCGTGAAAGTTTCGCCGCTCGCGCGCAAAATCGCGGAGGCAAAAGGCGTCGACTTGTCCGGCATCACTGGCACCGGCCCGGGCGGCCGGATTGTTCAGAAGGATGTGGAGGCTGCCGCGTCGGTCGCACTGTCTGCTGCGCCGGTCAAAGTCCCGACGCCGGAAATCACCGCCGGCGAAACCGCGCGCTTCAGTCTCAGCGGCATGCGCAAAATCATCGCCGAGCGGCTAGCGAGCAGTCTCGGGCCCATCCCGCATTTTTACCTCAATATTGAAGTGAATGCCGACGCGCTAATGCGGGTCCGCGCGGAACTGAAATCAGATGCGGAAAACGAGAGCGCCAATATCACGCTGAACGATTTCATCCTCAAAGCCGCGGTCGTAGCTGCCTTGCGAGAGCCGAAAGTAAACGCCTCTTTCGATGGAGACGCCATCATCCAGTATGGCGACGTCAACCTCGCGGTCGCCGTCGCGATGGAGGAAGGGCTGGTGACACCGGTGATTCGGGCAGCGCAGAGCAAGTCACTTCGCGAGATCAGCGCCGCCGTGAAAGATCTCGCCGGCCGGGCGCGCAACAAGCGGATGAAGCCGGAGGAATTCCAAGGCGGCACTCTCACAGTCTCCAATCTCGGCAGTTACGGCATCGACTACTTTTCCGCGGTTATTAATCCGCCGCAGGCCATCATTCTATCGATCGGCGCAATCGTCAGGCAACCGGTGGTAAACCGCGATGACGAAATCGTTCCCGGTTATCGCATGAAGATCGGGATGAGCTGTGATCATCGCGTGGTCGATGGCGCCATCGGAGCAAATTACCTGAAGGCGCTCCGGCAGTTGCTGGAGAATCCGTCGCTCCTCCTTCTGTAGCCGCTGGCCAAGGGCGCTTATGCGTCGTCCGCGCCGTCCTCGATCTGAGGTTCTGACGCGCCAGCTCGAACTGAGCGAGCGCTGATTGAAAGCCGCGCTGAGTGACGGCCCAATGCTTTTCGTTAGGCCACGGGATTCTTGCGTTGGGTTAGGAATGACCTGTCCGGCGCAAAGACTTTGCCTTCGATGCGCGGCCGCGTTTCCTGCAAATGGCGAAAAGATTTTGCGCTGCCCGCGAATTCTGGCAGCTAACATGCCGTGGACGCACGTCTGGCCATCGATTCGTTCGTTCTTCTCGCCTATTTTTTTCTCATCATCTTCATCGGCCTCTACATGGGGCGGAAGGAGGACAACCTCGAGGACTTCGCCCTGGGTGGCCGCCGGATTCCCTGGTGGGCTGTACTCGCCTCCATCATCGCGGCAGAGACGAGCGCCGGCACTTTTTTCGGGACGCCGGGCGAAGGTTTTGCGCTCCGCAATTACACCTATCTCCAGCTTGCGCTCGGCACCATCATCGCGCGCATCCTCGTCAGCTACATCTTCATCAAGCCGTACTACGACTACAAAGTCTTTTCGATTTACGAATATCTGACTGCGCGCTTCGGGAGCCGGACAAAGAATGCGGCTTCCGCTGTGTTCATGATCACGCGTCTGCTCGCTTCCGGGGCGCGGCTTTACGTCGGGGCGATCGCGCTCGCGCTCGCCTACGAGATGATCAGCGGCGTCCGCCCGAACCCGACTCAGACGCTTTGGATTTATGTCCTTTCCACAGTCGCAATCGTGATCCTGACGGCGATCTACACGACGTTAGGCGGAATCAAAGCGGTCATCTGGACCGATTTCATTCAGGCTTCGATCATGTTCGGAAGTGCGCTGGTCGCGGTTGGCCTGCTTTATTTCTCGATCCCTGGCGGCTGGAACGAAATCGTGACGCGCACGGGTGGATTTCATCTCAACGATTTTTTCACAACCGGCCTCGATCCAGGAAAACAGGGTTGGGCGAAAATTGTCGGCATGTTTGCGGTCGAATACACCATCTTCGCCGGGCTTTTTGGGAGCACGTTCATCACCATGGGCACGCACGGCACCGATCAGGATATGGTGCAACGGATGCTGACTGCGCCCGACGTGCGGCGCAGTCGGCGCTCCCTCATCCTTTCGGGCCTCGCCGATATCCCAATCGCTTTCACCTTTCTCACGATCGGTTTGCTGCTCTGGGTTTACTATCAGGCCCATCCGGACCCGACGCTCCCAAAAACGCCTAACGAGACTTTCTGCCACTTCATTCTCTATCAAATGCCGGTCGGCCTGCGTGGGCTCCTCATCGCCGGCATTTTCGCCACCACGATGGGCTCGCTCAGTACGGCCTTGAACGCGCTGGCGACCAGCTTCACTCGTGACTGGTATCAGCCCTACATCAACCCCGGAGCGGGCGAGGCACAAAGCCTGCGCGCGGTGCGTTGGGCGACGGTTGGATTCGCATTGCTCATGATCATGGTCGCCTCAGCCACCTCTTATTGCGTGATCGTCTTGCCGAATGTCCGGATCATCCCGATCGCACTCGGTATCTTCGGCTACACCTATGGTTCATTGTTAGGCATCTTCTTCTGCGGCATGCTCACGAGAACCCGCGGGCGCGACTTGATAAACCCGATCGCCATGATCTGCGGTTTTCTCTTCGTCGCCATTATCAGCAACCTGCCTAACGACATTGCCCGGATCTTTGGAACGAAATTTTATACCCCGCCGGCCTGGTTGCCGATCATGGAGTTCCCCTGGTGGATCTGCTTTGGGACGATCGTGACCTTCGGCGTCGCGGTGCTCTTCCGGACGAATCGGCCAGTTGAGTTGAATGAGAAAAACACGAAACCAGGAAGAGGAGAGAATCTTGGATGACGTAACGGACTCCTTTCTGCTTTCTCTTTCGCTTTTATTTTTTATGCACGATTCCGCCTTACCTAACGAACCCACTCCGGTGCGCCGCCTCGCGCGCCGGGTTTTCCTCGCGTTTCTTCTCACCTTCATCGTCGCGCGCGTCCTCGTGATTCTGATCATGACGCGGCGAATTCCCGACCTCTTCCTCCACGCGCACGGCACGCATGTGCATCATCTGAACTACGGAATTTTCATCCTCTCCGCGGTCGGTGCCATCCTCGTGTTTGTAACCCAGCCGTCGGACAAGTTGCGCAAGCTCTGCGCCTACCTTTACGGCTTCGCGATGGCGCTGACTTTCGACGAATTCGGCATGTGGTTTCACCTCGGCGGCGGCTACTGGCAGCGCGGGAGTTTTGATGCCGTCATGGTCTTGCTGGGCGTGTTCGGTTGGATTGCGTTTCTACCGAAGTGGCAGCGGCTGCAGTCCCAACATTGGGTTACGATCGGCATCACTATTTCCGCCGTGATCGTATTTTACGCGATGCTCTTTTCCTCGGCGAAAAAGATTGGCGCACGCTTCGGCCCGCGTTTGCAGGATATCGAAGAGGCTGGCCCGCAGTGAGCCTAACCGCGTCGATTTTGCTCAAAGTTGAGAAGCGATAGGTTCATCAGCCGGAGCGAAAAGGGAGGCCGGCACGTGATCGCCTCATCTTCGCTACGGCAAAATCGAATCGAGTCTCGCGCGTCGTTGGAAGCGCCTTCGGAAAACTTCGTCGGAGCCCTGCAGTTGGCAGTCGAAACGCGAATTTAGTAAATTCAATCGACAAATTGGCTTTTGGCGATACCTTCGGAGCCCAAGTTTGCTGATCGGTAATCAGCCAGGGACGACGCGGATCTAGCGGCGGCCCATCCGATATTGTTCACGCTCAGTGAGCTCTCACATGCATATGAAGATTCTCTCTCTTTCCGCAATCGCGATCATCGCGACGGCACTTTTCGCCGTCAGCAGTCAGGCACAGACGATTCCGCTTGCCCCGGAACGGGCTGGGCAAACAGAGACTCGTCTCGGTTCCGGGAAGGTCTTGGTGACTGGCGGAGCGAACGAAAACGGAGTCCTGAACTCCGCTTTGCTCTACGATCCGGCGACCCAGAAATTCACTCCGACCGGCAACATGAATGCCGCCAGAACCAGTCACACCGCAACCTTGCTCCAGGACGGCACTGTTCTGATAGTGGACGGCAATCAGGGACTTGATCTGCCCCTTCTAAAGTCGGCCGAAATCTACAACCCGCAGACAGGAGTGTTCACCCTGCTGTCGAGCCCGACCACGATTGCGCGGGACAGACATACCGCGACGTTGCTGAACGATGGCCGGGTTCTGATCGTGGGCGGCAAGAATGCAGACATCTATGATCCCCGGACCCAGACCTTCACGGCGACGGTAAACTCGCCATATAATCGAGCGAGTCATGCTGCAGTGTTGTTGGCCGACGGAACTGTGCTCGTCACTGGCGGTTATGTTGGCGCTGACCCTGCGAACGATGCGTGGATTTTCAATCCCACTAGCAACACGTTCACCCTTCTACCGGCCGTCATGGTCATTCGGCGCGCGAATCATGCGATGACGTTGATGCTAAGTGGCAAAGTGCTGGTGACTGGTGGATTTACCGGAACGAGTCCGCAGAATGAGGTCGATATTTACGATCCGGTTGCGCAGACCTTTGTCTCGACCACGCCTTTGATTGAGCACCGCGCCGCTCATGCCGCGCTGCTTCTACCCGATGGAAAAGTCCTTGTCGTAGGTGGGACTACCTTGGAAAGCGGTTTTCTGGACACCAATGAGATATACGACCCGGTGCTGGCCACCTGGACGATTAACAGCACGATGACAGAGGGCAGGTCGAGGCCCACAGCGAGTCTTCTGCTTGACGGGAACGTTTTGGTTGTCGGCGGAGTCACCGGGAACAAAACCCTCCAGTCGGCCGAAATCCTCGACCCTGTCACTCATGCTTTCACGCCGTTGCCAAATATGCAGGTGGCCCGAAACCAACAGACGGACACCTTATTGCCGGACGGAACAGTCTTGCTTGCTGCCGGCAGCACCGATGCGGTGTTTCTGGATTCTGCGGAAATCTTCAATCCGATCACGAACACTTTCAGCTTGGTTGGCTCGCTCAAACAGGGCAGGAAAAGTCATACCGCGACTTTGCTGCCTGACAATCAGGTGCTGATTGCCGGCGGCAAGAGTGAGCTCGGCGACCTAAGATCGGCGGAACTGTATAATCCAACAACGAAGCAGTTCTCTAGCACCGGCTCGATGACCGATGGTCGCTCTCTAATGGCTGCGACCTTGCTCGGTGACGGCCAAGTCCTGGTTGCGGGAGGGCGTCACGGCGCGACTCCGATCGCTTCGGCTGAATTGTATGATCCAGACACGGGAGTGTTCTCTTTGACTGGCTCTCTTAACATTCAGCGGAAGCGCCAGTCGGCAACTTTGCTCTCGGATGGGACGGTGCTCGAGGCGGGAGGAGCCTCTGTCGCCAACGGTGGAACAGTGGACGAAGGCACTCCGACTGCGGAGATCTACGACCAGAATACAGGCGTCTTCACTCAGGTCGGCGACATGAGCACTGGTCGAACCGAACACACCGCGACCTTGCTCGATGATGGCACGGTGATCGTCGCCGGGGGAGTCTCGGCGAACTTACCGTCGGATTTATATAATCCCATCACGCAGACTTTCTCCACTGTCCCGGGAGTATTGCAGCCGCGACAGCGCCACGTTGCAATTCACCTGACGAATCCGGCGTGGGGATCGTTAGTTGGTCATGTCCTCGAGATCGGCGGAGCTTCGACTGGTAATTCTGTCTATGGCGGCCTCGCCAGAGCTTTGGATTCCGTCGAAATATACGACCCCGCGACTCAGCAATTCAGTCTTTTCGGTACTATGACTGAGCCGAGGCAGAATCATACGGCTACGATGCTGAACGATGGACGCATTTTGATTGCGGGTGGCGTCAGCAGTCCTGCTATCAGCAACACTGCTGAGATTGTTCCGGAAAACTCCGGAACGCCGACCCCGACTCCTACGCCGAGTCCTACTCCCTCGATTACTCCGACTCCCACTCCGACCGTTACACCGACTCCTACCGGCACTCCGACTCCTACGGTCACACCGACGCCGACCGTTACTCCGACTCCGACCGTTACTCCAACTCCAGCCAACTTACTGAACATCTCTACCCGGCTTAAAGCGCAGACGGGCGAGAATGTCTTGATCGGTGGGTTCATCATCTCGGGAGGCACCAATCCGATGAAGGTCCTGCTGCGCGCCATTGGGCCGTCGCTGCGGAACGCTCAGCCGCCGTTAACTGACGTGCTGCTGGATCCTGTTTTGGAATTGCACACGCCCGACGGCACGGTGATCACGAACGACGACTGGAAGACCGATCAAAAAGCGGAGATCGCGGCCACCGGAATTCCGCCAAACAGTAATGTCGAGTCGGCCATCGTTGCGACATTGCCGCCGGTTTCTCCAAACGTGAAAGGCAGCGGAACCTATACTGCGATTGTTCGCGGGAAGGGTGACGCAACGGGCATTGCCCTGGTCGAAGTTTACGACCTGGATGCCCCAGGTGCGGAAGCTCAGCTCGCCAACACCAGCACGCGTGGCTTGGTTGAGACGGATGACAACGTAATGATCGGCGGATTTATTGTCGGTCCAAGCTCGCCTAGCGGTGGAAAAATCGTTGTTCGGGCAATCGGACCTTCGCTCGCGACGAGCGGCGTGTCTGGTCCATTGCAAGATCCGACGTTGGAGATTTACAACGGTGATGGAACGCAGATCGCAACCAACGACGATTGGGCTACTCCAGACGGTTCTGCAATTGAAGCGACGGGACTCGCTCCGACGGATCCGCGAGAGTCGGCTGTCCTGCTTGATCATGCCGTCGAAGGGTCGTATACGGCCATTATTCGAGGCAAGGATCAGACTACGGGCGTGGCCTTGGTGGAAGTTTACCATCTGCCCTGACGGCATCCTTCATCGCTCTAGCAGAAGCTTTGGCTACCTTCTCTCGCTGCAAGGGCTACTGCAGCGCGGGCGGGGAATGGAGCTAACGAAGTTTAAAAGTGCGTCTAACGTCTTTCGGAGCTGCTTCCTCACTTTCAGACCTAGGTTGTTCTACCTCCTGGAGCAGGCCGTCGCGGCCTAAGCTGGATGAATCACTCCGGATTCATAGAGTGCCTCTAGGGTCTTCCTTGTTGTGAGGCTTGCGCCTGGCTGGCCGTGGCGCCCGCTTCGCCGACTTGAAGTGGTAGTCGCGTCGAACTTAGGCGGCGGATCAGACAGACGAGGTTGACGCTGACATTGAGGAATTCTTTTGGCAGCCCTTACGACACGTGGAAGACCGGTGATGCCAAGCTAACAAAAAGTGTCCCCGACGGATAAGCTATTATGAGAACCAAATTAGTATCGCTCGCCTTCACAGTCATTATCCTTGCCATCTGCTGGGTTCATGCCCAGGATGCTGCTTCTGGAGTGAAGGCTCATGAGAAGGCCGCTGAGTCAGCCTCTACCGCGCAAGTCTCTGAGAATAAGCCCGAAGAAAGCGAGTCACAGAAGCAGATAGGCCGTGGAGCAGGATCTATGAAGAAAACCGACCAAGCAGATATGAAACGGGTAACAGGAATCGGCGGGGTCTTCTTCAGGGCTAAAGACCCAGCAAAGCTCCGTGCCTGGTATAAAACCCATCTCGGAATCGACGTTCAGACCTGGGGCGGGGCGGCGTTTACCGGCGTTCCTGCAATTGCTAAAACTGCCTGGTTCGTGGGCGACGGCTCGAACTTCGCGCCAAGCAGCTCATCGTTCATGATCAATTACCGGGTGGCGGATCTACATCGGCTCTTGAGGGTGCTGCGTGAAGAGGATTGTCAGGTCCTCGATAAGGTGGAGGAGTCGGACTACGGCATCTTCGGTTGGGTCATGGATCCGGAGGGAAACAAGGTGGAGCTATGGCAACCGCCGGAAGGGCAGTAAGCATCCCCGGCGGCGGCGTTCATCGATCTTGAGCTGCTGGCGGAGCTGGTTGAATCGGGACGCTCGTCAGGCCGGGTGTGCAGCTAAGATTATTAATAGCTTCATCTGACCGCGCACTCCGGGTTCCAGAGGACGCAATTTTTCCCGACGTGTAAGCAGGTTTTGCGGCCCGCGAAGTGGTAACTGGGCGTTCGGTTTAGGCGCAGGGCGGAGAGTAGACGCAGGCGCTGATTACTTGCAGCCTTGCTTACGGGCACGGGTGAATCCCAACCAGCTTATGCAGCGGTGGTCGGCGTGCTGACGGCGGCTTTCTGCGTCACTTCGCGGCGCAGGCTGCTCGCGCTGCCGCCCCGCGCACGAGTCCACCAGAGAACGATCGGCGAAGCGATGAAGATCGACGAATAGGTGCCAATCGCGACGCCGACGAGGATGGCGAGCGAGAAATCTCGCAGGACTGCGCCGCCAAAGAGGAATAAACAGAGGATCGGAATCAACGTGACCGTGCTCGTGAGGATGGTTCGGCTCAACGTCTGATTGATACTCGCGTTCATGATGTGCTCGATCGAGCCCCGCATGCCGCTCGCCAAGCCCTCGCGGATTCGGTCGTACACCACGATCGTGTCGTTGATGGAATAGCCGGCGATCGTAAGAATAGCGCCCACGAGCGGAAGAGTCAGCTCGCGCCCGAGCAGGGAGAAGATGCCGATCGTGAGAAGCACATCGTGAAGCACCGCTACGATCGCGCCGATTGCGAAGGAGAACTCAAACCGAAAGGTCACGTAAAGCAGAATGCCAAAGATGCCGATGCTCAGGGCCCAGATGGAGTTCTTGGCCAACTCGCCCCCAACGAGTGCGCCGACGCGCTCCTCGCGCTCGACCTTGAACTGTCCGTTCGGGATCGCTGCCCGGACGGTGCGCTCCACTTTCTCGCTCGTGTTCAGCGGGAGGCGGAAACTAATGTAATTGCGATTGCCTTGGGTCGATTGCTGGATGGGCTCATTATCGAGATGAATCGGCTTAAGCGCCTCGCGCACTTGGCCGACCTGGACAGTCGGGGCCGCGCTCAGAGCGAGCAGATCGCCGCCCCGGAAATCAACGCCGAAGTTCCGATCGCCGCGGACCGCAAATGCCGTGGCGCCCGCGATGAGGAGCGCAAGCGAGCACATGCAGGCGAGGAAGCCTTTGCCGAGGAAGTTAATGTTGTGCGCGGAGATCAGGTGGAGCATCGAGACCTTCTTCACTCGACCGCTGTCCACAAACCAGCTGAACAGATTCCGACCGACGATTAGCGCGGTGAAGAGCGAGGCGAGAATGCCGAGCGTGAGCGAAATCGCGAAGCCCTTGACGGGACCGCTCGCCTTCCAGAAAAGACAAGCCGCCGTGATCAGCGTGGTCACGTTCGCATCCAAAATCGACGAGAAGGCTTTCTCGTAAGCCGTCTGCACCGCGACCTTGAGGGATTTGCCGAGCGCGAGTTCCTCTCGTAATCGCTCGTAAATCAGCACGCTCGCGTCCACCGCGAGACCGATCGTAAGAATGATGCCCGCGATGCCGGGAAGCGTGAGCACGAAGTTAAACATCGTGAGCGCGCCCATCAGCAGGATGATGTTCACGATCAGCGCGAGGTTCGCGATTAGCCCGGCGAATTTGTAGTAAACCAGCACGAGCACGAGCGTGATGGCGAGACCAAGGAGACCGGCGAAAATGCTGTCGCGAATGGAGTCGTTTCCGAGAGTCGGCGAGACGCTGCGCTGTTCTTCCAGGCTGACAGGAGTTTGCAGCGGGTTCTCCAGCACGCTGGCAAGGCCGCGCGCTTCCTGTTCGCTGAAATGTCCGGTGATGATCGCGTCGCCGCCGTAGATCGCGGTGCGAATACTGGGCGCCGATTGAATGACGCCGTCGAGCACGATTGCGAATCGATGACCAACGTTCGCCTCAGTGATACGGCCGAAGGTCTTGGCGCCGGCGCTGTCGAACTTCAACTGAACGGTCCATCCTTCCGGACCGTAATAAGCGTTTGATTCCGTCACGCGATCTCCGCCCAGGTCTGCCTTTTTCTTCACCAGCAGGCGCTCCTGCTTTGGCTTCTCACCATTCACGCCAGGCTCGAGCGTGTAGGTTTCGATCCGATACTCCGGCGGGATTACTTCCGTGCCCGCGTCGATCGCGCGGAGCCGTTCCCCGTTATCGGGATAAACCAGCCGAAACTCGAGCTTTGCCACGCGAGAAAGCTGCTCGCGCGCCTCGGTAATTTTCGCCGGATCAAGGCCTGGAATCTGAACGAGAATACGATCCGTCCCGACCGGACTGATGACCGGCTCGCCGCCACCGAAGTAATCGACGCGTTTGCGAATGACCTCGACCGCCTGGTCGAGATTGTTTTTTGTAATTGGCCGCTCACCCGGGATGAGACGGATGAGGAACGACGTGCCGCCTTTGATGTCGAGACCAAGCGCGATCTTTTTATCGGGCGGCCAGATCGTGACGATGCTGAACGCGACCAGCAACACCATCAACAAAAGGGCGAGGACGCGTTTTCGCGGACCGAAGTCGGTCGCGAAATACCAGCCAAAAAGGACGAGCAAAAGCAGCCCGACAAAAAAGGTGAAAGCAGGACTCATGGCGACTTTAGGCTGCGGGCTTGAGAACGTTCGTGACGGCTGATTTTTCCATCTCCAGCTTCACGTTGTCAGCCACTTTCACGATCACGGTCGTATCTTTCACGTTGGTGATGCGACCGTGAATCCCAGAGGCGGTGATGACGTCGTCGCCAGTCTTCAGCGCGGAGACCAGCTTTTGCTGTTCCTTTTGCCGGCGCATCTGCGGGCGAATCATGACGTAATAGCCAATGATGAAAATGAATACGATCGGGAGCAGCCCGATAAGCCCGGCGCCAGCGGGCGCGGGAGCAGCCGGGGCGGCTTGTGCGAGAAAAGGAAGTAACATCGGGTGAGCTGGAAAATAGGCGCCGCGACAAGAAGGGGTCGAAGCGGGATTTCACTGAGCACGACTCGGGCGAAAATGCAAGGCGCGGAATGCGCTTTGGCGGGCGCGATTTCAAAAAGAGGCGCAGTCTGGCGCGCCTCGCGATCCGAGCTGGAGCGCTGCTGTTCTGGCCAGCAAAGGCTTGAAACCCTTGTTGACCTCGGCCGGGTTTCCATCCTCAACTCCGCTGCGCCGACTTGGACGACAACCGAAGCAAAAAACCAGCGATTTTCTCGTCGTCAGGGCCGGCGCCAAATTTTACATGGCAGACGAGGATGTTAAGTTTCCTCCCGCGCCAGATCGCTTCCGCGCGCCACCTCTTCATGAATCAAAATCCGCCATTTCCGTCACCCGAAGAATTGCAGTCGAAACTTTCCGAGTTCATGAAATCGAACTTTGGCGACAAGGTTTCCTTCGCGAGCATCGCGCAGCCCGAAGCAGCCGAAGCCGGCGGGGACGAAGAAGCGCCGAAACATCACGACGACGATTTCGTTTTTGATTTTCTCCCGCGCGACATCAAGGCGCATCTGGATCGTTTTGTCATCCAGCAGGAGGAAGCGAAGAAGGTACTCTCGATCGCGGTCTGCGATCACTACAACCACGTCAACTATGTGCGCCAGCTCGAGAGCGAGGATGCGGTCCGGGCCGAGCAGACCGAATACGCGAAACAAAACGTGATTCTCGTCGGACCGACTGGCGTTGGCAAAACCTACCTGATCAAGCACATCGCGGAGCTGATCAAAGTGCCGTTCGTGAAAGCGGACGCTACGAAATTTAGCGAAACCGGTTACGTTGGCGGCGATGTGGAAGATCTCGTTAGAGAGCTCGTGCAAAAAGCCGACGGCGACGTGGCGCGGGCGCAATTCGGTATCATCTACATCGACGAGATCGACAAGATTGCGGCCGCGAACAACATCGGCGGACGCGACGTGAGCGGGCGCGGTGTGCAGACAACGCTTCTCAAACTCATGGAAGAAACCGAAGTGCCGCTGCGGAGCGCGAACGATCTGCAAGGCCAGTTGCAGGCGGCGTTTGAGTTTCAGCGCAAAGGCAAAGCGAAGCGCGAAACCATCAGCACGCGCAATATCTTGTTCGTCGTGAGCGGCGCCTTCGAGCGGCTCAAAACCCAGGTCGCCCGGCGAATCGCGCAAGGCCAGATCGGCTTTCAAAACGAGCCAGTCGAAGTGCTCGACAATGAAGTTTTCCAGCACGTTACCACGGGCGATTTCGTCGAGTACGGTTTCGAACCGGAATTCATCGGACGGCTTCCTGTGCGTGTGGTCTGCGAAGAACTCGACGCCGGCGATCTTTTCGAGATCATGAAGTTTTCCGAGGGCAGCATTCTTCGCCAATATGAGCGCGCCTTCCGTGCCTATGGCATCGAGGTCAGTTTTGAAGATGCGGCGCTCCTTCTCATCGCGTCCGCCGCGGCGCAGGAAAAAACTGGGGCACGCGGACTGCTGACGGTTTTCGAAAAGCTCTTTCGT
>JAICMR010000157.1 GCA_025929155.1 Chthoniobacterales bacterium | reverse complement strand
GCGAAGACGCGCCAAACGGTTCTCATGCGGAAGAACAAGGTCCGTGGAGCAGGAAGCGAGTGCAAGCGTCTGGGGAGCGCAGGAGCACTCCAGGGCTCTTTGCGGCAGCCTCGCCGCAATGCCGGCGAACTTTGCTTCACCTGCGAGCTAAGAAATGAAATTCGTTTTGGCGAGGCACCAAAACCAGCACACGAGGCGCCGGTCCCACCAGGGTTTGCTCCGTTGCCCGCGCCTCACTAGCTTGAGCGCGTGATCATTGAGCAAATTTTCACCTCTCCCGGCCACAACTACTTCGGGCATTACGGCGGACCGCCGGGCGAGTCTCCGTTTCTGCAGGTCTCCGAAATCGAGTGCATCGCCGGTCACGGGATTCGCGGCGATCGCTTCTTCGATTACAAGGATGATTATAAAGGTCAGGTGACGTTCTTCTCCCGCGAAGTATTCGACGATCTCTCTTTCGTGCTTGGCCTGACGACAAAATCCCCCGGCGTCCTGCGCCGGAATGTGATCGTTTCCGGAGTGGACCTGAATGACTTGATCGGCCTCGAATTCGAGCTCCAGGGCGTACAATTTTACGGGTCGCAGCACTGTAAGCCCTGCGACTGGATGAACGTCGCTTTCGGCCCCGGCGCGGAGCGGTTTTTGCGCGACCGAAAAGGGGGTTTGCGCGCCAAGATCCTGACCGATGGTCGACTCCGCCTTGGCGAAGCGGAGCTAAAAATCCGGCAACCAGCCTGACGATGCGCTGCAGTGCGGTGCTTTTGGCCGGAGGGAAATCGAGTCGGATGGGCTGCGACAAGGCTCTGCTCGAGATCGACGGCGAACCGCTCTGGCGCCGGCAACTGCGGACGCTGCGAAAGCTGAATCCGGAGCAGCTGATGATTTCCGGTCCGGAGCGCGACGGGCATGAAACGGTCGCCGACGAAGTTGAAAACGGCGGGCCGCTCGCCGGTGTCTCAGCCGCTTTGCGGAATTGTAGCGCGCCCCGGCTCGTCGTCCTCGCGGTCGATCTGCCGCAGATGACATCTGAGTTTCTGCGCTCGCTGCTGGAGCTCCACGGGTGGGCGGGCGCAGTGCCGCGCCGCCTGAATTTCTTCGAACCGCTCGCGGCCGTCTATTCGTTAGGCTGCAAATCGCTCGCCGAGGAAGCCTTACAGCGCGGCCAGTTTTCAATGCAGGATTTTGTGCGCGCGGCCGTGGCGCAGCAGCTTGTTGTTCCGCGGGAGATCATGCCGAAGGAAACCTCTCTTTTCAAAAACGTGAACGCGCCCGCCGACCTGTGAGCGCGCCTCACGAAATGTCGCGCAGGACTCGCGTCGTCCGTTATCAAAAGAATACCGCGCTTCCCGAGCAGACGGATGAAGTCGCGAGGGAAGAACCGCTCGAAATTCGAGTCGAAGGCCAGAGCGTCGCGATCGTCATGCGAACGCCCGGCCATGACCGCGAGCTCGCCGCCGGCTTCGCGCTCACGGAAGGCATCATCGCCAAACGCGCTGATATTTTCGAAATCACCTCCTGTCTCGCGACCAACCCGGCGACGGGCAACGTGGTGGAAATCAGCCTAACGAATCCGGCAAGATTTGATTCAGCTAAACTGAGCCGGCACGTTTTCAGCTCCTCGAGCTGCGGCATCTGCGGGAAAGCGACGATCGCGGCCGCGATGCAGCAGTTTCCCCCGATCGTCGGAGCGCCGCGGATCGATCCCGCGATCTTACTGCGCCTTCCCGAACGGCTGCGCGCGGCGCAGGAGACTTTTGAGCGAACTGGAGGACTGCACGCCTGCGCGCTGTTCGACCTCACCGGCAAATTGCTTCTCTTGCGCGAAGATGTTGGAAGGCATAATGCGCTCGACAAGTTGATCGGACACGAGCTGCTCGCCGGCCGCTTCTCGTTAGGGCGGTGTATCCTGCTCCTGAGCGGTCGCGTTTCGTTTGAGATGACGCAGAAAGCGCTCGCAGCCGGGATCGCCACAATCGCGGCGATCTCCGCGCCGACCAGCCTCGCAGTCGAGTTTGCGGAGGCGAATAACCAGATGCTGATCGGGTTTCTGCGTGGCGAGACGATGAACATCTACACCGGCTCACTGCGGCTGTAACACAGGCTTCCAGCCTGTCTTGTCAGCCTGCGTTACGACGCAGAACCTCGACCCTTGAAGGTCAGCTCCGCGATCCCGCTTTTATCAAGATCACCGAGGCCCGCCGAAATCATCGCCTCGTATTGCGCTTTCGTGGCGCGCGCCAGGGGCAGGTCGAGACCTTCCTGTTCGCCTAACGAAAGCGCAATTCCGCTGTCTTTCGCCGCGTGTGCGGCGGAGAAAAAGCAAACGTGATCGCGTTTTTGCATGTCTTCGCCATCGGTCTCCAAAACGCGTGAAGCCGCGCCGGTTTCGGCGAAAACCTCCCGCAACATTTTCAGGTCAATCCCGAGCGCGTCGCCAAGCCCGAGCCCTTCCGCCAGTCCGGCCGTATTGATGTTCATGACCATGTTGACGAGCGCTTTGACCTTGGCCGCTTCGCCCGCCGCGCCGATATAACGGATCGCGGACCCGAGCTCGTGTAGGATCGACTCGGCGCGTTCGAAGGTGGCCCGTGCGCCGCCGCACATGAGATAAAGCGTTCCCTCGCGCGCCTGCGAAATGCTTGACGCCATGCAGGCTTCGAGGCTTTCCGCCTTGGCCGCCAGCGCGAGTCGCTCGATCTCGACGTGCACTTGGGGGGTGATCGTCGCGCAGTTGATGAACAATTTGCCGTCTGCATTCTTCAGCAGGTTGTCGTTAGGCGCGCTGAAGATCGCGCGCATCGCGGCGTCATCGGAGACGACCGTAATGATGACTTCGGCTGCGGCCGTGACTTCGCCTAACGACTGGCTGGCGAAACTTCCGAGTTCCTGAGCGAGATCAGTCGCCGCAGCGCGGTTCAGGTCGAAGAGTGCGGTCACGGGATGGCCACGCTCCTGCAGGCGTCGCGCCATGTTCGCGCCCATCCGCCCGACACCGACAAAGGCGACATTCATCACTTCAATCCCGTCGAGAACGAAGCCGCACCGGCGAAGAATGGGTTGTGCCTTTTCTCTTCCAGAACCGTCGTGATCGGCCCGTGGCCGGGGCAAAGAATGGTGTCGTTAGGCAAGGTCATGATCTTTTCAAGGTTGTTCCGGAGCGCGTCTTCGTAGGAAACATTACCGCCGCCCATCGAGCCGGCGAAGAGCGAATCGCCCACGATCGCGACCGGCTGGTCCAGCCCGCGAATAAAATAGGTCAGGCCGCCAGGAGAGTGGCCGCAGGTCAGGATCGGTTCGATCGTTAGGCCGCCAACGTCGAAGACTTCGCCTGCAGTGATCGGTTCCGCTTGAGGGACCGACTCGCGCTTCGAGAGGTAAACCGGCGCCGCAGTTTCCCGGATGAGGCGATCGAGATCGGCGACATGGTCCGGGTGTGAGTGGGTGAGGAGAATCAGACGGATCGTTAGGCCAGCGGCTTCGCTTCGTTCAAGGAGCGCGGAGCAATCGCCGCCGGTATCGAAGGCGACGGCGTCCTTCGTTGCGGGATCCCAGACGAGGTAGGCGTTCACCATCATGTCGTGGTAGGGCGTGTTAAACTGGGCGAGACCTTCAAGCTGCACCTCGTCCGGCTGCCATTGCTGCTCCGCAAGGGCGGTGAGGGATTCGCTGTTGAGCTGCAGGATCGGCGCGATCTGTTCAATTGTTGGGCGATGAAATTCGCCCTCGTGCAGGCGCCGGATCGCTTCGGTGCTCGCGCCCGACTTATCTGCCAGTTGGCTATCTGAAATCTGCAGGCCCCGCTGCGCTTTACCGATGATGTCAGTGAAGTTGTCTTCGAGTGGGATGGACATGCCGTTGCATTAAAAGAAACCCGCCTCGCTGTCGAGTGGGAATGGTTCCGGAGGGAGGCACGTGCCTCGCGTGCTGGTTGAAGCGCCTCCGCGTCAATCAAGCTGTTCCGGAGGTGCATCTCGATCGAGCGCAGGAGTATCTCCCTTACCGGAGGCAGAAGATGGTTTTGCCGAGGCGCCGAAATCAGCACGCGAGCCTGGTGCGCTCCCTGGAAGATCGGCGAGCCGCGCTTTCGCTTGGTGCGCCAGTTTTGCCGCGACGGTTTCGAGCGGAAGCGTTTGCCCCGTTTCTTTCTCGACCGACGTCATCACGACATCGGTAATGCCACAGGGCGTAATGGCGTCGAAGCCGGCGAGATTACCGCTCACATTAAGCGCGAAGCCGTGCATCGTAATCCAGTGGCGCACGCCGACGCCGATTGAGGCGATTTTACGTTGCCCAATCCAGACGCCGGTGAGAGGAGGGTGCGTCCAGGCGGCAAGATCATACGTTCCGAGCAGCTCGATCAGGAGCGCTTCGATCCAGCGCAGGTAGCGGTGCAAATCCTGCCCGTGCCGGCGCAGGTCGAGCAGGAAATAACCAACCAATTGTCCCGGTCCGTGCCAGGTCGCCTGTCCGCCGCGGTTGATCGGAAAAAGCGGATGCGGCAGGTGGCTTGCGCCCCGCAGGCTGGAGCGGTCCAGGGTGCGGCCGATCGTGTAAACCGGATCGTGCTCGAGTAGCCAGAGCGCATCGGGCAAGTCCGGGTTGGCGTGTTTTTGCCTCACGAATTCTTCCTGCTGAGCGAGCGCATCAGCGAACGCAAGGCGCCCGAGCCAGCGGGTCACGAGCGGCGGCGGGCTCGGGAGCTGGCCCGGGCGTGTTTCGGCAGCTCCGGGGGATTCTTCGACTGCGCCGCGCTGGGATTCGACGGACGGATTCAAATCTGGAGTTGGCCGGGGAGACCGACGCGCCGGCCTTCCTGCGCGCGGAGATGAGTGAGACCAATCGCGAGCGCGTCGGCCGCGTCGTCGTTAGGCGTTTCCGTCAGGCCAAGCAGCGCGCGGACCATGAAAGCCACCTGCGTCTTGTCGGCCGAACCGGTCCCAACCGTTGCCTGTTTAATCCGCTTTGGCGGGTATTCGAAGACCGGCAGACCGCGTTCGGCTGCCGCCATGATGGCCGAGCCGCGCGCGGCCCCGAGCACGATCGCGGTTTTGTGACTCTGCACGTAAATAACCGATTCGAGTGCGCAACAATCCGGCTCATGTTCGTGAATCAGTTCCGCGAGCCGATCCCGGATCGCGACGAGGCACGACGACATCCGAAGCGAACTGGCGTTGTGGATCACGCCGTAGTGCAGCGTCTGGAATTTGCCGCCGCCGTTCGTCTCGATAATGGCGACGCCGGAGTTGCGCAGAGAAGCGTCGATTGCGAGGACGCGCATCGTTAGGCAAAGAAGGGCTCAGAGGAGGGTCGCATGATTCAGCTTAGATTTCGCCTGCGTCGCTTCAAGATGGAAGTCTGCTGCGCGTTTCGTGCTACTTTGTTGCGCAGGTCTGGCTACGATGACGCGCGATGAAACATTTTCTCTGCGCAACCTGCGGGACGCAATTTGCCGCCAGCGCAACGCCGCCGGAGCGGTGTCCCATCTGCGAAGATGCGCGGCAGTTCGTTCCCGCGAGCGGCCAGGAATGGACGACGCTCGCGCACCTGCTCGCCTGCCACCGTAACTGTTGGAAACAATTCGAGCCGGATCTGTTCGGCATCGGGACCACGCCGGATTTCGCGATCGGGCAGCGCGCTCTGCTCGTGCGCACTCCGGCGGGTAATATTCTATGGGATTGTATCAGCCTGATCGACGATGCAACCGTCTCGCTCGTGCAGTCGTTAGGCGGCCTGCGCGCAATCGCGATCTCGCATCCGCATTATTACACCACGATGGTGGAGTGGAGCCGGGCGTTCGGCGACGTGCCGATTTTGCTGCACGCCGCCGATCGAGAATGGGTAATGCGACCCGAT
>JAICMR010000240.1 GCA_025929155.1 Chthoniobacterales bacterium | reverse complement strand
TCATTGAGCTTCACAGCGACCCGCTCGCCGATCATCCTGATCTTCAACGTGTTCCATTCGCCCACGGGCCTGTCTGCGGCGGCGGCGGGCTGGCTTGGGTATCGTTGATTGTTGTACAAGCCCCCTGAGCCGACTCCGCCAGCCGATGCACTCGACGGATCCCAGATTTGAACCTGCGGCGCACCTCGTAAATAAATGCCGCTATCTCCACCCGGCTCAATTTTCCAGTCGATCCACAATTCAAAATCGGAGTATTCTTTGTCGGTAGCCAAGCTTTGACCTCTTCCATCGAAGACGAGAATGCCATCTTTGACGCTCCAATGTTTAAGCATCTCTTCATCGGCGAGGGCTTGCGCCGCCGCCAAGTCGCCGCGCGACGCTTTGGCACGCTGGATGGGATTATCGAACGGCGGTTTCGGCACACCCTTCCAACCGGTGAGATCCTTTCCGTTCAACAACGCGTGGAAGCCGGCCGGTGGCGTGTTGTCAGCCGCGGGCGGCATGCTGCCACCTGCGACGACCGCATCTCCGTCATCCCGGCGCGCCGAGATCGGAGCTACACTGTCGCTCGACGCGACCGTCGCCGTGTGGCGGGGGTCGAGGTTCTCGACGACGACCGATTGGTCGCCCTTGATCCGCGCGACCGTTTCGCCTTTTTCGTTCTTGATGGTGATGATGATGCCAGCTAAGAGAACTGCCGCGGCAGCAAGGGCGAGGCCGATGAGCACGCGGCGACGATGGGGCGTTTTGGCGGGCACGGCGTGCGCGAGAAGATCGGGCGACGCGACGGCAGCAGGGGAGACGCTGTCGATGGTGAACACCGCTTCGTTTAAGACGCCCTCATTCCGGCCAGGGGCACCCGCTTGCGGGTCCGGAGGGAGAGGGAGCAGGGCGGCTTCACCGCTTGATTGATCACGCTCCGCGTGATCGGTTCCATCACGCGGAGCGTGATGACTACTATACGCTCGCGGGTCGGCGTCCGGCTGCTGACCTGAAGCCTGAACCCCGAACCCTGAACCCTCCGCCGGAACGGCACGGAGTCCGTTCCCTACAGCGGCCAACCTGTCCGCTACTTCACGCGCACTTTGCGGGCGGCCAGCCGGGTCCTTGGAGAGAAGCGAGACGATGAGATCGTTCAGGTCGTCGGGCAGAGAGGGGTTCAACTCGCGCGGAGCGGGCGGCTCGGTGGTGGTGACAGCCAAGAGCGTCGTGAGCGCGTCGCGGCCAAGGAAGGGACGGCGGCCGGTGGCGGCGTGGTACAGCACGCAGCCGAGGCTGAACAGGTCGCTGCGCGCGTCGGCCTCTACGCCGGAGGCTTGTTCGGGCGACATGTAAGCCGGCGTGCCTAACAGCGTGCCCGCATGCGTGAGCTGCTCGGCACTGTCCACCACGCGCGCCAGACCGAAATCCAAAATCTTCACGCGGTCGGTTTCTTCTTCGAGCCAGATATTTGAGGGCTTGATGTCGCGATGAATCAAGCCGCGGCGGTGCGCGGCGGCGAGGCCCAGGGCAATCTCGTGGCCGATGCGCGCGAGATCC
>JAICMR010000169.1 GCA_025929155.1 Chthoniobacterales bacterium | reverse complement strand
GCGTCGCGGAAGGTAGGTTCGAAAAGCAGTGCGCTCAGGCTGTCGCTATGCGGCAATCTCAGCGCAACGTCGCTCTTGTAGAGCCAGTGCACTGCCAGTTCGAGGCCGCGACGTGCATAGAAACATGACGTGCGCGGATCAGGCCGAGCGAGCGATTCGGCCTTGATCGCAGCGTCGAACAATTCGGGCCACTCGACGGAAAGGAAACCAAAATTCGTCATCGCGCGGTCGTTCTCCACGCATTTCATTCTTGCGCACCGCCTCAGCTACGCCAAGCCGTTTCCGGCACAGCTAGGCCTCGGCGGGAATGAGCTCGAACGGATTCGCGGCCGATCGCTTGCCGAAGCGCCGAAGCAAAATTGCGGCGCTTGGCGCGTCGACCTTCTCTTCCCGCAGGAATTCCTGCACGGCAGGTTGCTTCAGGCTCGGAATCCGGAGCAAGAAGAAGGGCCAGAGATCTGGGCTCCGATACTCGCGCTGAACGCTTGGGAAATCGACGATCGGCTTGATCTTCTTTTGCTTACGGAACTGGTCGGTATAGCTGAAGACCCACTCCTCACCATCGAGCCGCAGGCGTCCAACTTCGAGCCCGTCGAGAACGACAGAAAACGCGACGTTCTGCTGTTCCGCAGCATCATCGGGAATGCCGTCCAGCCACTCGGGACGGAGCCGTCGTAAAAGATCTAAAAACATATCAAATTCCGACTGCTTGGACGTAACGCTGCACTCTCAAGTTCAAACATTCCTATGAATTCGCGGCGGCGGTCGCTGAACAGTCCAGCGAATTCCGTGTCGATTAACTCATCGACTCTGGCCGGCAACTCACGCGTGCAGAGACTTCGTAACGCATCGGCAACGTGCGGCCGCTCGGCTGCGATCAGTTCGACCAACGCGAAGTGGTTCAAACCGGATTTTCCGTCCCAGCCGGTCTTCGGCATGCATTCATCAACGTATTTTTCGATGTGCAGCGCACGGCGTCTGTTCTGATCGACCTGCTCCAGGCGCCATTCCGGCCCATCCCAAAATAGCGCACGCGCTGTGTCGTAAACGGGAGCAAAATGGGGCCGACGCTTCCCCTTCAGATCGGTAATGACTCCCCAGTTGAAATAGTGTCGGTCGTTGTTCCCCACGATCGCGTCAAAGCCGAGCATCCGGACGAAGTCGTCGAGGATCGTTTCCCCTTCACTTGGAAACCGGCTCGTGATCGCCTCCTCGACAACTTGGAACGTGAAGACGTCCCGCGCCATCTTCTTTTCCTCCACCTCCCGGACGAATTGTTCGTCGGCGAGATGCCCTGCGAAGATTTCCGCGCCGTGAATTAGGCTTTCGTCCTTGCGGAGGAAATACCGGCTGAGGAAGCGAAGCTGGCCGCGCACGAACATCAGGCGCGAGTCTGCAACGCCGAGGCCAAGCAGGTGACCAATTCGCGTCAGCAGGTGCTCCGTGATCGATTCGTTCGGATACCACTTGTGTCCAACCTTTGCGATGTATTTTGGCCATGCTGAGATCGCAGCGCGATGGGCAACGCCATGTTCGTAGATTTGGAAAAAATCCTTCGGCGCGTCGCCCGCGACCGTTCTGTTGATGATTCTGAACTTACCATCATGCAGGTGCGCGATGGTCGCGTGAGCCAGAACCTCGTGTCCTGTTCGGGCGCGAATGGGCGCGCGGTGGACGCGCTTAAGGTGCGATGGACACATTCGGACGATTACAGTTCCCCGCGGGAGGCGCGGTCCTGGAGTGTCCGAGACCGACGCGGCGGCAGAGCGGCATGCCAAACGTCGACCGTGCCTGCAATCGCCTGGAGAAACCGCTTCAGTTCTGGTGCATCCGCCCCGGCGATCTCGTTTGCTCGCCTCTTTGCGAATTCACAGAAGCTGGATAATCGCTGAGCTTCGTCAGGAAGAGTGATGTGCCGGAATTCTGTCGTGCGAGCGGACGCTGCGCTCAGCACCATCTGCAACATCAGGCTGAAGTTGATCAGTTGCAGGATTTCCAGCGTTCCTTCGGCTTCGGCCGCGCGCTGGCGACGCACGCGCGCGTGTGCCTTCTCCTTGCCTACGCGCACGAGCCTTCGCACAAAGCCGGGCTCGGCAGGCTCGAGGTTCTCCAGTTGAAATTTCAAGTCGTCTAGCCACCGCGCACGGATTTCGAACAATTCACGGCAGTATCGCTGCAGTTCGTGCCGTTCGTGGTCGCTTAGTGCATCAGCTCCGCGCGATAGCATTTCCCTCGCATGCGAATAAATCGCCTGCAGCTTCGCCTTCAGCTCGGCTTCGTGGGCGCGCAAAAGCCGATCGACGCCAACTTCGACTTTCCGCAACCTCTTTGTGTTGTCCGCATCGCTGATGATGTGCGCGACTTCGATGACAGCAATCGCTGCCGATACTGATGCACCGGCGACTCTCGTCGTTCTTCCGACGACTCTCGCATTCGCGGAAGTCTTTCCTGAAGCGTTGACCAACGTCGGAAGCTCTCGCCCCGTTCTATCCTTCATCAGCCTGACGCCGGTCGCGCCCTTGTCGAAAGCGACTCGCAGTGTTCCACGACTCACCACAACCTTCGCTCCTTTGAGAGGAACACCCATATTCCGCTGAACGTCAGCAATGATTGCTCTTTGCGCTGAACATCGGAGCTCGCGCGCAAACTTGCTTGAAATGAGCGCCTGCTCGAAGGGCACCGGCAGCAGAGATGTATTCATCGGCTCACATTCGCGATCACAATTCGCCGCGGAAGGCGCGGTGCTGGAGGGAGGCGAAGAGTGCGTCCAGCTCGGTGAGCGAGGCGCGCTGCGCCGCCTTCAGCTTCTCCACCGCCGCCACTCGGCGGGCGAATTCGCGCTGCAACTCGATTGCAGGAACGGGAACACGAATCCGGCTCAACAATTCCATCGTCAGATACTTCGTGCCCGTTCCTTTCGAAATGCGCTTCAATTCGCCGAGGCGGTGCTCCAATACGACGCGAGCATAGTCATACGAATTGCGCTCGTCTCGGAGTGTGATGACGTAGGTGCGCTGGTAGGCGTTGAACTTGCCTTGTAGTGTTTGACTGAATAATCAGCACTGGCGTTGTTCCCAGCGAGCAGCAGCGCCTGACAGTCGAATGCAAAAGTGTCGATTCGAAAATCGTCCCGTGAGCAGGTGAAGAACGGATACTGCCCTGACGCTACGGCTGCGTTGGAATCCAGTTTCCCGGTTCTAAAATGAAAGAACGTCTCCAACTTTTCTTGCGGCCATTTGCGCGGATTTAAGATGGGGTCGCCGAAGAGGTCGAGGAAGAGGGATTGGGTGAGGGAGTCGAGTTGGCCGAGGGCGGCACGGCGCTTGGCCCGCAACGCCTCCGCCCGGTCCAGGACCTCCGCAATTCGCCGCTGCTCCGCCAGCGGCGGCAGCGGGATCTTCAACGAGCCAAGTCGCTCTTGATTGATGTTCGTAATTGCAACCTTGCCAGCTCGCGAAATCATCTGCGCGCGCACATGGCTCTGCCGCAGATAGTGGACGAAGAATCTTGGGTCGAGCTTTGGTGCTGTCTGACGCGCACGAATCAAGAAACCGCAATTGGTAACCGGTTCCTCATGTCCTCTGAATATCGCTGGCCATCCGACGCCGGATTCCTTAACGGAGGAACGAACGAAGAGAACATCGCCTGGACGAAGCAAACGGTCTTCCGGCACTTTGATGTCAACGCGGTAAAGCTTATCCGTGCGAACGAAGAGGTCATCCGAATACATGTTGAGCACATCAATAACGAGCAAGCCGCTGCCCTTTTGCTCAGCGCTGAAGTTGACTCCGTTCTGCAGTTCAAAGCACGAAGCAAGTTCAACGACATTCCACGACGGGCTTTTGCCGTTGCGCTCTGCCGACGCGATCACTTCAGCATCTCCGCCAGTTCCTTGATCCCTTGCTGAATCTCTGCTTCGAGATTGGTTAGGCTCGCCAAGATTTCGTTTGGCGCGCGATGCGCGACTTCTTCGTGCACGACTTCCTTGTAGCGGTTGACGGAGAGATCATAGCCCTGCTCCGCGATCTCTGATTTCGAGACGCAGAACGATTGCGCGGTGCGCGGGCGGGTGAGCTCACCATCAACATCAACGGTGTCATTCTGAGCGGAGCGCAGCGGAGTCGAAGCATCCCGTGATGCAACCTTTAAGGTAACGCGGCGGGATCCCTCGACTTCGCCTTCGGCTTCGCTCCGGATGACGGCAGAAGAGGGCGCGGTTCGTAATGAACGCCAACGCGCGAGCACGTCGGGCAGGTTGTTCTTCGTGTGTTCTTCAGTCGTTAGGCTCACCGCTGGCACCGGGCCGCGCTTTTCCGGCGGGAGCAACTCGGTGCGTTTGTCGTCGAGCGACATGCCGTCGGCGTCCACGTCGTAGAACCAGACGTGATCGGTGCCGCCGCTGTTGGTTTTGGTAAAAAGAAGAATGGCGGTGGAGACGCCGGCGTAGGGCCTGAAGACGCCGCCGGGGAGCGAGATGACGGCGTCGAGTTTCTGCTCTTCGACGAGGATCTTGCGCAGGGTCTTGTGCGCGTTGGATGAGCCGAAGAGGACGCCATCGGGCACGATCACGGCGGCGCGTCCGCCGGGCTTGAGCAGGCGCAGGAAGAGGGCGAGGAAGAGCAGTTCGGTCTTCTTCGTCTTCACGATCTGGAGCAGGTCTTTCGCGGTGTTTTCGTAATCGAGCGAGCCGGCAAAAGGCGGATTGGCGAGGACGAGGGTGTATTTTTCCTCCTCGCCGGCGTGGTCCTGCGCGAGGGAGTCGCGATAGCGGATGTCGGGGTTCTCCACCCCGTGGAGGAGCATGTTCATGCTGCCGATGCGGAGCATGGTGTTGTCGAAATCGAAGCCGTGGAAGAGATGATGGTGGAAGTGTTCCTTCCGCTTCTCGTCGCGGAAGATTTCGGGATGTTTTTCGCGCAGGTATTCGCCGGTCGCGACGAGGAAGCCGGCGGTGCCGCAGGCGGGATCGCAGACAATGTCGATAGGCTGCGGCGCGACCATCTCGACCATCAGCCGGATAATGTGGCGCGGGGTACGGAACTGCCCGTTCTGGCCGGCCGTGGCGATCTTCCCGAGCATGTACTCGTAGACGTCGCCTTTCGTGTCCCGCTCTTCCATCGGGACGTGCTCCAGCAGATCCACCACCCG
>JAICMR010000181.1 GCA_025929155.1 Chthoniobacterales bacterium | reverse complement strand
TCGACGTCCCGAGCGCCGCGATGGGTCGCACCACAATCGATGGTGTCGCGAAAGACGGTATCGGTGTGAAAGTGAAAGCGCGCGTCACGGTCCGATCGCACCTTGATCGTTTTGTCGGCGGCGCCACGGAAGAGACGATCATCGCGCGGGTAGGCGAGGGAATCGTGACCTCGATCGGCTCGGCCGATAACTACAAGGAGGTGCTCGAAAACCCTGATCGCATTTCGAAGCTCGTGCTCCAGAAAGGCCTCGATAGCGGTACCGCGTTCGAGATTCTTTCGATCGACATCGCCGATGTCGATATCGGCGATAACATCGGTGCGAAGCTGCAAACCGAGCAGGCTGATGCCGACAAACGAGTCGCGCAGGCAAACGCGGAAGTGCGCCGCGCCGCGGCGGTGGCGGTCGAACAGGAGATGCGCGCAAAGACGCAGGAGATGCGCGCGAAAGTGGTCGAGGCGGAATCGCTCGTGCCGCAGGCCATGGCCGATGCTTTTCGCTCCGGAAATTTCGGCATCATGGATTACGTCCGGATGAAAAACGTGGAGGCCGACACCACGATGCGCCAATCGATCGCAGGGGAGAAACCTGCAAGCACAGAGACGCCCTAACGAGCTTGGGATTGGCTAATCAAAAAGACGTCGAGGGTGCAGAGCAGGAATGAATTCAGAAAGCGAACGCAACCTACTGCCGGTCGTCCCGAGCTTCGCGCAGGATGACAAGGCGATCGTGCTATGAATGACATCGTCGTCTTCCTGATCCTCGCCGGGATCGCTCTTATTTTTAAATGGCTCGGCCGCGGCAGCGAAGCGGACGCGGAGAATCGGCCACCCGCGCCTAACGACACACCGCGTTCCAGTCCGATGCTTCGGCCTGCAGCGGAGAGCGAAGAGGAGCGGGTGCGCCGCTTTCTCGAGGCTTTGGGAATGCCGAGTAATTCTACGCCGCCTCTGCCGGTTCGTCGGCACCGCAGCCCCGTGCCTCTTCCGGTCAGGCCGCAACAGACACAAAAAGCGCCGAAGATAAAACGAGGCTGGGCGCAGCCGCTGCCGCCATTGGTGACGGTGCCGGAGGCGGAAGAACCGGTGGCCTCTCCACTGCCCGCGCCTGTTTTTGTTCCGGCGCCGCCGCCGCAGGTGGTAACGGCGGCGCCCTTGCCCGCTCCGCCCGTCACGCCGGTCGTTAGGCCGGCAGTTTCTTCAACAACCTCGCGGGGTACGGGAACCTCGTTAGGCGAACTGCTGCGGTCTGCGGGAAGCGCACGCCAGGCGATCGTGCTGCGGGAAGTGCTCGGTCCGTCGCGCGGGCTGCAGCCGTTCGTGAGCGAAAGCTGGCAGCAGTCGTCGCCGAGCGGTCGCAACCCTAATCCGGGGCGGAGTGAACCGAAGTCGAGGGATCTCGCGGAGCTGCCGTGAATCGCATGAACGGAAGTCTGCCGAACTTCCCGACCGCGGGACATCGCGAGACGCTTCTGATTGTCCCGCCGGCTCAGAAGATGAAGTTCGGTCCTGTTGTGAGAACCGTGCATCCGATACGCTGAAGCTCCTCACCTTGCCCGCCCCGAGCGTTTCCCTCGGGACGCAGAGCGCCTCTCTTGCAGCGGTTGCACGGCGGCCGTGATCTCGTAGCTTCGTGCCCGTTCAACGTGAGCCGGCGTGGCGGAACTGGCAGACGCGCCAGACTCAAAATCTGGTACTCGCAAGGGTGTGTGGGTTCGATCCCCTCCGCCGGCACTTTCGGAGTTTGGTACGCCGGGCGGCATTCCTTTCACTTACAAAAAAGCGGCCGCTTGAACCTCCCGCTTCGCTTCCTTTCCTCCTGCACTTACAGTTACACTTACACCTCGGATGGAGTGCAAGTGCAGGCGCGAGATTGAGGTCAGTCGCACGTGCGCTTGTTGAGCGGAGGACTTGCAATTTCGCTCACGCTCGCGCACTCAGAAGAAGACACCTTCTTGAGCCTGCCAACGGCCGAAGAATTCATCGTGGAAGATTATGTTCGAGCCGCAGCCTCTAGGGACGCGCAACCTGGGAAATCGGACGAGATAATTCGAGTAACATCCGCAGGTGAAGGCGCCCGAGATTTCCATCATTATTCCGGTCGCGAACGAATCGGAAGCGCTGCCGGAAACACTCGCGACCATCGGCGACTCGCCGCACGAAACCATCGTGGTCGACGCGCAGAGCGAGGACGAGACAGCCGCGATTGCCCGACGGTTTGGTTGCAGATTGCTTTCATTTCCGGAGCGGCATCGCGCGCGGCAGATGAATTTTGGCGCCGCCGCGGCCGAGGGAAGAATCCTGCTTTTTCTGCACGCTGACACTCACCTCCCTTCGAATGGGCTCGCAAAAATTCTGCGCGCGATCGACCGCGACGGCGCGATCGGGGGCGGCTTTGCGCGGCGGTATCGTTCCCGGTCGGTCATATTGGCGCTGACCTGCCGGCTGGCTGAGTTACGAAATTATTTTTTTGGCTGGCACCTCGGAGATCAGGCGCTTTTCGTTAGGCGCGATGGTTTCGAAAAGCTCGGCGGCTACCGCGAAATTCCGATTTTTGAGGATCTTGATTTCTCGCGCCGCCTCCGGCGGGCCGGCCCCACGAAAACGTTGCGGCCCCCGGTCGTTTCATCGGCTCGCCGTTTTGCCGCACGCGGTCCACTTCGCACCACCCTCGACGATCTCAGCCTAACGAGACGGTATTTTTCCGGCGTACATCCGAATGAGCTTTCCAAGGCCTTGCCGAATCACGTAAAAACGACAAACCAAAAAACCTATGAATACCTTCCTTGATCGCCTCGAGCAGCAAATCGCATCGCGTCATCTCCTCACTCATCCGTTCTACCTGGCGTGGAACCGGGGCGAATTGCGCCGGGAAACGCTTTCCGATTACGCGCAACAATATTATCAGCACGTGGCGGCTTTCCCGACCTACCTCTCCGCGGCGCACGCCGGCTGCGACGATCAGGTCGTTAGGCGGCAGCTTCTGGCCAATCTAATCGACGAGGAAGCGGGCGAGCCGAATCATCCGGCGCTTTGGCGACAATTTTCCGCGTCGCTCGGGGTTGCGCCTGACGAACTGGAAAACGTCGAGAGCTGGCCGGAAACGCGCGCGCTGATTGCCACTTTTCGCAGGATTTGCCGAGGCGGCGACACGGGTGCCGCGCTCGCGGCGTTGTATGCCTATGAGAGTCAGATCCCGGCGGTTTCCCAATCCAAGATCGACGGGCTGCGGAAGCATTACGGTTTTGCCGACGAAAACGATTACTCTTATTTCACCGTCCATATCGAAGCCGATCGGGAGCATGCGGCAGTCGAGCGCGCGTTGCTCGTGCAGGAAGTCGGACCGACAAACGCGAAGACCGCGGCGAACGCCGCTGGAGAAGTGCTCGACGCGCTCTGGGAGTTACTCTCGGCAGTTTGCCGTCGACACGCGATCGCTTGCTGAACGCGACCTGATTTTACTCGACTGGAGCGGCCGGCATGTCGCGGGCAAAAAATCCGCGGGTCACTCTGCGCCCGAGCAATCAAGCCCCATACGGCCTCGCAACACCATTCGTGGAATAGAACCGGCAGCGTGGCGTCCCACCAAACTGTGAAGAAAGGCGAGGGCGTTTACAATCTGGCTGTGATTGGAGCCGGCACGGCGGGGCTCGTCACGGCGGCGGGCGCGTGCGGGCTTGGTGCGCGCGTCGCGCTAATTGAGCGGCACAAGATGGGTGGCGATTGCCTGAACTTCGGCTGTGTTCCGAGCAAGGCACTCATCTCTTCGGCTCGACTGCTCCATCGGATGCGAAACGCCGAGGCGTGGGGTGTGCCGAATGCCGAGCCGGATTTTGAGTTCAGTGAAATCTTCGCGCGGATGCGAGCTGCGCGCGCTGAACTGGCGCCGATGGATTCGCGGGAACGTTTCGAATCGTTAGGCGTAGATGTTTTCGCGGAGGAAGCGAGCTTTCTCTCGCCTAACGAAATCGAAGTCGGGGGAGAAAGATTGCGCGCTAAAAGTTTCATCATCGCCAGCGGGTCGCGCGCAATTGTCCCGCCGGTCATGGGCGAGAGTCGCGTCTCCTATTTCACGAACGAAACCGTCTTCGATCAACTGGAGGAAAAGCCGGCGAGCCTGCTGATCCTGGGCGGAGGTCCGATCGGGTGCGAGCTGGGGCAGGTGTTTCAGCGGCTTGGCGTGAAGGTAACGCTGATCAATCGTGGACCGCGACTTCTCGGGAAGGAAGACCCGGAAGTCAGCGATTTCG
>JAICMR010000076.1 GCA_025929155.1 Chthoniobacterales bacterium | reverse complement strand
TCGAACTCCTTGTTCTCGCCGACGTAGGACGCCATCACTTTTTTCACCTGACGAGTGGTCAGGAGAACGCCCATGCCAAAGCCATCCACGCCAGCGTTGTTGCCGACAATTGTCAGGCCTTTCACGCCGCTCTCGTGCACGGCCGCGATCAGGTTTTCCGGAATGCCGCACAAGCCAAACCCGCCGGCCGCAATCGTCATGTTGTCGTGGAGAAGGCCGTCGAGCGCGGCGGTAGCGTCGGGATAAACTTTGCTGCTCATGTGGAGAAACATTAACCACGGATTGCACAGATGGGCACGGATGAATTGCCGCTACCTCCGAGCCGGTGGAGCTGCGGCAGTAAGGCGAGACGCGCCCTCGCGTGCCGGTGATGGCGCCCTCGCCGTCACGAGCTTTTCCTTCGTGCGCGGCCTGCAAGATGTTTGCGGCGGCGGCAAACCGCACGCGAAGCGCGTACGCTCCCCCCGGAGCTTGCCGCGTAACGTTTCATCGCCAGATTGTCGGCTCTCTTTATGTCCAAATCACTTGCCCATCGCCTCGCTGAATACGCCTGTTCACTTAATTTCGAAGATCTCGCACCCGAAGTGGTGCACGAGGTGAAGCGCCGCTTGATCGATTCCTTCGGCTGCGCGCTTGGTGCATGGAGCGAGGAGCCATGCGTAATCGCACGCACTGTCGTTTCCGATTTTTCCGCGAAGAATGGGGCGACGGTTATTGGCACCGATCACCAGGCGCCACCGGATTGGGCCGCTTTTGCGACCGGCTGCTGTATTCGGTATTTCGATTACAACGACACCTATCTTTCCAAAGAACCGGCCCACCCGAGCGATAACATCGCCGCCTGTCTCGCAGTCGCGGAGAGCGTCGGTGCGAACGGCCGCGAGTTGATCACCGCGATCGCGCTCGCTTACGAAGTGCAATGCCGTTTCTGTGACGCGGCCAGCATTCGTGCGCGCGGCTGGGATCACCCCACGTATGGCGCATTTTCCACCGCACTGGCCGCGGCGCGTTTGATGAAACTCGACGCGGAGAAGACGCGCCATGCGGTCAATATCGCGGGCGTAAACTGCGCGGCTTTCCGGCAGGCACGCGTCGGCGAGTTATCGCATTGGAAAGGTGTCGCCTTCGCGAATGCGGCGCGTTCCGGTGTCTACGCGGCGCTTCTGGCGCGCGCCGGAATGACCGGGCCCGCGCCGATTTTTGAAGGGCAAATGGGTTTCGAGAAAGAACTCGGAGTGTCGTTAGGCGACGTCGGCGAAGTCTTCGTGAAACGGCCGAACGAGAAGAACGTGAACGAAGGCACGGCCGCGATGATTCTGAACACCAGCATCAAATATTGGCCGGCTGAATATCACAGCCAGAGCGCGATCGAAGCCGCGCTCTTCCTGCGCAAAGAGATTGGCGATCCGGCGAGAATCCAGTCCGTTCGGATCGAAAGCCACGACGCCTCGGTCGACATCATCGGGAGTGAGCCGGAAAAATGGAAACCGGAAACGCGCGAGACCGCGGACCACAGTCTGCCTTACATTACGGCGATCGCTCTGATCGACGGCGAGGTGACGGAAAAGCAATTTCAGCCGCAGCGTTTCACCGATCCGACGATCTGGAAATTCCTCGAAGAAGTGACGGTGCAGCGGAACGACGAGCTGAGTGCGCTGTATGCGAAAGCGGTTGCAAACATTGTGCACGTCACACTGCAGGACGGCCGGGTGCTGACGAAGCGAGTGGATTATCCGTTAGGCAACGCGCTTAACCCGGTGACGGACGAACAGTTGGAAGGGAAATTCAACTCGCTTGTCGTGCCGTCGTTAGGGGAAGAAGGCGCGCAGAAACTGCTCGAGGAAGGCTGGAACCTGGAAGAAGCCAGATCGGTCAACAAACTGATGCGGCTGGCAAAAATGCCCGCCTAACGAATCGCGCTTCCTGCTCTCCTGGGAGGACGGCGGTCGGCCCGTCGCAGCCGGCAGTCTGCCTGTTGCAGGTTTGCGCAGAGCGCAACCGGGGAAGCGAAGTGGATGGGTGAAACCAAGAAGGCGGCTGCGCCGCATAGAGCACCGCTTCTGCAGACGAGCGCCTAAGGACTCACCTTTTGCGTGAGGCTCTCGCAAAAGACGGGCTGGCAGCCATACCCCCCAGACGATTTCGCGGTCGCAGATGAAAGGTTTCCTGGAATCGTTAGGGTAACAACATGGCAGAGAAAATTTGGACGAAGCGGCACCTGCGTAAACTCATCTCCGAAGGAATTGTTGCGATGCCGGGCGTGCCGAACGCCTCGATGGCGCGCCAGGTTGAGCGTGCGGGATTCGCCGCGGTTTACATCAGCGGCGCCGGCCTCGCGAACTGCACCGCCGGGTTGCCCGATGTTGGATTGCTCACGCTAAACGAGGTCGTGACGCTCGCGGGCTTCGTCGCCAACGCGGTCAAGATTCCGGCGATTGTCGACGCCGATACCGGCTTTGGCGGGGCTGAGAATGCGGCGCGCACAATTTACGAGCTCGAGCGCGCCGGTCTCGCCGGTTGTCATCTCGAGGATCAGGAATTCCCGAAGCGCTGCGGTCACCTCGCCGGGAAACGTCTCGTGCCGACGGACGAGATGGAGGCGAAAATTCGCGCTGCCGTTGCGGCAAAACGTGATCCGGATTTTCTCGTGATCGCGCGGACCGATTCGCGCGCTCTCGAAAATTTTGACGGTGCGGTGAAGCGCGCAAACGTCTACCTCGCAGCCGGCGCCGACGCGATCTTCCCTGAAGCGCTGCAAACCAAAGAGGAGTTCCGCGATTTCGCCCGCGAGGTGAAAGCGCCCTTGCTGGCAAACATGACCGAGTTTGGCAAAAGCCCGTCGTTTAACGTGCAGGAGCTGGGCGAACTCGGCTATCGCATGGTCATTTTTCCGCAAAGCGCTTTCCGAGTTTCAATGAAGACGACCAAGGAATTTTTCCGCGGGCTCAAATTGGCCGGCTCACCTAACGAATGGTTCGACCGCATGCAGACTCGGAAAGAGCTTTATGAGACGCTCGACTACGATCCGACCGCGGAGAGCTGGCCCGGTTATCAAAGCCGGTGACGCCGCCACCCCGCGGCATCATGCCGACCAACCGGCTTGAGGCCTTCAGCGATGGAGTTTTGGCCATCATCATCACGATCATGGTCCTGGAGTTGCGGCCGCCGCACGGCACGGATACGCACGCGCTTCTGCCGCTGCTTCCAAAGTTTTGCAGTTACGTCCTCAGTTTCGTTTACGTCGGGATCTATTGGAATAACCACCATCACATGTTCCAGGCGACGGAGCGGATCAGCGGCGGCGCGCTCTGGGCCAATCTCCATCTGCTTTTCTGGCTCTCGCTCTTTCCTTTCGTCACTGATTGGATCGGCGAGACGCACCTCGCGGTCGCGCCGACGGTTGCTTACGGCGTCGTCCTTTTCATGGCGGCAATTGCCTATTGGATTCTGCAGACTGTGATCATCCGCAACCAAGGACCGCAATCGCAGCTCGCGCGCGCCGTCGGCATCGATTGGAAAGGGAAAATCTCTCCTGTGCTCTACGGAATCGCGATCGCGGCCGCTTTTTTGAAACCGATCATTTCCGTCGTGTTTTACGTGGCGGTGGCGCTGATGTGGCTGGTGCCCGACCGCCGAATCGAGCGCACGATGCAGGACGAATAGCACTGTTCGGCGTCCATTCCTCTTCTTGCTCCTGCTGTTAACCCTGCTCTTTTCTTGAAGAAGATCAGGAGCAGGAGCAGGAGTAAGAAAAATCGATCAATCTATGACTACCGAAACTGACACCAAACCCGCCTACAGCCCCGGCCTCGCCGGCGTGATTGCGGGCGAAACCGAAATCTGCTGGGTCGATCCAAACGCCGGCCTGATGTATCGCGGCTACGACATTCACGAGATGGCGGAGAAGGCGAACTTCGAGGAGGTCGCCTATTTGCTGCTCAACGGCGAGCTGCCGACGACGAAGCAGCTCGAGGAGTTTTCGAAGGCGCTCGCGGCGGAGCGTCCGCTTCCGAAAGAGGTGCTCGAGATGATGCGGCTCATGCCGAAGAACACGCATCCGATGGACATGTTGCGGACCGGCGTGTCCATGCTCGGGCCGTTCGATCCCCAGCTGAATGACCATTCGCACGACGCCAATATCCGAAAGGCGATCCGCCTGATCGCGAAGACGACAACCTTGATCGCGGACGGCTTCCGGATTCAACACGGGCAAAATCCGCTGCCGGAACGTCCCGATCTGACGATGGCGGGGAACCTGTTTTACAAGCTCAGCGGCGAAGTGCCGCCGACGTGGAAAATCCGGATGATGGACACGATCTTCATCCTTTACGCCGACCACGAATTCAACGCTTCGACCTTCGCCGCGCGCGTCACGGCCGCGACGCTGGCCGATATCTATGCGGCCGTCACAAGCGCCTGCGGAACTTTGAAAGGCCCGCTCCATGGCGGTGCGAACGAAGAAGCGATGGCGATGCTGGACGAAATCAAAACGGCTGATCGCGCGGAGGATTGGATGATGAACGCGCTCGCGAAGAAGGCGAAAATCATGGGTTTCGGTCATCGCGTGTACAAAAGCGGCGACTCGCGGGTTCCGATCATGCGCGAGATCGGGCGGGACCTCGGCCAGCGCGTCGGCAAAGACCAATGGATCCCAATCTGCGAAAAGCTCGAGGCGACGATGGATCGGGAGAAACACCTCTGCGCGAACGTCGATCTCTATGCGGCGCCAGTTTTCGCGATGCTCAATTTCGATCCGGCCTTGAATACGCCAATCTTCGCCGCCTCGCGCGTCGCTGGTTGGTGCGCGCACGTCGTCGAGCAACAGGATCACAACCGGCTCATTCGCCCGCGCTCGCTTTACACCGGGCCGGCGTCCCGGCCTTACAAAGCGGCCGCTGCCTCCAATGGCTCATAGTTAGGCAACGCTCTTGGATCCGCGGATTTAGCAGAACGACACACATGAAAGACAAAGATCGTTTTCGTCGTCTGCGGAAATCTGCGTCATCTGCCCAAACAAAATCCCATGCCTAACGACGGTTTATCGCTGCAGGAACGTTATGCGCCTCACAATGCCTGTTTTGGCTGCGGACCGGCGAACATGGAAGGACTGCGCATCCGCAGCTTCCCGAACGGCGATGACGAAGTCGTCGCGGAATGGAAGCCGGAGCAGAGATACGAAGCCTTCCCGGGCGTGCTGAACGGGGGAATCATCGGCACTTTGTTGGATTGCCACTGCAACTGGACCGCCTCCTATTTCCTCATGAAACAGGCGCGGGAAGATCATCCTCCCTGCACTGTCACGGCCGATTACGCGATCAAGTTGCTTCGGCCGACGCCGACGAACGGCTCAGTCTTCCTCTCGGCTAAAGTGGTCGAGTTGAAACCGGACCGCGCCACGATCGAAGGCACGCTGAGCGGTGGCGGAAAAGTCTGCGCGACCTGTCGCGGGACTTTCGTCGCGGTGAAGGAAGGTCATCCGGCCTATCACCGATGGTAGCTGCATTGCTCGCGGCGTTCCTCGCCGTCGCGGCCGCCGCGCCTGACGATCAGGTCGCCCACCGCATCACGGCCCTGGAGAAAAGCAGTGGACGCCATTTCGGCATCGCCGCCCTCGACAGCGGCACCGGCCGCAAAATCGAATACCGGCCTGACGAGCGTTTCCTGATGTGCAGCACCTTCAAGGCGCTGGCCGCAGCGGCCGTCCTGCAGCGAGTAGATGAAGGGAAGGATCAGCTCGACCGCTTCGTTTCTTACGGCGGAAACGAGCTGATCGAATATGCGCCGGTGACGAAAGCGCACGTGAAAGAAGGCGGAATGAAACTCGGCGAACTCTGCGCGGCGGCGATCGAGTTAAGCGACAACACCGCGGGGAACTTGATTCTGAAAAGCATTGGCGGCCCTCCCAGCCTAACGAGCTTTGCCAGAAACCTGGGCGATCACCAAACGCGCTCTGATCGGATGGAACCGGAGCTGAACAATCCGTCTCCCGATAAACAATCGGACACTACCACGCCCGCCGCGATGCGTGGCGATTGGGTGAAGCTTCTGACGACGGATTTCCTCTCGGCCCGATCGCGCGAGCAGTTCGAGGCGTGGCTCGCCCAGACCCAAACCGGCACCAAAATGATTCGCGCCGCCGTCCCGAAAAATTGGAGGGTAGGCGACAAAACGGGCCGGAGCGGGGACGGCGCGATGAACGACGTCGCGATCCTTCATCCGCCCGAGGGGAAGCCGATTTTCCTCGCGATCTATTCCACCGGCCCCGACAAAGACGCGGATGCGCAAAGCGCAGCGATCGCTCAATCCGCGCGGATCGTCCTCGAGAGCCTGCGGCCAAAGGATTTTGGAAATTAGCCGCGGAAAAGGAACAGCAACGGACCGGAACCGTTTGTGATCCTTCCGTGTTCCCGAAAGGTTTAAAATTCCGTGCCCGAATTCCGTCGATGCAGTCGCTCGCCGGTGTAGTGTAAGGAAGAGCCATGAAGACTTTGGAACTGCTTCCGCCTAACGACACCATGTATCGGGCGCTGCTCGATCGAGACTCTACTTTCGAAGGCATCTTCTTTGTCGGTGTGCGGACGACGGGAATTTTTTGCCGTCCCACCTGCAGTGCGAAAAAACCCGCCCGCGAAAACGTGGAGTTTTTTCCTTCGCCTAACGAAGCCTTGCTCGGCGGTTATCGGCCATGTCTCCGCTGCCGGCCGATGGATCCGGTGCAGCGTCCGCCGGAGTTGATTGAGCGTCTCCGCGCGGAAGTGGAGAAAGCCCGCAACGGCCGGCTGACCGATAAGGAACTGGCTGCGCTCGCGATTGATCCTTCAACCGCGCGACGGCAATTCAAGCGGCATTACGGGATGACGTTTCAGGCTTATCACCGGGCGCGGCGGATGGGCCTGGCTCTGCGCGAAGTCCGCAAAGGCGAACGGATCGAGAGTGTGCGCAACGGCAGCGGATTCGGATCGGAAAGCGGATTCCGCGACGCCTTCTCGAAAATCTTTGGTGAAACTCCGACGGCGGCGCGACGTCAGGGCGGTCTCTTTGCGGAAAGAATCGAAACGCCGCTTGGCTCGATGCTTGCGATTGCCGACGACGCCGGGCTGCGCCTGCTCGAATTTGTCGATCGCCGCGCGCTCGAGCGCGAGCTCTCGATCCTGCGCTTGCGCCTGAAGACGAATGTCGTTCCGGGCCAGCATCGTCATCTCGCGGCCGTCAGGAAGCAGTTAAGCGACTACTTTTCCGGAAAGAACCTGCAATTCGACGTGCCCTTGGCACCGGTTGGTTCGGCCTTTCAACTGCGCGACTGGCAACTCCTGCAAACGATTCCGTTAGGCGAAACTCGCTCCTATTCCTGGATGGCCGAACAGCTCGGCGACAAGGCGATGCGGCGGGCGGTCGGGCGCGCGAACGGAGAAAACATGCTCTGCATCATCATTCCGTGCCATCGCGTCATCCGCGCGGACGGCACGCTTTGCGGCTACGGCGGCGGACTTTGGCGGAAAAAATGGCTGCTCGAACACGAGCGGAAGGCGAAAACCAAGGCTGAATAGTGTTAAGTGACTGGCAGGGGCACCATTTGCTAATCACAAAAGGGCGCGCCCAGCAGGACTCGAACCTGCGACCGACGGATTAGAAATCCGTTGCTCTATCCGGCTGAGCTATGGGCGCCTCCGGGCTGGCCGCTTCGGCCTCACACCCGCATTAGCTCACGGCGCCTTGACCGGCAAGTTTAGGCTTCCAAGCGGAGGTCGATCCGTGAGAACCCGATTCACGTTTCGTGCGCACGCTACGGCTGCGGTTCCTCCTGATTGGTGAAAGATTCCCGACGCTCCCCCTAACGAACCCACACGAGATCGCCGAGCCCTCACGACACCTCGACGGCGCGATCGGATTGACAGTCGCCGCAGCCGGCGAGTAACCCCATGCGCGAGCCTTCATCGACTAGGCACGCAGGTTGCCTCTCCGGCGGAGGGCAAAGAGCATAGCGGGGAAAATGAAGCGAGCAACTTGTGCACGTGCTCGCGGTTTTCGCGGCCGGAATCCGTTGCCCTTCATGCCAGGAAGTCGCTCCCCAATCAAGGCGCAGCCGTCTCCCTGAGGCAGGGGAGCGGCCCAAACCTAGCCTAGCCAGTCCGCGCCTACGGCTGCACGATCTCGGCCGTGCCGCTGATCTCGGGGCTATCGACGCCGCCGGCAATGAGGATGCGGCCATCCTGCAACATCGTGGCGGTGTGATTCTGTCGGGCCTCGGTCATGGTGCCGAAGAGGCTCATTTGACCAGTCGCAGGGTCATACATTTCCACCGAATCAAGCGCCTTCTGCAGGCCGCCGTAGACAGAGTTACCAGTGGAGGCGCCGCCGATGATGAGCACCTTACCGAAGAGCGATCCCCAGGCGCTGTTATCCAGGAGGATGGCCACATGCCGCTGTCGTGGTTGCAGCACACCAGCGGTCTGCGTGAAAGCTTTATGCGGGGTGATGAAGAGATCCGAAGTGTCGGCAAAAGATAGGCCGCCGGTCACCAGGACGGTGCCGTCCATAAGCAAGGTCGCATCATGTTCAGTGCGGCCGATGTGCATCTCACCTGCCAGGGCCCAGGTGCCCTTTTTATAGTTGTAGATCTCCGAGGTCGGCGTGCCAGAATCGACCGGCTGACCGTTTGAAATCGAAGCGCCCCCTTCCACCATGACCGTCCCGTTGCGGAGGAGAGTCGCGCGATGGCGCTTGCGCTGCACGGTGAGATCCGCGGTGCTCGACCATGTGCCGAGGCGCGGGTTGTAGAGTTCGGAAGTCTTCTGCGGACTGGCACCTTTGCGTCCGGCAGCGGCCAGAATCTGGCCATTCGGTAGCAAAGTGGAGGTGAACAAAGAGCGGGCACTTACCATCGAGCCGGTGGGGCTGAACCGATCGGTCCGTGAGTCGAAGGTTTCGCAGCTTGCCGTGTCGCCGGCCGCGGTTTTGCCGCCGGCAATGAGGACGGCCCCATTTTGCAGAAGAGTCGCCGTGTGGCTCTTGCGCGCCAGACTGAGCGAGCCAACGAGATTGAAGGAATTAGTCGTAGGATCAAATACTTCCGCAGAAGAGAGATAGTCGGCGTCGGTGCTGCCCCCGGCGAGCAGTACGCGGCCATCGTTGAGCAGCGTGTCGGTGTGCTGGTTACGCGCCACCTGCATGTTGCCTAACGATGTGAAAGCGTGCGTCACAGGATCGAGAATTTCCGCAGTCTGGACCGTTTCATTCCCCGTGACGCCACCGGCCACAAGGATGGTGCCGTTAGGCAAAAACGTGGCGGTCGGGCCGGTCCGGTTCTCCTGCATCGTATCATGGACCGTCCACAGTCCGGTCGCTGGATCCCAGATTTCGTTGACGGCGAGAAAGCCGCTTTCCAGCGTGGTGCCTCCGATGACGATGACGCTGCCGTTGGGGAGGAGGACCGCAGCGTGACTCGATCGGTGGTAAAGCATGCTTTCGGCGGCGGTAAAGCTCTGCGTCGTCGGGTCGTAAATCTCCGTTTCGCTGTGTGGGCTCGTACCGGTGAAGCCGCCGGTGATGAGAACGCGATGATCGAGGAGCAGCGTGCCCGTGTGGTTGGCGCGCGCCTCCGTCATTTGGTGCGCGAGCTCCGTGAACAGGTTCGTCGACGGATCGTAAATCCAGGCGTCGGTCGCCGCGATCGGTCCGACGTAGCCACCCGTGACGAGCACGGTACCGTCAGCGAGCGTGACCGACGAGTGGCTCGTGCGATTGGGTGGTGCATTAGGCGTTTCCGTGAATGTGTCCGTCGTCGGATCGAAAACTTCCGCGGCCGTCCCGCCCACAATGATGACGTCGCCGTTCGCGAGCAGGTTTGCGGTATGTTTGCTTCGCGCGATCTGCATCTGGTGCGCAACCTGTGTGAAAAGGCCGGTTTGGGGGTCGTAAAACTCCGCGGTCTTAAGGTTCTGTCCGCTGCTGAGAGAACCACCGACAAGAAGCACCCGCCCGTCGGGCAAAAGCGTGGAGGTATGGTTGGCACGCGGCGAGGTCATCTTGCCGGTGGGCGTAAAGCTGCCTGTGTCTGGATCGTAAAGCAGCGCGGAATCGAGAGTCTCGTTCTCGTTGACGCCACCGGTGATGAGGACCTTGCCGCTATTAAGCAGTGTGGCGGCATGCCCGGCGCGCTCGGGGCTGAGAAGGATCGAGTTCGGTGCCGCAAGCGCCCAGGTCGCGAGGAGACAGAAGAACAGGAAGCCGAGTGAGAGAGAGAGCTTTCGCATGATGAAAAGGTGCCGCGACTGAGATCGTGCGGGCGTTGGTCGCGCCCGAGCCGAGGGGGCAGGAAGACTACAAGAAGGGCGACACATCGTCCAGAGAAACCGTGCGGCTTTCGAGTCAAGAATTACCGCAGGGAGCGGCAGATGGTTTACCCGAAAGAGGGCGCGAGATCGCACTCCGCCGGGCCGCACGGCACCAGCGGAAGATGGATGCGAGAGATCAACGGATCCGGCTGCCCCCGGTCGTTCTAGTCCCGAATGCCCTGCTTCAATTCCCACACGCGCAGCGCCGCGAGGAGCAGGCTTTTCGTGCGTGTCAGTGTGCCGACGGCCGCTCGCACCGGTTCGTCGTCGCTATGTTTGGAGACCGATTTGGTCGCGCGTTTCGCGGTCTTTTTCGGTGTTCTTTTTTTCGGCGTGCGCCGGACAGTGGTGTCGTTCAAGTTTAAATCTCCAGGAATAGTTATAGATGCCATAATATGCCAGATTTGACTAGCAGCTTCTCTGCCACATCCATTCCGCCGGTTTTCCTAGACGCTTGCCAGCCGGGAAAAGCGCTTGTGCCTCCACGATTCTTCGGCGATTTCATGCCGGGTCATGGCAAATCGGAAGCTCGGCTGCCTCAGCATTTTTCTCTTCGTCGCGCTCTGCGTAAGTGTCGCGATGAATCTGGCGCTCGTGCTGACGGCGTTTCACCGTCTCCAGGCAAATGGCGGCGACGTGGAATATCGGCCGCGCTTCACCGAAATGGTGCTCGAGCCGGGCGGGCGCGGAAGTTCAGGGAAGATTGCCGTCATCAGCCTGCGCGGCCTCATCAGCACCGGCGTGGGCGGAAATGTCGGCGATTCGATGGTGGATGACTTGCGCTGGCAACTGGAGCAGGCGCGGAAGGATGACAGTGTGCGCGCGGTGGTACTCGAGATCGATTCACCCGGCGGCGAAGTGACCGCTTCCGACATGATTTATCACGCGGTGGCGAAGACGCGTTCGCGCAAGCCCGTCGTGGTTTACATGGAGTCGCTGGCGGCTTCCGGCGGCTATTACGTTTCCTGCGGCGGCCAATATCTGATGGCGAATGAAACCAGCATCACCGGCAGCATCGGCGTCATCATTCAAACCCTGAACTACGAACAGCTCTTCGACAAAATCGGGCTCGCCTCGGTCGTGTTCAAGAGCGGCAAATTCAAGGACATGCTGAATGGCGACCGCCCGATTACGCCGGAGGAACGCGACTACATTCAGGGCTTTGTAATGAAAACCTACGAGCAATTTCTCGGCGTCGTCTCCAAAGAACGGAAGGTGCCGGCCGACGTTCTGCGTAACGGAGTTGCCGACGGCCGCATCCTCTCCGCACGCGATGCGCTCGATAATAAATTGATCGATGGTTTCGGGCAGATCGAGGACGCGTTCGCGAAAGCCAAAGAACTCGGAAATGCGCCGGACGCGAGGATCGTGAAATACCGACCGCCTTTCAGTCTCGGCCGCGTCTTCCGAATGCTGATGAAATCCGGCGACCACAAAATCGAGATCACCATGCCGGGACAGATCACGCCGCAGCTGGAGACGGGGCGCTTCTATTTCCTGCCCGGCTTTTACGTTCGATAGCAGGCTCGGCGCGTGATGTTCGACAGCTTGATTAACGCGTTGCTCGTCGCCGCGGCACTCTTCGTTTATCTCTCTCTCTTTCGCCAGGTGGCGGCGCGGCATGTGAACGGTGCGGCGTCGTTAGGCGAGAAGAGGCTGGGCTGGCCTGAAGCGGTGGCCGCTCTTTTGCTCGTTGGTTGGTTTGGCCTCAATCTGCTCCTCGCAGCCCAGAGCGAGCGGCAGATTTACCACACCCGCGATCTGCTCACGACCGGCCTGTTTTCCCTCGCCGTCATCCTGATTCTCACCGCGCTCCTGCAACTGCGCGGCTTCAGTGTTCTATCGTTAGGCGGATTTTCGCGCCTTGGTTTTGGTCGCATCGTCAGCACCGCGGCGGTTCTCCTCTTCGCGGCTTACCCGCTCCTTTATATCGCCGATGAAATCTCCCGCTGGTTCATTGGCGACGGATCGGGGCGGCAGCAAATCATCGAGATGTTTACCGGCTCGGAGACTTTGCAGCAGCGCGTCCTCATCATCGTTCTCGCGATCACTATCGCCCCGATGACGGAGGAATTTATCTTTCGGTTTTTCCTCTACGGCGTGCTCAAGCGGTATCTGGGCCGTTCCGCCGGGCTCTTCCTCAACGCGCTTCTTTTTGCCGCCGTCCATATGCATCTGCCGAGCTTCGGACCGCTCTTCGTGCTCGGAAGCTGCCTCACGCTCGCCTACGAATGGAGCGGCTCGATCCTGGTCCCGATGACGATGCATGCGCTCTTTAATTTCTTCACCCTCAGCGCGCTCGCCTTTCCTAATTTGGTTCCGCAATGAACCTGCGCGAGCTGGGCGAAGACCGGCTGATCGCGAGCCTTGTCAGGAATCTGGGCTCGCGACGCGATGTGGTCGCCGGCCCGGGCGATGATTGCGCGGTCGTGAGAATACCGGGCGCGGAAAAGCTGCTCCTTTTGAAGACTGACTGCGTGGTCGAGGGCGTGCACTTTTCGCCTAACGAGAAGCCTTCGGCGGTCGGCTGGAAAGCGATGGCGCGTAGCGTGAGCGATTTCGCCGCAATGTCAGGTCTGCCGCAGTTTGCGCTGGTCACGCTCGTCGCGCCGCCGGAGCGGGCCGCGCGGTGGGTCTCCCAGGTGTATAATGGGTTGCGTCGAGTCGCCGATCGGTTTGCGGTTGCGATCGTCGGAGGTGAGACGAGCAGCACCAACGGTCCGGTGGTGGTTTCGGTCAGCGCGGTCGGTTCGGTGGAGAAAGATCGCTGGGTCTCCCGCGCCGGCGGTCGGCCTAACGATGCTCTTTTTGTTACGGGGAAACTTGGCGGTTCGATCCGAAGCAAGCATTTGAAGTTCGTCCCGCGGATTGAAGAGTCGCGCTGGCTGACCGCGAATTTCCAGGTGCACGCGATGATGGATTTGAGCGATGGCCTGGGCGCCGATCTCCCGCGTTTGGTCACGGCCAGCCAGGTCGGCTTCCAAGTTGACGAGGCGGTCCTTCCTCGCAACCGCGGCTGTTCCATCGAACAAGCGCTCAACGACGGCGAGGATTACGAGCTGCTTTTCGCGATCTCGCCTAACGACGTGCCGAAATTGGAAGAAAGGTGGCGGAAGAAATTCCCGCGCCTCTCACTCACCCGGATCGGCCATTTAACTCGCCACACTTCATCTCGCGCTCGTCGCTCTTTCCGTGGCTACATTCACTTCTCATAGCGTGGAAGAGACAATCGCCTTTGCGCGGGAGTGGGCCGCCGAACTGCGGCCTAACGACATCGTGGCGCTGAGCGGTGATCTCGGCACCGGCAAAACGCATTTTGTAAAAGGCCTCGTTGCCGGCTGCGGAAGCGACGAATCCGTTACCAGCCCGACCTTCACCTTGTTGCACGAGTATCGGGACGGGCGGATGCCGATTTTCCATTTCGATTTCTACCGGATCGAGCGGCGAGAAGAGCTCGAGCGACTGGGCTTCGAGGACTACCTGCAGGAAAGCGGCGTCGTCGTCGTCGAATGGGCGGATCGTTTTCCAGATCTGCTGCCCGACCGAACACGCTGGCTGCGGATCGCCGCCGGAAATAATAATGAGCGTTTCATCAGTGAGGGCGAATGACGGTCCTCGCGTTGGAACTTTCGTCGGCTCTCGGTAGCATCGCGTTTCGTCGCGAAGACGAGTCGCTGCTCGTTAGGCAATTTCCGGCGGATCGGCAACACTCAGGTCTCTTCTTCGAGAATCTGTGCGAAATCCGCCGTGCGGGCGGGCTGCCGGACAAGATCGTCGTCGGGCTCGGGCCTGGCTCCTATGCCGGCACCCGCATCGCGATCGCAACCGCAATCGGTTTGGCCACGGCGTCGGGCGCCCAACTGGTTGGGTTGCCGTCGATTTGTGCGATCAAGCTGCCAGCTTATTGCGTGGTGGGGGACGCGCGCCGCAGTAGCTATTTTTATGCGCGCGTCCGACAGGGAAATTGCGAGGAAGGCCCCGTGCTGATGGACGAGACAACGTTGCGACAAAAATTAGACGCGCATGCTGAATTGCCTTTCGTGTCGAGCGAAAACTTGCCGCAGTTTCCCAATCTAATGCTGGCCTACCCTGCGGCGGATGCGCTCGCAGCGCTCGGGGAGACGGCGGAGCCCCGGGACGGAAGTCTGGAGCCGATTTACTTGCGACCACCTTACATCACGACCCCGAAACCAAAGTCATGGATTCGTTAGGCGCGGAACGTTGCTGGGCGGAAGTCGATCTGAGCGCGCTCCGCCAGAATGCGCGCGTGGCGCGGGAGCGGCTGGGCGAGGGGACGGAGCTGCTCGCAGTGGTGAAGGCAAACGCCTACGGGCACGGAATGATCGAGGTGGCGCAAGCGCTTCGTGCGGAAGCGCGGCTTTTCGGCGTCGCCAATTTGCACGAAGCGCGTGAGGTGCGCGGCAGCGGTCTCGAGCAACCGATTCTCCTGCTCGGACCCGCTTTGCCGGAGGAGCGCGCGGCGATCGTGCGGGAAGGTTTCATCCCGTCGCTTTCGACTTTGGCGGAAGCTCGCGAGTTCTCGGGCGGCGCCTCAGGAATCAATTTCGCGATCGACACCGGCATGGGCCGGATGGGTTGCTGGCACGAGGAAGCACTCGCGGAGCTGGAGAAAATCGCGGCCATCTCCGGGCTGAAACTGCACAGCATTTCGACCCATCTTCCGGCTGCCGATGAGGATGCCGTTTTCACCGAGCAGGAACTGACCCACTTTCATGATCTCGTTAGGCAGATCCGCGCCCGGATACCGGGCGATTATAAGGTTCACGCCCTCCTCAGTGCCGGGATTCTCGGTTTCGCCCGCCATCGTTTCGAGATTGCCCGGGCCGGATTGATGCTCTACGGGACCTCTCCTTTGCCTAACGAACAAAGGATCCTGCATCCGGTCATGACCTGGAAGGCTCGCATTGCTCTCCTCCGCGATCTGCCGGCGGGCCGAAGCATCAGCTACGGCCGTACCTTTACGACGCCGCGCGCGGTCCGCGTCGCCACCATCAGCGCCGGTTATGCGGATGGTTTTCCGAGATCACTGTCGAATCGCGACGCAGCGGTTTTGATTGGCGGGAAACGTTGCCCTGTCCTTGGCCGCATCACGATGGATCTGACGATGGTTGACGTTTCCGCGGTCGAAAATCCTCAGATCGGCGATGAAGTGGTGCTGATTGGCCGGCAGGGCGGCGAAGAAATTTTCGTCGCGGAGATGGCGGAACGCGCCGGCACGATCGCGTGGGAAATTTTCACCGGCATTGGCAGCCGGGTGCGACGGGTGTATCGATAAAAAGGGGTCGATGTTTCAGATCATCTTCAACGAGCTAAGCGCCGCGGAAATGGCCGCTTTACCGAAAACGCTCCAGCTCGATCTGCTCGCGGAGTTTCAGATCATGCCCGAGGAGCTCGATCAACTCGACGCCAGCCACTTCGGCCTGATTGAGCGCGAGGGGAAAAAGCTCTATCGCTATCGCGCGAAAGACTATCGTATTTATTTCGAGCGCAGTCCGGAAGGCGTCACCGTCCATCGAGTGCTGCACAAGAACACGCTGCGAGATTTCCTCTATCGCAGCAAGCTGCCGATGGCGGAGGACGATCAGGTCGGGAAGAGGGGCGAGTTCTGGGAGCTGATCGAAGAGGGCAAGAAAACCCGCAAAACCTAAATCAACCTATAGTCGTTAGGTTAAGCTTGACTTCACCGGGCGCGGTGAGAATCCTCGAGGCCATCAGGCAAATGCCTGCTTCAGGCAGGTCGGATGAGTTCGGTGCCGGCGCCTGTAACATAGAACCCTAATACAAAAAATGAAAAGACTCACATGCGCACTCGCGCTCCTCGCCTGCCTGCCGTTCGCGGCTGCGCAAGCTCAGAACTCTTCGCCGGCTGCGGCGAATGCAGCAACGTCAGCCAAACGATCCGACATCTATCATGTCTTCATCGCAAAGGCTGCTCCCGGCAAGGCCAAGGAAATGGAAAATTGGCTGAAAGAACCGGACCCGAAAAACCCTCACGCCCAGACGGTCGTGTTCCGTCACGAAGAAGGTGACGCATGGGACTTCGTCGCGATCGAACACATCGGCAAAACCGCGACCGTGGAACTCGGTGAGCCGAACACGATGACGCCACAGCAGCGTTCGCTTGTCGAATGGCACGGCGACACCTTCGTAGGCGGCCCGCCCTGGGCGGAGTTCGCGAAAGAGTTGGGCTTGGACGCGGACTCCACCAAATCGGCTGATTCGGTTTACATCGTCTCGGATTATCGCGCGGTGCCTGGCCAGCGCGACGAGTTGGAAAAGGCGCTGAACACGGCACCGAACGGCGATACGGCCTCGGGCACCGTGCTCCTCGCGCATGTGGAAGGAGCGCCGTGGAATTTCCTCGCCATCACGCGTTACGACTCATGGGACAAACTCGCGGAGAGCGAGAAGAACAGCATGGCGGACACAAAAAAAGGGGAAGGGGGCTGGTATGAGCTGCGCAAGAGCTGCGCGCAGCATCACGACACCCTGACTGACCGCGTCAGTCCGTAAATTAGCCCGCCGGCCGAAGCGTTCGACCCGCTTTGGCCCGGCGATGCTTCGGGGTGGCTGCACGGCCTCATCTCGAATGGGAGCCGATTAGACTATGATGAAAGACACTAGCGTAACCAAGGTCAGCTCCGAATTCTCACCGCGCGGACCAGCAGGACAGAAGTATCTCGCGTCCGGCGTGCACATCGCGATGCGCCTCTGGGAGAATGAGCAGCCTAAGGACAAGAAACCGGCATCAAAACATCCCTACGAGGTGGTCGGTTACGTCATCAAGGGCAAGGCTGAGCTCCACCTGGAAGGGCAAACGCTCATTCTAAATGCCGGCGACTCTTACACTGTCCCGAAAAACGCCGAGCACACTTACAAGATCCTGGAGAGCTTCACCGCGGTGGAGGCGACCAGTCCGCCGGCTCTAGCGCACCAATAGGCTTCTTTATTCGAGACTGTATCGCTCGAAGGCCGAAGAGCGTCCCAGGTAGCAGGCGCTTCACCCGCTAAGCCGGCGTCGTCGACCTTCACTTTCACCGTCGGACGACGTGTTTTGGCGGGGACGCCAAATACATTCACCGCGCCGATTCTCTGACAACTGTCCTCAACCAGTTGTCTTTTCACCTGCGATCAAGCTGCCGAATCGCCAGGGCCAAGGGTTCTTTTGAAGATAAGACTGAAAGTCACGGCCTTCAGTTCATTCCGTTGTGCAAAGCGATTGGCACGGTTGGGCCCGACCCTAGCGGCCGCGGTCTGTCTCACACGCTGACATTATAAATT
>JAICMR010000116.1 GCA_025929155.1 Chthoniobacterales bacterium | reverse complement strand
GTCGAGATGGACGGATTCGACACGCAGGAAGGTGTCATCATCATCGCGGCCACGAACCGTCCCGACGTGCTCGACCCGGCGTTGCTCCGACCCGGTCGTTTCGATCGGCAGATCACCGTCAACCTGCCGGACGTGAAAGGCCGCGAAGAAATTCTGCGCGTTCATTCCAAAAAAGTGAAGCTGGCGGAAGGCGTCGATCTCGCGGTCGTCGCGCGCGGCACGCCCGGTTATTCCGGAGCGGAACTTGCCAACGTCATCAATGAAGCAGCGCTCCTCGCGGCGCGTCGAGGATTGAAGGGCATCACCCTCGCCGAGCTCGAAGAGGCGCGCGACAAAGTCCGCTGGGGCAAGGAACGCCGCAGTCTCGCGCTGAGCGAAAAGGAAAAAACCAACACCGCCTACCACGAAGCGGGGCACGCGCTGCTGCTCGAGATGCTGGAATACACCGAGCCGCTCCACAAGGTGACGATCATTCCGCGCGGACCGTCGTTGGGCAGCACCATGTGGCTCCCGCTTGAGGACAAATACACCCAGCGCCGCAACGAACTGCTCGATGATCTCGTCGTGAGCATGGGCGGCCGTGTCGCGGAAGAGATTGTCTTCGGCGACGTCACGAGCGGCGCCCGCGGCGACATCCAGATGGCAACACGGCTCGCCCGGAAAATGGTCTGCGAATGGGGCATGAGCGAGAAGATGGGAATGGTCGAATACGGGGAGCACGAAGACTACGTCTTCCTCGGCCGCGACATTTCGCGTGCGCGGGATTACAGCGAAGCGACAGCTGAGCAGATCGATCGTGAAGTCCGCAAACTGGTTGATGACGCCTACACCCGCGCCACCCACATCCTCACGGAAAACCGGGCGAAACTCGAAGTGATCGCGAAGGCATTGCTGGAATTCGAAACCCTCGACGGCGTGCAGATTCGCGAAATCATCGAGCACGGCCGCCTGATGAATCCGCCGCCGAGTCCACCGCCGCCGACTTCGGGAGAAAAGATGGCGCCGGAGAAGCCGCCGAAACAAGTGGTTGTCGCGCCTGATGTCGCGCCGCCTCTGGGTGGCGGTTTAAGCGGCGCGCCTGCCTAACGAGGCAAGGAAGGTGGAAGGACTTTTGCAAGTCGCCGCGGTGCATTCGCACGCGGATTCTGTTCTGCCGCTGCGGATATTTTTCAGCATCTGTCTGCTCTTCGTGTTTTTGGGCGGCATCTACATCATCCGGATCCGGAAAAAGCTTTTCGATCCCGATCCCGAAGTTGTCGCCGATCACTGGGCGGCGCGAAACCTGCGGCTCTGGCAGGTGATTCTCGTCTGGGTGCTTTTGGTCGAGCTATTCGTAGGCGTGCTCTGGCGGCTGTAAAGCTAGAGGCAAGTCGTAAAGGCGGCCCTGTCGGCCGCAACCGCAGCCCTTAAGCTCGTCGCTCCACTTCCGGTCTGTTCAGACGACACGCCCACCGCTACGCCGCCTTCGCTGGAAAAAGAACGTTCTCTCGTTCCACCTCCGCGCCGCGACGAAGGAAGACGTCCAGGATCTCTGGCGTGTAATATTCGCCTGCATATGCCGGGTTCAGCCCAAAGAAGATCTGGCCGCCTGGCTTCAAATGTTTCTCAAGATCGTCGATCAAAAATTCCCACTCCTTCGCGCCCCAGCGCCATGAATTATCTTTGCCGCCATGGAAGGCAGTCGAGAAGGCCGTAATCAAATCGAATTTTCTCCCCAGATCCGGCATCGGCTCGTCTGCCTCGACTCGATAGAGCATGCGCTCCACGCCTAACAAGTCGATGAGTTCGTCAAAGACCGGAATCCCGCCCGTGTCAATACCGAGTCCGCGGTGCCCCTGATCCTGCGCGACGAAAAGAAAGAAGCCGCCACCGCAACCGAGATCGAGAATCTCCTTGGAACTCGTTTGGTGCAGATTCAAATCCTGCACGCGCCGGATGTTCAGGCGCAGATATTTCTCCAGATCGAGATATTTCGCGTAATGTCGCCAGCTCGGCGGCGCGTCCGGCGGTGGGTTTCCAAGCTCTGCCTGCAACTGGCTCAATCGCTTTTGATCCACCTTTGCGAGCAACGGTAGGAGCGGGATCGGATGCAGCACGCGCCGTATTCGCCGCCACGATCGACGATAGGTGAGCGGCTGAAAAAGCTTCCTTATCTTGTAGGAGAATTTCATAGCGGCCGCTCCGGGTTAACCGGGAAGTGTTTGTTCTTCAATCGCTCGGGGACGCGCGCGGTCTTTTCGGCCTCGATCTCCTCGGTGGCCGCGCCTAACGAGTTGTAGGCGTCGCGATTTTTCGCCGCCCGGCACATATAACAAACCGCGTGGGCCAGTGGAATCTTCGCTTCCGGCATTCCGACAAACTCCACTGCCTGCTGGGTTGCGATCGCGAGTGGCAGCGCCTGCGCGTCGGCCAGTCCGACATCTTCGCTCGCAAAGATCACGATCCGCCGAGCGATAAAGCGGAAGTCCTCACCGGCGTGGAGCATCTTCGCGAGCCAATAGATCGCGCCCTTTTCGTCGGAAGCGCGCATGCTTTTGATGAATGCGCTGATCGTGTCGTAGTGCGCGTCGCCCGCGCGGTCGTAAACGATCGCCTTCGTCTGGATGCTTTCCTCCGCCACCTTGAGCGTGAAGCGAATGATTCCGCTTGCGTCAGGCGAGGTCGTGAGAACGCCAATTTCGAGCGCGTTGAGACATTTACGGGCGTCGCCGTCGCTCAGCTTCGCGAGGTGACGTTTCCCGTCCGGATCCATCTGCACCCGATATTCTCCAAGGCCGCGTTCCGCATTAGCCAGGGCGCGATCAATCAGCGCTTCCAGCTCTTCCACGCCTAACGGCTCCAGTTGAAAAACCTGCGAGCGTGAAACCAGCGCGCTGTTCACATAGAAGAACGGGTTGTAAGTCGTCGCGCCAATCAGTCGCAGGTTTCCGCTCTCCACATCGGGCAGCAAGATATCCTGCTGCCCTTTGTTAAAGTGGTGGATCTCATCGACAAAAAGAATCGTTCGCTGGCCGGAAGTGCGGCGGCGGTTCGCGGCCGCGGCGATGACTTTCCGCATCTCAGCCACGTTGTTTTCGACTCCGCTCAGTTTTTCAAACTTCGAGTGCGTCATTGCCGCAATGATCTGCGCGAGCGTCGTCTTTCCGGTCCCGGGCGGGCCGGAAAGAATTACCGATGGCAATCGGTCCGCCTCAATCGCGCGTCGGAGCAACTTTCCGGGCGCGAGAATGTGTTGTTGGCCCGCAAACTCCTGGAGCGACCGCGGCCGCATCCGGGCCGCCAAGGGCGCGGAGGCAATGGCTTTTCCCTCCGTTTCCTGCTCGGTCTCGCCAAACAAATCCTGCACCAGAGAGCCTAACGTTGAGAATTGGCTTTGTCAGGGTGCGGCTTGACCGCGCGAAATGGCTCCCGCATTCTGGTCTGCGCCCGATATGAAACGGATTCTCGTCCCGGTTGATTTTTCACCTGCGATGGAGGCAGTGCTGGCGCTCGCACGCGAGATGGCGCGCGCCTTCGATGCCGAACTGCATCTCGTTCACGTGCGGGAAATTTCGGCGCTGCCGATTTATCCTGCCAGTACGATCGGTTATCCCGGCATGGGCATGGCGGAGATGACCCTGACCGGCGGCATGATCCCGACGGCCGGTGTGATGCCGGATTCGGTGCCTAACGAAAAGCAAAGGTCTCAACTCGATGCGCTGGTCGAGGATCTCAGCCGACGCGGTTTGCGCGTCTCTGCCACCGAGCGCGACGGCGCCGTCGTCGAGGAGATTCTGCAGGCGGCGGAGGAGATTTCCGCCAATCTGATTGTGATGGGCTCACATGGCCACGGCTCCGTTTACAACCTGCTGGTCGGCAGCGTGACGGAGGGAGTTTTAAAAGCGCAACGTCGCCCGGTGTTGCTCGTTCCTGCGCCTGTCGCTGTACGCAAATAGGGTGCGCCTTGCGCCTTCCGGCTTTTGCCCGAAGAGTTTGGTGCGATGCGCACGCACAAGTTTATCGGAATTTTTGGTCTTCTCTTTGCGCTTTCGCTTGGTCTAACGAATGCCGCCAGGCTGCCGTTCGAGACCGTTTTCAAAGGCGAGGCCACCTTCGATCGGCTCGTCGCGCAGGCGAAAGCGCACAACTGGCGCACGCTCCCGATCGGCGAGCGGACCGCCACCGTTGGCCACGCGCTGCTCGGGACGCGCTACAAATCTTTCACCCTCGAGATCGACGATAAAGTTGAAGCCGCTTCGGTAAATTTCAACGGCGTCGATTGCTGGACTTTCTTCGAGTTATCGCTCGGTTTCGCGCGCATGCTCGATGAGATCGAGCCCGCCTGGACACCTGCGACGTTGCTCCATTACATCGAGCTCGATCGGTATCGCGGCGGCGTTTGCACGGGGCAGTATCTTTCGCGATTGCATTACCTCGAAGACTGGCTCCACGACAACGATCGGCGCGGACTGGTCGACGATCTCACGCGAAGACTCGGCGGCGTCGCGGTGAATCATGCCGCCCGCGAGATGACGTTAGGCTGGCGACATTACCGTTATCTTCGCGCCGATCCGTCGCTCCTCGATCCTCTCGGAAAAATGGAAGCGAACGTAAGCAGCCGTCCGCTTTACCAAATCCCAAAGAGTCAGGTTGCCCGGATTGAGCCGAAGCTGAAAAGCGGGGACATCATCGGGATTATCTCGCGCGATCGACCGGGGATGTATTCCACCTCGCATGTCGGACTGGCCTATCGCACAAAGGATGGGGTGCTTCATTTCATGCACGCTTCCTCGCCCCATAACTACGGCAGGGTCGTAGTCGACAAGGAACTCGCAAAATACCTGGCCGAGTTTCGCTCCGACACCGGAATCCTGGTGGCGCGGCCGTTGCATTAGCCCGTTACTCGTTGTTCTGATGCAGACCTCGAGTTTTTAATTCATAACCGTCGCGGCAGGAGTAGCGCGTAAACTACGAATCTGCCGGCGAGTAAGAGACTAGCTTGGCTCGATCTCTGCGATATTTCTCGCTGCATTGCTTTTCAAAGAGATGCTCGTGACCCGGCGTCCAAATTGGCGGTAGAATGATCTCAGCGGAAGTCAGCATTGGCGTCGGGACACGTTTGCTGCGGGCCGGAAACCGTCACAACTGCTCATAACAACGCCGATGAATCCTGCGGCAGGAATTGCTTACCTCATGACACGCACGAGAGCCTGGTTGCATGCGAATGCGGGGATTGAGTCCAAATTCCGGCTACCGGTCAAGCACTCTAACTGACAAGGCAGATGGCTTGGCTAACGACACTAATGGGCTGCGCCTTCTAATCGTAGTCTCGCATCTCGCGCACTACTTTCGCCAATCTCTCGATGGCTTGGGTGGCATCGACGCCTTCCGCTTCCAAGGTCGCCGTCGCCCCGCAATCGAGGTTCGCGTGCATTACTTCGATCAGGCTGAGAGCGGAATACCTCCCGCGCTTCGTCACGAGCCAGGTCTCGCAGCGGAAGGAGTTGGCGTGACGCACGAATTCCGCCGCTGGCCGGGCGTGCAGGCCGAGCTGGTTACGGATCGTGATCTCGCACGATGCACGACGGCTTTGTTCGTTAGGTATCGCTTTCCTCATGTGAGTTATTGGGCCGTCCCCCAGCGCCGATGAAGGAAACGCTCGGCCGGCGCGAAGAAGGTCTTATCCGCGAGCAGGCCGATCAGAACGATCACAAACATGACAGCGATCACCTGATCCATGGCGTTCAACTCGCGCCCGTAATGGAGCAACTGGCCGAGCCCGAAGCCGCTCAGGATCGTGACAAAGATTTCCGCCGCCATCAGCGAACGCCAGGCAAAAGCCCAGCCTTGTTTCATCCCGCTCACGATAAACGGTAACGCCGCCGGCAGAATGACACGCAGCCAGATCGATACGCTTTTGGCGCCCATTGTGAGTGCGGCGCGCCGATAAATCGGCGGCACATGCTGCACCCCGGTGTCGGTCGCGATCACCACCGACCAGAGCGTTCCCATGACGACGACGAAGAGCATCGCGGCTTCACTTTGCCCAAACCAGAGTAGCGCGAGCGGTACCCAGCAAACACTCGGCAAGGTCTGCAATCCCAGAGCCAGGGTCCCGATCGTGTCGTGCAAAACCCTCCAGCGCGCCGTTAGCAGACCGAGGGGAATGCCGCCTGCCAGGCCAATGAGGTAGCCGATTACCAGCCGTTTCAGCGTAACCCAAATCGCGGTCCAAAGTGTGCCATCGGACGCGGCGGATTGCAGATACCCCGCCACCTTCATCGGCGCCGGCAAAAGAACGGGCGACCAGAGACGCAGCCGCGTGACTCCTTCCCAGACCAGTAGCAGACCTACGAAAAATAGAAGCGATAGGAAAGCACGTTTCATTCTGCGACCTCCTTAATGTCGTTTTTGTATCCTTTGAGTGAACGCATAATGCGACTGGCGTACTCGGCCAGCTCGGGACTGTTGATGTCGCGCGGTCGCGGCAGCCTGATTAGGAATTCTTCACGGACGCGGCCCGGATGCGGAGAGAAAAGCAGGACCCGGTCGCCGAGGCAGGCTGCTTCGCGCACGTTGTGCGTTACAAAGATGATCGTCTTGCGCCGGCTTTCCCAGATCTGCTGGAGATCCCCGTAGAGTTGTTCCCTCGTTAGGGCGTCGAGCGCGGCGAACGGCTCGTCCATCAGCAGCATCCGCGGGTTCGGGGCGAGTGCGCGGGCGAGGGCAACCCGTTGTTTCATTCCGCCCGAAAGTTCGTGGATGTTCGATCGTTCGAAGCGGCTTAAGCCGACCAAATCAAGGTAATAACGCGCCACCTCTTTCCGGTCTTTGCTCGTCAGGTTCGGCTTCATCCTTAATCCGAAGAGCACGTTCCCGAGTACATCGAGCCACGGAAAAAGGGCTGACTCCTGAAACATGACGAGTCGCTCGCGTCCCGGCGCCGTGACACGTAAACCGTCAGCCGTCACCGTTCCGTCGTCAGGCTTTTCCAAGCCGGCGATCATATTCAGGAGGGTTGATTTACCGCAGCCACTGGCGCCCACCAGACAGACGAACTCCCCCTCGCCCACCTGCAGGCTTACCCGGTCGAGCGCCTGTACCGGGCCTGTCCTCGTCCTGAAGGTTTTCGAGACCTTCTCGACCGACAGCTTGCTTGGAGGGACAAAACGCAACTCTTCCCGGACAGAAGCTCCCGGCACGATGTCGTCAGATTCAACCGCGCGCGGGAATTCCAAGATTTTAGTGAAATACATATTGCTAACTCCTTTATTCGTTAGGGTCGAACGAACAGCTTAGAGGTATCGGTCGAGCCGCGACTGAATCCCGCGTCCTTCGCGTCTTGCACGGCCTTCCTCAGCAACTGCGGCGAAACGACGGTTGTGAAGGTGATTCGCTGCCAGGCTTGGGTGATTGCTTCAGGAGCGATCGTCGCGCGGGTTTCTTCCTTCAACTCGGCGGCCAGAATGCGTTGCGCCTCCACAGCGTTTGCCTGGATCCACTTTGTTAGATCTTCGTTCGCAGTGGCGATCTTGCGCGCGACGTCGCGATGGTCGTTGAGAAACTTCTCGCTTGCGACCAGCCAGGTCGTCTGAACCTGCTTATCGTCGAAGAAAATCTTTCCGTTCGCTTCGCGTAAGAGGCGTGTCACCCACGGTTCGACCGTCCAGACGGCGTCGACCTGCTTTTGTTGAAAGGCGGCGAGTTGATCAGCGTTCGCTACTGGCAACACCTTTACCTCCCCGCCGGTTTGCGTGACGCGAAAGCCCTGGGCTTTCAGCCAGGCGCGGCAGGAAATATCCTGGGTGTTCCCGAGTTGGGGGGTGGCGATCGTTTTCCCACGGAAGTCAGCTGCGGTCTTGATGGCGTCGTCACTCCTCGTCACCAAAGCTGCGCCACCGGTCGCGGCGCCCGAGAGGACGCGGATCTCTTCGCCGTCGGATTTGAAGTAGGCATTCAGCGCCGGCCCTTGCCCTACGTAAGTGAGATCAAGAGAGCGCGCGAAGATCGCCTCCATGGCCGATGGTCCGGCGTTATAGGTAAACCACTGGATAGCCACATCGGGGCCGAGCCGTTGCTCAAACCAGCCCTTCCCCTGGCGGGATAGGCCGTGTGCGATCACGCCCTGCGCATGAGTAATATTCGGGAAGTGGCCGAAGCGAAGAACGACCTTCTCTGCCGCCTGCGTAAAGCAAGCAAAGGCAAATGACAGTCCAACTGCGATAATTGTGATGAGTCTCATTATATGTTGCTGACGTCGGGAAGTTAGAAGCTAAAGGTCGTCATAAGGAAGCCGAAATCGGCATCCGAGGAGGCGCCCGTATCCGCCAAGTAGGCTCCGGCAAAGAAGTGACTGTAACCCGCCTGAACCTTGATATTCCTGGTCAAATCATAAGTAGCGATGAAATCGATCTCGTTACCTGCAAAGTTATCTGCGCCGATGGTCCGAACATCCCGCCCATCGGGCGTCTTAGTGCGCAAGACCGAAATGCCGTTGGAGCGATACCAGTAGTCGCTTGTATCGGCGAGGAAGAAGGTATGAAAATGGGCCTCGAGCCCAAGCTCCCGGGTTGGCTGCAGATTCACCTGGGCGCGGAGGTCGTGGAGATTGCGCCACCCGAACTCATCCATCAAACCATACTTATCGTGGCCGGACGGATAGAGAGTCTGGAAGGAATGCGAGTCGCCGTCGTTCGGGTTATCGTCGCCCAAGGCGAAATCGTATTCCAGACCGAACCGCGGCTTCCAAAGGGTCTCGGTAAGTGTATAGCCGCCGGAGGCGGCGAGAGCAAAAGCGCTTAAGTGAGATCGCGGCGAGTTGCGATCGGTGACATAGAGATCGCCGACTTCGTAAGCGAACTCCGCGCTGTAATCCCAGCCGTCCCATTTATCGGGACTCGATTTGATGCGCAGTCCCAGGGTAGCAAAGCTCGCAGCCGGCCCGTTGAAGCTACCTTCCGGGTCAACCTTATTGGTTGGATCCAAGTCGGGCTGATTATCCTGCTTGTCGCGATAGTAAAAGTAGAGATCTGTCGTTTGTTTCGGAATGATGGTGGTGGAGAAGTAAAGCCCGCCAAAGTTGTCCTCCGAGTCGCTCGGATTGAATTCATGGCGTTCGATCTGGACGGGACGCATGGCAAACGCTTCCAGCCAGTATTTGGGCTCTTCGAACCGGAGCCGGATGGCATCAAAGGTTCGGCCTAGGTTGCCCCAGCGTGAGTCGGCGACCAACCTGCCATCTCCGTAGCTAATCGCCTGCCGGCCAATCGTCAGAACGAGCGGAAACTGTTTCGCGTCCCCAAGCGAGATACTCGCCTGACGAAGGTCGAAGCTATCGTCGCCTTCTGCGCCGCGAACTCCGGGTATATTCGAGCGGTCAGAAAAAGCTTCGCGGGCGTCCTGAGTCTGCCCATAAACCTTCAACCACCAAACAGGCTTGAGTGTGAGACCGAGGCGGAAGCGGTTCAGTAGCCAGGAATCATCGTTATCGTCCTTGATCGATGAGTCGAAGTCACGGTTGTTCTCGCGAATTTCTCCGCGCATGCGCTCTTCTATGTCTAAGATAAGGCGGCCGTCCCAGAAGCTGAGTGGATTAGTCTCCGCTTTGACTGTGTTGGGAGGCACCTCTTTGTTGGTAGTTTGTTGGCCGGCATCACTGAGGATGGGTAACAGGGCGATGACCGCTCCCGCCAGCGAAAGAGTCAGCAGTCTGATTTGTGTTGTTAAGTGTAAGATCATGCTGCGAATTAGCTAAAGGCGCTTCGGTGTCAGCGCCCCGGTTGAGGTTGTTTGGTAAGATAGACTCTCGAGACTGAGCGCCGTGCAGCCGCGTTTCTCTGACTAGCTACCAGCTGCCGGAAGAGGAAGAATCTCTTCCAGGAGAACCGCGCGCTGAGCGAAAGGGACGATCACGTTATCGCGACGCATTTTGCGCAGCGTGATCTCGACCACTTGAGCAAGGGTGAAACGGTCGAGGATGCGGGAGATCGCATTTCGCACATCGAGCATCACCATGCGCAGGCCACAGTGCGCTTCGTCGGGACAGCTGCACTTGCGATAGTCGGACTGGCTGACGCAGGGAATGGGAGCAAGCGGGCCGTCGAGCAGGCGAATGACCGCGCCGAGTTTTATCCGAGTTGCCGGTTTCGCGAGCAGATAGCCGCCATGTTTGCCGCGCTTCGTCTCAACATAGCCGTTCGCGCGGAGCTGGGTGAGAATTTGCTCGAGGAATTTTATCGGCAGCTTTTCCTTCGCCGCCAGTTCCGAGACCTGCAAAATGGGCCGACCGAGTTCCTGCGCGATGCCGAGATCGATCAGGGCTCGGAGTGCGTATTCGCTGCGTTTCGAAATGTTCATTCTCTAGTGCTGCAGTAGACTTAAATCGAAAGTCTACTATTCCACTAGAGATGACAACAACTTTTTTTAAATTTTTTTCGACAGGCCGCAAAGCCCCGCCCGAATTATTCCCGCCGCTGCTTTTCCATGAGCGTCTTGAGCTGGCGCTCCATCGCCTTAAAGGCATCGTTGAT
>JAICMR010000137.1 GCA_025929155.1 Chthoniobacterales bacterium | reverse complement strand
GCGATGCTGAAGTTCGACCGACCCGCGGTGGCGCGCCTAAACGCGCTGACCGATCGGGCCAGGAACGGCATCGAAGACGCGATCCGCGCGACGGGCGCGCCCGCGAGCGTCACCGGGGCGGGCTCGATGTTCCTGGTGCACATGAAGCAAACGCCGCCACGAAATTACCGCGAGGCCTACCCGACGCCTAACGAGTCGCGCCGACTCAAGGCGTTGCTCGATCACCTCTACAACGAAGGTTGCATCATCATCAGCACGGGTACGTGCGTGTTCTCCACGCCGATGACCGAAGCGGAGATCGACACGCTGGTGGGGGCGTTCAAGTCCGGCTTTGCCAAGCTGGCTTCGATGGGCTGAGCGAGCGGAGGGACGGATCGATTGGGACGGGGCGCTCCGCACCTCGATTTCGTCGACCTTGGGGGACACGGAGATGCGAACCGAGTTTGTCTGCATCCCGCGTCCGATTACGGCGGAGCGAAAAACCGGACGGCGGGCCGCTCAGGTATCGGGCCTCGCACACGGCTGCCCTGTGGAAGAGAGCGAGCGCCCGCAGCTAAAAACGTCTGTTTTCGAAGGCGACGCTGGACTGGCAATTTGACTGAGACGCGACAACTCCGGGCGAAAAGCCGAGTCCAATGGCGACATCGCGCTGCTGATTGCGAAATCCGAAAAGACCGCTCCCTCGGCTTCGCACACGTCAACGCTTTCGTTTGGCAGCGACGGTCGCCGGCCTCGCCTCGACCTTTTGTTGCTGATTGCAGTGAGCGCCGGAATTCGCCTGTGTTGTTGGCCTTGCCTCCTATGGGGCGGACAAATTTGGTGCGAGGGAACGAATGCGAACTGCCGCTCTTAGATCACGGCCCACCAAGGGCAGGCCACTAAGCCCGGCTCTAGAACTCGAACCTCCGGATCGCAACTAACTAAGAGCCCACGGATGCAATTTGCGTACTGCTCACGGAAGGTGCGGAGATGACGCGCCTCCGAACCGCTCACCGACTTCGCCGCTTTGACTTCTATCGGGACCAACTTGGCATTCTCCTGCAGGACAAAGTCAACTTCTTGGCCGGAAGCGAGACGCCAGTGAAAAAGATCCCGAGTTGGGTCGCCATCCTTCCACACCAACAGGTCACTAGCTATCAAAGTCTCGAGATGAAACCCTGTTGGCGTCGTTTCACGTGCGGCAGCCAACGCAAGGGCCGCGTCAACCATGAACACTTTTGGCGCCTTAACGACTCTGGCTCCTGGATTGCGTGAGTACGGAGGTAAAAGCTCAACTAAGTAGCTGCGCTGCAGCGCTTCCAACCACCGCCTGATTGTGGTGACAGCAACGCCGAGTTCGCTCGACAACTTGGAAGCGTTCAACTCCTGTCCGGTTCTTGCGGCAAGTAGCCGCACAAACGCTTCCACACGAGCTGGCGTTTCTACTGCGAGTATCTCCCGAATGTCCCTATTCGAGAAGACCTGAACATAGTCATCCAATAGACGCAATCTTTGCTCCGTTGGTGCCGCGACTGCCCGCGGAAAACCACCGGTCTTAACCACGTCGCGCCACTCAAGTTGTCCGCTTGCGGCTGCACGCTGACCCAGCTCGCGAACGACGTCCTTATCACTTCCGGCAAAAAGAAAACTCCATCCGAGATGACGATCGTCGAATCGCAATTCGCTGAGTGTCAGGGGGCGCAATGTTCTGTATGCTGCGCGACCGAGTAACGAGTCTCCAACGGCCCTTCCCATTCGCGGCTGGTTTGACCCACTAAGAAGGTAAAGCCCTTTCCGCTGGTCCTTGTCGACGACTGCTTTGATCGATAAAAGGAGATCCGGCGTCCGCTGGGCTTCGTCGATGAAAGCTCCGCGGTCGCCCAGACTTGCGAGAAAACCTTCTGGGTCCGCCAGAGCCTGGTCCCTGACGTCCCGATCATCCAACGTCCGGTGCGCTAATCCTCGCTGGCGAGCGATTTTTTGGCAGAGTGTGCTCTTCCCGACCTGACGGGCACCCATAACGGCAACGACAGAGTGGAGGGCGAGATCAGCCTCGACGACCGTTCTAAGTGACCGCGGGTAAGCATCGCTTGCATTCGCCATATTAAAACGCTATATTGTCTCCATAAGGGCAATATAACGTTTGGAGATACCCTATGGCAAATGCATATTCGATGGACGACCTCCTGGAGTTTCTCGATCACGCTAGTGACCGGGGATTAATGCCTACAGCAACCGCGCAGGCGCTTGCCGTCGCTACCCGCAACGTACTGGGAGTGCTCACTGACGAAGAGAAGCGCGACCTAGGCAGTCAAGATCTTGATGGGGTCATCAAACGCTTTAACAACAAACGCGCGAAGGATTTCAATCCATCGTCACTGAAGGAATATGGGCGTCGCGTGCACCGAGCTATTGATCTGTTTCTAAATTGGCGCAACGACCCCGCAAACTTCACGGTCAAGACAAGGACGACTGCTGGCTCGCGGAAAAAGGGGAAAGCCGCTGAAATTGCTGGACCGGACGAGGCACATTCTCCATTCGAGCCGGTAACGAGTGGCCGACCAGGAACGTATCACTCGTCCCTGCCGGTAAGACCGGGTGTCGTAGTGACGCTTGCTAACCTACCGCATGACCTGACGAAGGCCGAAGCATCTCGCTTGGCAGAATTTATCAAGATGCTCGCTATCGAGCCATAATGTGGCGCACTGGATAACGCGCTCGACGATCTGACAGGAAGGTCCACTTCCAAACTCACTCCCGCTCGAAGACCGACGCCAAGCCTTGTCCTACCCCGACGCAGAGCGACGCGATCCCGCGCGAGGCGCCGGTGCGAGCCATCTGGTGGATCAGCGTCGTGGCCAGGCGGGCGCCGCTGCAACCAAGCGGGTGACCGATCGCAATCGCGCCGCCGTTGACGTTCAATTTTGCGTCGTCGATGCCCAAGAAAGTTTGAAGGAAGAATGCAGAGGGAAGAAGGAGAGGCGCAGCTCAAAAGCGAAAGTTGTTATACTCCTCGTGCGTGCCGATCCAGAACCAGTAGTAGTCGCCGTTTCGTTCCCGTGCGATCGCACGATAGCTTCGGCCAACGTCAACGGTGTAAACGCCGCCTTTCTTTTGAAAGCCGAGCGACGGATGCCGCGCATTCGCCTGGAACAAAGCGAAATTCTTTTGCGCGAGTCGCTGCACGTGCTCAGGCAACTCATCATAACATCGCCAGAACGACGCGAGCGCGTGGGACTTCACGGCATCGGGCGGAAATTTCCAGCGTCAATTTCTGCGTCGATTCTCTCCAAAGCAGCCGCGTGTTTACCGCCGGGCGCAAAGTCCTCCTCGATCTGTTCATCCCAGCCGAGCTTGTCCTGACGGGCTATGTAGGCCGCGAGCTTCGCGAGTTCATCGCGGCTCAGCTTGTCCACTGCCTGCTCGATTTCGGCGAGGCTCATGCGGTGAAGGTTAGCTTTTGCGATACGAATCGACAAGCGACGTCTTCCCCTTGCATCGCCGCGCTTCGCACGGACCCACTTCCAAACTCACGCCCGTTCGAAGACCGTCGCCAAGCCTTGTCCTACCCCGACGCAGAGCGACGCGATGCCGCGCGAGGCGCCGGTGCGAGCCATCTGATGGATCAGCGTCGTGGCCAGGCGGGCGCCGCTGCAACCAAGCGGGTGACCGATCGCAATCGCGCCGCTCGTTCGGCCTGCATATCCACGTGTCCATCTTCCGCCCCGGCACCGTGCTATACGTGATTCACGTATAGAAATTACACGCGCAGCGCAATGCTCTCCTCAGCGAGCATCGACTACGTGGAACTCGAATGCTTTAAGCATTCGAGTTCGGGTGGTGGTGGTGGTGGCGGTGCCGTGGACCCGTCGCCCTTTTGCCACACTTTGCAAAGTATGGCCACTTCACGTCTGATGGAAGCAGCGAAGAACTTCGTGAGATCGACAATAGAATGACGCGTGAGATGCGTTGCAGCGGCGCCGGCAGCTCGAACGATCTGACAGTCAGGCCCACTTCCAAACTCACTCCCGTTCGAAGACTGTCGCCAGGCCTTGGCCTACCCCGACGCAAAGCGACGCGATGCCGCGGAATGGAAGGAAGAAGGAGCGAATCAGATAACCTCATCGATCCACAGCATCGAGACAATCGTATCGTAGCCTTGCAGTTCGCGAGCGTCTTCTTTGATTTCCGCATCGTCGTCTCCCTCGAATTGGGTCAGCCACGCAGACGCTGGCACCGCGACCATCTTTTCGGTATCACCGCTCTTACCCGCGAAGATTTCGCCCGCCGCCGAATAAGGGTGCAGGTCGTCGCGAATCCAGAACTCAAATGCGGAGTTCTTCCAGCGCCACGCGATCTTGCCATTTCTGATTAGAACGAGTGCGCATGGTTCGCGTGTGTACTTGATGAATTGCACCGCTGTAGCCAAGTTACTCGTGACAAACTCTTCGGCGAGCGCATCGATCAACGCGAACGAAGGTGTCTTCTTCTGGATGCGAGGAGAAAAGAGGAACTCCGGCATCAGAAGCTCGCCAGCGAAAGTGTTTGCTTCCATCTCACGCGATCCGGTCTTCCAGTCGGTGAGTTGCGCAAAGGTGTCCAAAGCAGACTTAGCTTTGTGCAGACAGAAATGACCCAGCTCGTGCGCCACGACGAAGCGCTGACGCCCGAGAGGCCGCACCCCTTCCCGAACGCGGATGAAGCCGCCATCGGCGCCCGCAATCAATCTTCCTTCAGCGGTGTCGAGCTGCCCTATTTCCACACGCAATCGCCCGACACTCCATACAATCGTGTTTAGATCGATTTCGTTAGGCGCGCCGCCCATGAACTGACGCAAGACGGCGTGCGCTTGATCACGGCAGAGCGTTTCGGCTAGACTCACTTTTTCGATGCAATGATGTCCGCAACTAACGATCTCAGTTCGGTTTCCGTCGCGGCTTTGTCTTCCTTATTGCGATGATACGCCATCGTGAGTCCAGCCACGTCCGCTCCGAAACGACCCCTCTCGGCATCGCTGAGCCATTGTCGCAGTTTCTCGAGCGGCCAGCCAGCGATCTCGACGACGGTTAGTTGCAGCGCTTCGAGCTTTACGGACCGCTCGGCCGCCGCAGTTTCGCGAAGTCGTGCTTGGTAAGTTTGGCGAATCAACGCGCGCAGAGCTTCGATGCTCTTGGCGACATCGACTCCTTCGCTCTCCAGCTCGGCGCGATGCTCGTCAGATGTTGCCACCTCTTCGCTGGACAGAAGGTTCGCGACCCTCTCCCATGCGTCGAATTCTTCGTTGTAACTCATCGTCGCGCCTCCGCGTCGCGGGAGGCTTGTAAACGGGCGCTCACAATGGGCCCCAGTTTCTTGAATTTGCGCGGTAGTTCGTAAACGCGCTCGATAGGGATGCCGGTCATCTCGGCGATCTCGGCGGGCTTCTCGAGGCCCAATCGAACAGCCTCTATGTAGTCGAGCGCTTCCTTGTCGTCGCCAATCGCCTCCTTAGCGGCGGCCCAGCGTTCTTCGATTTCCTCGGCGGAGAGAACGCAGTCTTTCCCTGTCTTGGGCTCTGGATCGACGCCTGGCGCAATGTCTCCAAGCGGCTTGTTGCGCTCGCGCTGATACACGCCTTTGTCACTCAACATGCTTTTCAAAATCCACCTGAGGTGAGCACCGACTCGGTATTTCGCGGGATCCCAAGCGCGAGAGCCATCGATTATCTTTCCCACCGCCTCGTGAATCAGGTCGTCCGGGTCGCCATAACCCGCAGGCAAACCTCTAACGGAGGTCATGTATCCGATGTATTTCCGGAGACCTGGGTACGCGGACTCGATCTGCTCGCCGAGCAGTCGCAGCTTCTCTGTCTCGTCCATTGTCGCTTTCGCATAATACCTCTAAAGGCGGTCCTCGGTCCTAAATTTGGAAAACCGCGCGATTATTTCCAAAAAAAGAAAATCTCGCCGCCTAAGTATGTGAAGGGTGATGTCTGAGCGTCATCTAAAATCGAAATGACCGACAAGATCAAACCATATCGAGTGCTGGCGTTAGACGGCGGAGGAATCCGCGGGCTCTATACCGTAGCCGTTCTTGCCGCTCTTGCAGCGTTTTTCGCGGCGAGACGTAAGGATGCTGACGTCGATGTTGGGCGCTTATTCGACCTGATCGCCGGCACAAGCACGGGAGGGATTCTGGCCTGCGGCCTCGCTGCGGGCGTGCCAATCTCGAAGATCGCGCAATTATATGAGGTCGAGGGGCCAAAGATCTTCGCGAACCCGCTGTCCTCACGTCTCTGGCGCAAGCTGCGGTGGATACGGCAAAGCTGGTTTGCTGCCGCGAACAAAGCGGAGCCGCTTCGCCAGGCACTGACCGAAATTTTCGGCCAGAAAACACTGGGTGACGTGTTCAACGAGCGGTCGATCGCGCTGTGCATTCCAAGCACGCGAATGCTCAATCACCACCCGAAGGTGTTCAAGACTCCGCATAATTCTCGCTTCCAGATCGACCTCCACTACCGCGTCGTTGACGTGTGCATGGCAACGAGCGCGGCACCCATCTTTCTCCCGCTCGCCCCTCTCAACGACCCGACGCGCCCAGGGACGATCGACACGTTCGCAGACGGAGGCCTCTGGTGTAACGACCCGATCATGGTCGGACTAACGGAGGCACTTGAGATTTGTGAGATGGCAGAAAAAGCAGACGATTCCAGAGGTCCGACCGACCCGAGGCGGCCAATCGACATCCTATCAGTTGGGACCGCCGGGCTCGCTGAAGGTGATCCACCGACGGCCGAAGCGAACCGGGGTCTGGCGGGCTGGCAGATCGGGGTTAAGACGACAGCACTCGTGATGAACGCCCAAGCAGCGGCAAGCAAATACATGGCGGCTCATATGGCGCGACGCATCACTGAGCTCGGGAGGCCAGTGCGCATCGTGCGGATTGAAGATCCATACATCGGCGTTGCCCAGAGCGAACACCTTGGGCTGGATGTTGCGACGCCAGAAGGCCTCAGCCTCCTCAAACAGCTCGGCTCCAACAAAGCACAAGCAGTAATGAGCCAATGCGCCAACCCGAGCGGTGATAACGCCGAGGTGATCTGCGGAATTTTTAACGACCAACCCTAGTACAAAACACGCACCATGAAGAACTGCTCCAAAGACATCCTCAACTACCACGACGACGAAGTTACCCTCTGCCCCAAGGATCGATCCGAGATGACCGGGCGGCGCGATACCAACCGTGCGCGCCTCAAGCGTGGACTAACAAAGAACAAGGATCCGCACCCAGACCGGTTCGTGATCCAGGGCTCGTACGCCATGAAAACGATGACGCAACATCCGGAGAACGATTACGACATCGACGACGGTGCAGCGTTCTCAGTGGAAAAGCTCATCTCCGATGCGGGCGCCGCCATGTCTGCAGAGGAAGCCAAGCAGATGGTCTGCGATGCTCTTATCGGCGGCGGCGGCCTTCGTAAGGATCCGAAGGTGATCAAAAACTGCGTCCGCATCGTCTACGCCGATGGCACGCAAGTGGATATCCCAGTGTACCGCGTTACCACGGATGCAGCCGGCAATGAAACGCTTGAGCTCGCCGGGCCCGATTGGAGTGACGACGCCTCACCGACTCAAATTACTGACTGGTATCGGAACGAAGAGAAGAAGACGCACAAGCAAGGGGAGGATGAGCCTCAGCTTCGGCGCATGACGCGTCTGCTGAAGAAGTACGCTCGCGCCCATCTCGAGGAGGATGCACCGAGTGGGCTGATCCTCACCGTGGTGTGTGCGGAGAAACACACGCGGCATAATTTGCGCGAAGATGAGGCGTTTCGGACTCTCTTGGAAAATGTGAAGCAGCGCTTGGGCGACGGCGCTCCGGTCTACAATCCGGTTGACCCCTCGGAAGAGCTGACGAAGGACACCGACGCGTCGAAGTTCAAGAAGCTGGCGGATCAGATTTCGAAAACGCTGGAGACATTAGCAGTCCTCGATGACGTGAACTGCAGTACGGCGGAAGCCCGCGGTGCATGGGACGAGACGTTCGCGACCGACTATTTCCACTTACTGCAAGAGAGCAGCCAAGCCGCGAAGGCGCCCTACACGCCAAGCAAAACTGAGCCGACTAAGCCGGTCAGCGTGAAAGGGCCAAACACCAGCG
>JAICMR010000175.1 GCA_025929155.1 Chthoniobacterales bacterium | reverse complement strand
TGGCGGCGGTCGACGCCATCAAGCAGGGCGCTTGCCGCACCGCTGTCGTCAATGTCGTTGGCTGCAACGAAGAAGCTATTGCGGCCGAATTTTCTGCCGCATGAGCGACCGCGTTGTCCTTGTCACGGGCGCAAATGGCGGACTCGGCCAGGCCATTGCGCGCGCCTTTCTCGCAGACGCTTGCGTAGTGCTTTTGGGCGTTCGCGCCGGACGAGATCGGGCGGAAAAGCTCGCGGCGGAGTTTTCCGGCCGCTGTCACCTGCTCGATCTCGACGTGCGAAAAGCCGATTCGTGGAAAACCGCCGTTGAAAGCATCGTTGCAAAGCATTCGAGGCTCGACGTGCTTGTGAATAACGCAGGCAAGCACGAAGACGGCTTGCTCGCCACGTTGTCTGCTGATGCGTGGTCGAACGTTATCGAAACCAACCTCGACGCCGTGTTTCACGGGTGCCAGGCGGTCCTTGCAACGATGATTTCCCAACGCAAAGGGCGCATCGTAAATATCTCGTCGCTTAGCGCTTTGCTGGCGCCGCCGGGTCAGACCAATTACGCCGCCGCGAAAGCCGGAGTGGTCGCGTTGACGCAGTCGCTCGCCAAAGAAGTCGCGCGCATGAACATCACCGTGAACGCCGTTTGTCCCGGGTACATCGAAACCGAAGCATTGGCCGGCATGGGCGAGGAAGAACGGAAACTCGCCCAAATGAAGGTGCCGATGCGAAGGTTTGGCAAGGCTGCTGAAGTGGCAGCGGCGGTTCGCTTTCTCGCCAGCGACGAAGCCAGCTATATCACTGGCGCCGTCCTCAAAGTCGACGGGGGAATACTGTAACGGGTCCTGCCCGGGCGCTCCCAGACTTGTGCAAGCGAAGTCTGGCTCTTAGGGTATTCACTACGTTTTTCGCGCGGGAAACCCGGTAACATTTTTTAAGATGGACGACAAAGACGCACTGAAAGAGAAAATAAAGAGCATGCTGGTCGAGAACCTCATGCTCCAGGTGACCGCCGCCGACATCGGCGACGACACGCCGCTGTTCGGGCCCGGCGGCCTGGGGCTCGACTCGGTTGACGCGCTGCAAATCGTGGTCGCGCTCGATAAAAATTTCGGATTGAAAATTCCCGACCCGGCGGCGGCAAAAAGCATTCTGCAAACGGTCAATACCATTGCCGATGCCGTGCAACAGAAACTCGCGGCCTGATCGATCGGTTATGAAGTACGATGCCATCGTCGTCGGCGGCGGGCCGGGCGGCAGCACCGTGGCGACGTATCTCAGCCGCGGAGGCCGTCGCGTCCTGCTGCTCGAAAAGGAGCATTTCCCTCGCTTTCACATTGGCGAATCTCTGCTCCCGTATAATAACCGCATCTTCGAGGAGCTCGGCGTGATGCCCGCGCTGCAGTCGGCCGGATTTCCTAAAAAGCTCGGAGCGCAGTTTCACCTGAGCAACTCGAGCAAATCCTTGAAGCTCTGCTTCCGGAACGGCAAATGGACGCGCCACATTTTCTCCGTCCAGGTGGAGCGCGCGACGTTCGATGATATCCTGTTGAAGCATACCGCTGCTTCGGGCGCCGAAGTGCGCGAAGGTTGGACCGTCACGAAAACCACCTACGATGCAAACGGCGTGTCCGTTTCGGCGCGAGACAGCAACGGCAAAACTGAAACATTCGAAGGTTCGTTCCTTATAGACGCGAGCGGCCGGGGCAATCTCACCGGCAATCAGGAAAACCTTCGTGTTATTCACCCAAGCCTCAAGAAATTATCGATCTTCGGCCATTTCGAAGGGGTAAAGCTCGACGATGGAGACTCGCGCGGAGACACGCTCATCGTCCGGTTCGAAGATAAATGGTTCTGGCTGATACCGGTCTCCGAAACAAAAACGAGCGTCGGCCTCGTCATGGACCAGGAGGAATTCTCGAAGGCAAAACGGCCGCCGGCCGAAGTCTTCGACCGAATCTGGAGAAGCAGCTCGCACATGCGCGATCGGATGGAGCACGCGCGCCCGGTCGGTGGCATGCAAACGACAGGCGACTTTTCGTATTATAACCGGCGGCTGGTTGGACCGCGCCTGCTGCGCGTGGGCGACGCGGCCGGGTTTATGGACCCGATATTTTCCGCGGGCGTTTTCCTGGCAATGCATTCCGGCCGGCTGGCGGCGCAAGCCGTGGAAAAAGCGCTGGCGAGCGGCAATGACGGCCAAAAGCTCTTCGCGCGATACGAAAAGCGGGTATTTCGCGCCATGAAATATTACTGGGAAATGGTCGAAGGCTTTTACACCCAGCCATTCATCGAGATTTTCATGCAGCCGCGCGATCGCATACGCCTCGTGGACGCGATTGTCGCCATACTCGCCGGGGAAACAGAAGGCGGCTGGCGCATCGAATGGCGGCGCTGGATTTTCTTTTGGCTGATCCGAATGCACGCAAGGCGTGGGATCGTGCCACCGATTTCGTTTGAAGATAAGGATTGCTGCGGCGCAAAGAGCGAGATGGGTTCGCCGACGCCGGAAATGGCGGCGGCGAAATGATGTGCGAATGTTGAATGTCAGTGGCTGAATTGTGAACGACTAATCTTCTGATATGTCATGGCGCTGACATTTCGACGACATGCTCTGGTTCCCGGGATTTGAATGGTTCCAGAATCAAACGGGCCGGAAATTCGCCAAAATCTTCCATCTTCCATCCCCTCGCTCACTATATTACATTCCGCGGAGTTGATGTTGCGACGCTGGCTTTCGTTTTTTCTTTGTATTGCGCTCAGCGTTCTCAGTGTACTGCTCGGATGGCTGGTTCCGGCCCATTTGCGGGCTACGGACGCTCATCTGCTGCAGAAGGCTGGCAGGAATTCTCCTTCGCTGCCGGAGCTTGGGAAGGAACTGCTCGATGAAAAGCGGCTCGGGGCGGCGGAATTAGTCTGCTCGGCGGCTGAGTCACTGTCACTGCCGGGCCGCCAAGCGCTCGAATCCAGCATCACGAATGTGGCAAGCCAGCATCCGTCCTGGTTGATATGGGGCGGGGGCGAATCTGAACTCGAAGTCATTTTCAATCGTCCAAAAGTCCCACTCAGCGTGTCGGAGCCGATTACCGACTCAATGATCCGATTCGAAAACCGGGCGACAGCACTCGGACTATTTCGCGCGTCAAGCCGGCCGCTCGTTCATGAACTGCTGAACACCCAGTCACTCACGAACACGACAGTTTTCCCGCCTTCTCAATCGGCGGCAGGGCAGGCGTTCGATGCGGCGCTTTGCATCTGCGCCATGCTCGCTGAACAGAATCATTTCTCCCCCGGCCTTAGCAACGGCATATTCACCGCCGCGTCGCAGGCAACTCACGGCGGAAGCCCGCAGGCAATCGAAGAGATTTACATGGATTTCCTTTCGTTGGGCCAGCGCCTCAACTGGGGCCAGCTCGTGGTTTTCGTCGGGCATGTTGACGACGCGGAAACGCTTCGGCGGTTGGCATTCAGCATGCGCCGCTATCAATCGCGGCTGCCGATATTGTACTCGGCTGTGGCCCTCTCTTCCCGCCCGGATGAGGTCGGCCGCTATCTGATGAAGTTCGGGCAGACCGGGATGGATGATCTCGCCGCCGCTTTGCGTTTCCATCGCGAGGGATTGAATGAGCTTTTGCGACGCGGCGAACGATTGTATGTTCCTGGTCCACGGTCCGAAACATTGCGGTCCGGATTGCTGAAACCGTTCTTTGACTTTGCTTTGGAGCGTTCGCTGGAAACGCCGGAGTTTGCGATCGGCTTAAAAATCTTCCTGTACTTGTTCGGCGGATTTTTGATCGCTGCCGCGCTGCATGTGGTTCGTCCGCCCGTTCAAGAACTTGAAAAGCCACTTCAGGTCGGCGGACTGCACGTGGCCCGGGAAATATTGTTTGGCCTGGGTTTTCTCACGTTCGTCCTGCTCATCACCGAGCCGTTTCTCTCGCAGGAGACTCAGCGAGTCGATTTTCCGCTCCGATTGCGTTTGCCTGTTGTGGGCGCCGCCGTCGGCAAAGCAGTCACCGGTCAACAACATATGTCTATGAACAAAAACCTCTTAATGCTTGGGCTGTTTTTCGTGCTGCAAGGCCTGCTTTACATCTCATGCCTTGTGAAGCTGGCGGAGATCCGACGGCAAAAGGTCGGGCCGCGGATGAAATTGCGCTTGCTTGAAAACGAGGAACATCTGTTTGACGCAGGCCTTTATCTGGGCTTCGTCGGCACGATCATCTCCTTCATCATCGTGTTGCTTAAAGCGGCGGATTTGAGCCTGATGGCGGCTTACGGATCGACGTCCTTTGGCATCATCTTCGTTTCTGTTTTCAAAATTTTCCATCTTCGGCCGGCGCGCCGCCGGCTGTTGCTGGAGTCGGAAACCAGTTCGGATACAGCGATGATGGTGAGAACCGTCCATTCAACGCCTTAATTAATGAATAGATCGATTCTCATCGTCATTTGCGACTTTCTCCTCGTGAGCTTGCTCGCGTTTTCGACGGTGGACGTCAATAAAATCCACCAACCGGGAGACACTGCGACCACGTTGAATCTGCAGCCGCGCCAGGTTGATACCAATCAGGACCTGGCCGTCGCCAT
>JAICMR010000128.1 GCA_025929155.1 Chthoniobacterales bacterium | reverse complement strand
GCCCGCGTCCTCGAGCGCGAGGCGAATCGCGCGGGAGAGACCGTCTCCATTTGGCTCGGGCGCCACCAGATCGTATCCGTCGGAGGTCTGGCCCCAGCCGGCGGCTTCGGCATAGACTTTTGCGTGCCGTTCCTCGGCATGCGCTGCGCTTTCCAGCACGAGAACGGCGGCGCCGCCGGTTCCGGCAAAGCCATCGCGCTTCACGTCGAACGCACAGGGTGTTTTCGACGGATCGGTCCCGCGGGTGAGCGCGCGGCAACTCGCGAAAGGCAGGAGTGTGAAAAGATCGCCATCTTCCGCGCCGACCACGAACGCGACATCCAATTTTCCCAGCCTAACGAGATCGAGCGCGTAGCCAAAAGCATGAGCCGACGACGAGCAGGCGCTCACGAAACCGGTCGAAGCGCCGCGGATTTTGAAGTTGGCAATCAGGTTGAAATTCAATGTGCCGGCGATGGTTCTCGTGAGGCTCAGCGGGTGGCAGCGGAGGATGCCTTTTTCGACCATGATCCCGACGCTGCGATAGAGCATTCGGGTTGAGCCGGCCGAGGCGCAGAACAGTCCGGTGCGGTTGTGCGAAACCTGCGACTTCGTCAGGCCCGCGTCGGCAATCGCCTCGAGCATTGCGGCGTGGGCGAAGACGCCGTGCGGTGTCATCGAGCGAAGCTGCTGGCGCGGAATCGTTAGGCTGGAGGGAAGTTTCCAGGTCTCGAAGTTCTCGGTCGGGAACTCGAAGCCCTTGATCGTTCCGGCGAGTTTGACCGGAATCTCCGGCCGATCGAATTCCGGAAGGATCTCAATCCCGCTCCGCTGCATGCGCAGGCTTTCCGTCACTTCGGCGCGGTTGTTGCCGATGCTGGTGATGAACCCAAGCCCGGTAACGACGGCGCGGTTCACGAGAGGGCGCGCTCTTCGCTCATCGTGTTGATCCAACACGACCGACGAGGGACGATCGCGAGTCGCTTCATGCGCTACAGTGTGCACGCGCAGATGGCTCGCTCAACTTCCGCCTTGTTTCGCGCTCGGTCCATTACTTGGGTCGCATTGACCGCCTTCCGCGCTCCAGCTAAGGTCCGCAGATGAGTTCGTCATCCACGCTCGCCGAGAGGGTCGCCGCCAGCAGCCGCGTCCAGCCGCGCGAAAAAAACCAAACCCAGCCGCAAACCACCGTCCTTGACCGAATCGGCGAGCATGTTCTGCTCGATGGTTTTCGGATCGTGATTGATCTCGAGAAGAGCAAAGGATCGTATCTCTACGATGCGGCGCACAGTCATCGGCTGATCGATCTCTATGGATTTTTCGGTTCGAATCCGGTTGGGTTCAATCATCCGCATTTCGATAAGCCGGAGGTGAAAGCCGATTTGCTTCGGGCAGCGGAGATCAAGATCGCGAACTCAGACGTTTATTCCGAAGGTTACGCACAGTTCGTCGATATGCTTTGGCGTGTGGTCGGGATGCCGCCACTCGATCGAATGCTTTTTATCGAGGGCGGCGCGCTCGCGGTCGAAAACACGCTGAAGGCCGCGATGGACTGGAAGGTGCGCAAGAACATGGCTGCCGGTCGGGGCGAACGCGGAACAGAAATTCTGCATTTCCGTCACGCTTTTCATGGTCGAAGCGGCTACACCATGAGCCTCACAAACACGGATCCCAAGAAGACCGATCTGTTCGCGAAATTTAACTGGCCGCGTGTTTCCACACCGAGCATCGACTACTCGTTAGGGGAAGAAGCACGCAATGCGGATGTAATCGCGCGTGAGAAAAAATCCGAAGCTGAAATCATGCAGTTCGTTCACGAGCGTGGCGTGGATATCGCGGCGATTATCATCGAGCCGATCCAAGGCGAAGGCGGTGACAATCACTTTCGCGGAGAATGGTTCCGCACGCTCCGTCGCATCTGCGACGAGAACGAGATGCTGCTGATTTTCGACGAAGTGCAGTGCGGCATGTGCGCCACCGGCAAAACCTGGTGCTGCCAACATTTCGGCGTCCAGCCGGACCTGATGGCGTTCGGGAAAAAGGCGCAGGTCTGCGGTGTCATGGCTGGCCCGCGACTCGACGAGGTGAAGGAGAACGTCTTCCGCACGCCCAGCCGGATTAACTCCACCTGGGGCGGCAATTTTACCGACATGGTGCGATCGACCCATTTTCTCCAGATCATCGAGGAAGAAAATCTGGTCGAAAACGCACGTGTCGTCGGCGCGCATTTCCTCGCTCGCTTACTCGATTTGCAAAGTGAATCGCCGATCATCACGGCGGTGCGCGGTCGCGGTTTGTTCCTGGCCTTCGATCTACCGGATCCGGCGACCCGCGAGGAATTCTGGAAAGGCGCGTTCGATCTGGGCGTTTTTACCCTCCGGTCTGGCGAACGCTCGATCCGTTTTCGTCCCGCGCTTGATATCACAAAAGAAGTGGTCGACGAAGCGATCGGTCGGCTCCGTGAACAGTGCGAGCGGATGCGGAGTCGTTAGGCGCGAATCCATGACCCACGCGGCCATGAATCGGGGGAGCGTACGCGCCCTCGCGTGCTGGCAATGGCGCCCTCGCCGTTGCGAACTCTCAAAACGCTTCGGCGAGGCCGCCGCGACCGACACGCGAGGGCGCGTGCGCTCCCCGAAAACTCATGCGCGACATATTTAAGACACTTCAACTTCAAGAGGAAAACGACGGCGCCTTTTCCGGAGAGTGGGGCGGCGGCGGCGCGGTCATTGAAAAGTTCTCACCGGTCGATGGGAAGCTGCTCGGCAAAGTCCGAAGCGCGTCGGTGGATGATTACGAAAAAGCGCTCGTTAGGGCGGAGCAAGCTTTCCTGAAATGGCGCACCGTTCCGGGGCCAGTCCGAGGCGAAACCGTTAGGCAACTCGGCAACGCTCTGCGCGAAAAGAAGCACGAGCTCGGAATGCTGGTCTCGCTCGAAGCGGGCAAGATCATCGCGGAAGGGGAAGGGGAAGTGCAGGAGATGATCGACATCTGCGACTTCGCCGTCGGCCAGTCGCGCATGCTTTATGGTCTGACGATTCAATCCGAACGACCAAGTCACCGCCTGATGGAGCAATGGCATCCGTTAGGCGTCGTGGGCATCATTTCCGCATTTAACTTTCCCGTTGCCGTCTGGTCATGGAACGCCGCGCTCGCCGCCGTCTGCGGCGATGCGACAGTCTGGAAGCCTTCGGAAAAAACTCCGCTGACTGCGATCGCCGTGATCAAGATCGCCGAGCGAGTTTGTCGCGAGACCGGCGCGGATCCCGCGATCTTCAGCCTCGTGATCGGTGATGGCCCATCGTTAGGTCAAAAGATGGCCGCGGACAAAAGGATACCGCTTATTTCCGCGACCGGTTCGACCCGAATGGGGTTCGACGTGGCGAAAACAGTCCACGGCCGCCTCGGCAAAACGATCATGGAACTCGGCGGCAACAACGCCTTGCTCGTCACGCCCACGGCCGACCTGAAGATGGCGACGAGCGCAATCTTCTTCGGCTCGGTCGGGACCGCCGGTCAGCGCTGCACGTCAACCCGGCGCGTCATCATGCACGAGTCGGTCGCGAAAGAAGTCGAGGACTCATTAGTTCGGGCCTATCAGGGCGTGAAGATCGGCAACCCGCTGGAGCCGGACACTTTAATGGGTCCACTGATCGACTGCGAGGCGGTCACCAACGTCGAAAAATCGATTGCGAAAGTGAAGGAGGAAGGCGGCAAAATTCTTTACGGCGGCGAAAAGCTGAGCGACGACCGCTTGCCGGGCGGCTGCTACATGACGCCCTGTCTGGCGCGCGTGAAAGCCGATTACGAAATCGTGCAGCACGAGACCTTTGGGCCGCTGCTTTACCTCATGACTTATACAGATTTCAACGAAGCGATTGCGATGCACAACAACGTCTCGCAAGGGTTGAGTTCGTCCATTTTCACCAACGACATGCGCGAGGCGGAGAAGTTCGTCAGCGCAGTCGGGAGCGATTGCGGAATTGCCAACGTTAACGCCGGAACGAGCGGGGCGGAGATTGGCGGTGCGTTTGGCGGCGAGAAAAACACCGGCGGCGGTCGCGAAAGCGGGAGCGATTCCTGGAAGAGCTACATGCGGCGCCAGACGAACACGATCAACTTCTCGACTGAGCTTCCGCTCGCTCAAGGCATCCAGTTCGGAAGTCCCGACGAAGGCAGCACGACTGCCTAACGACTCCGAAATTTCTGCAGGATGAGTGCTCTCGCGCAAAGTGCTCGCGCGGTTCTGATGATCCGCCCCCACGGCTTTCATCCGAATCCCGAGACCGCAGCGGACAACGCTTTTCAGAAAAGCGTCGCGCGGGATGAGATCTCAGCAGTGGCGCTCGCTGCGGAACGGGAATTCGATCGGGCGGTGGAAACGCTCCGTGAGGCGGGCGTGACCGTGCATGTGATCGATGACACGCCGACGCCAGAGAAGCCGGACGCGGTCTTCCCAAACAACTGGTTCTCCACGCATCAGGATGGGCGTGTGGTTTTCTACCCGATGCATTCGCCGGCGCGGCGGCGGGAACGCCGGCCCGAGGTGGTCGATGCATTGCGGGAACACTACCGCGTCAGCGAAGTCGTCGATTATTCGTCCGGCGAAAAAGAAGGGCACTTCCTCGAGGGCACCGGCAGCCTCGTGCTCGATTACTTAAACCGCCTCGCTTACGCCTCGCTCTCCCAGCGGACGCATCCGGAAATGGTTAACCGCTTTTCCGCGGACTTTGGATTTGTGCCGGTGAAATTCCAGAGCGCGACGGACGACGGCCGCGCGGTCTATCATACGAATGTGCTCATGTGCATCGGGACGAAATTTGTCCTCGCGGGCTTTCCGTTGATTCGCGACGCGACCGAGCGCGAGCGGGTGCACGCATCACTCGCGTCGAGCGGCAGAGAAGTGATCGAGCTGAGCGGGGGACAAATCACGGAATACGCCGGCAACGCGCTCGAACTCGACAACGGCCTCGAGAACCTCCTCGTCCTTTCGGCGCGAGCGATGGCCTCGTTAGGCAAGAAGCAGCGCGCGGCCCTGGCGAAGCACGCGCGGCTCGTCCCGCTCGAGCTGCCGACGATCGAACTGGCCGGCGGCAGTGCCCGCTGCATGCTCGCGGCCATTCACCTGCCTCCGCGAGGATGACGTACGTTAAGTTATCTAACCCAACCGGTGGATGAACGGCTCCGCGCAGGAAGCTGCCTGCGCCTTCAAAACTCCATGCGCCGGATCGCCTGCTTGCGTTTGCGAGGAATAACGCGCGGGCTCCTGTTTGGCCTTTTCCTTGCGGCTCTCGCCCTGCCGCTGGCCGCTCAGTCTGACGAAAGGACGCGGCTCGATATGCTGATCGGCGGGCGCACTTTGCGGGTGACACGCGAAGAGCGAGAAGCGTGGGCCTACCAATGGCCGGCGATCTATTTCGCGGCGCGTTTTCGAGGCGACGATGTGGCGTTCGGTTTTGACGATCCGAATAACAATTTCAATGTCCTCATCGATGGCCGGAACGTGGCGCTGCTGAAAAAGCCCGGCACGGGCAGTTTCGCGTTCCACGATCTCGGGCCGGGCGAGCACACGATTAGAATCGAGAAGCGCTCGGAAACGCAATACGCGGTGGGCGCTTTCAAAGGGTTCTTCGTGCCGGAAAAGGCGAATGCGCTCCCGGCCGCGGTCGCGACGCGTGCCATCGAGTTCATCGGCGACTCGCTCACCGTTGGCTACGGCAACACCTCGACAGCTATGCAATGCACGCCGGAGGAAGTCTTCGAGACGACCGACTCACAGCAGAGTTTCGGGCCGCTGGTCGCGAAACACTTCGCCGCCACCTACCAGGTCAACGCCTTTTCCGGTCTCGGGATGGTGCGTAATTACGGCGGGCGCGAGCATCCGAAATACCGAATGCCGATGCTTTATCCCCGCGCCCTTTTCGACGACCCGACGCCGGACGATTCGCCGTGGCATCCGCAGATCATCGTGATCGGGATCGGCGGGAACGATTTCTCCACGCCGCTGGGGCCGGACGAACCGTGGGCGACGAAGAAAGCTCTCGCCGCCGATTACGAGAAGACCTACGTCGCGTTCATGAAAGAGTTGCGCGCGAAAAACCCGAAGGCGCTTCTGCTCATGACGTGGACGAGCGACCACGGCGCCGATTATCCCGCAAGCGCCCGGCGAGTTTTGGGAAAGCTTCGGGCTGACGGGGTCAAACGCGTCGACTCGATGGTTTATCCGAAGCTGGAGCGAACCGGCTGCGACTCGCATCCGAACTTGCACGACGACGAGACGATCGCAGCCCTGCTTGAGGCTTACATCGAAGCCCGACCGGACATTTGGGAATGGAAATAGGCGCAAAAACTTCGGGCCTCCGGCTCAAATTCGCTATGGAGATTTCGCTTACTTCCGTTGTTTTCGGCTCGATGCGGTGAACCGGCTCGGCCAGTCCGGTGTGACAACTTCCGACTGTCGGCTACCGTTTTAGTCATGAGCACGACAACTCTTGAGGCGCCCACCGAAGCCGAAAATCAGTTCAACTGGCCACTCTGTTACGACGCGGAAAATCTTCTTCTGGAACGAATCGACGCGTTTCTCCAGCGGAACAGCTTCGCGCGGATTCTCTCGGAACGGATGCGCGGCGAGACCGGCACGTTGTTCCTTGATTGGGTCGATCACCTAGTAGTTTCGGCTGACGATGAAGCGGCTTTCCGCGAGACCGGGTTTACTGAGGATCCGCTTGGCGAAAACAAAAGCGGCCTGAAGGCGCTCTGGCATCCCGAAGCGATGCTGCCCCGCATTTTGCTCGCGCGGGACGGCGGCGCGAAACATCCGAGCGCGCTGGCGATCCGGCCGGAGTTTGTCGCGGAATTCGCCGCCGTCCACGGCGTCACGAACGAGATTGAAGGCGAGGTTTATTCGCGCTTTCGGAAGTTGCTCGCGTTTGAGGAAAACGACGCGGCCTTTTACGCGATCGAGCGGCGCGGTTATCGCGGGTATATCTCGCAACCGGCTGACGTGAGGAAATTTCTCGCCGCGCGCGAGATTTGGCAGACGCGCCGCCGCCGTTGGGACCGCGATGTAAAGGGTTACGCTTACTCGCTCGAGCGGTTGCAGGATGTGATCGATCTCGTCGGGCGCGATCTCGCATGTCATCTCGTCTTCGAAGAAGAGCGCGCCTTCTGGCAGAAGCGCAATCGCGCCGCGATCGAGCAGAAGCGCCGGCAAGACTCGTTAGGCTTGGGCTGGGCGAATCACGATCACCATACTTTTCGTTCCTCGCGCAAACATTTCGTCGATCTCATGAAAGCCTGGGACATGCTCGGATTCCATCGTCGCGAACGTTATTACGCCGGGTCGCAGGCCGGTTGGGGCGCGCAGATCGTCGAGCAGCCGATCGAAGGAATCACGATCTTCAACGACGTCGATCTTTACCCCGACGAAACGCAAATCGATTTCTCCAGAGAACCACTGTCACCGGAGGAAAAAAAACTGCGCACGATCGGGCTTTGGGTTGGACTGCATGGCGAAAGTTTTCTCGATGCGGGGATGCATCACCTGGAGTGCCGTTTTGATTATCAGCTCCTGCGCGAGCAGCTCGCCGCGGCCCATATCAAGACGATGGCGCCATTTTCCGATTTCCCTTTCCTCAAACAGGCTTTCACCCAGGGTGAGCGATGGGCCGTGCGGCCAGAGCGAATCACCAGGCTGCGGACGAGAGGTCTCCTCACCGAGGAGCAGGCGCAGAAATTTGCGCACGAAGGGGCGATCGGAAGTCACCTCGAAAACCTGCAACGCAAAGGCGGCTTCAAGGGCTTCAACCAAAAATCAGTCAGCGTCATCATCGAGTTGACTGACCCGCGCAAACAGGACGCGGTGCATAAGTGGGCCTGAGGTACAATAAACTCGAGGTCGCAATTTCATGGCCATTTTAATCGACGAGACGAAGCGCGCGCTCGTGCACGGCATTACGGGCCGGGCAGGGCGGACTCGCTTGATGCGGGATTACGGGACAAGGTGGTGAGCGGTGTCACGTTTGGTAAAGGCGACCAGAACGTCGCCGAAACGTTCAAACCGCTCATCGATCGTGCGCGCCGCGATTGTTTTTTCTTTCCAGCAGTTAGAACACCCTGTAGAACTTTTGCGACATTAGTTCTTTAATGGAGCCCGAACGATGATGACACAGCCACAACCCTACGTCCCCACCGCACGCGAGCAGAAGTTTCTCGAAGGCGTCGAAGAAGGCCGCTACGAGCGGGAAATTATCAGTGGGCTCGCCCCTTTCTTCCACGAGAAGGCACCGGCGGACATGCTGAACTTCTACTCCAAGGATGAGGTGACACGCCTGCAAGCGCTCAAGGGCACCAATCGTGATGTCGAAGCCCGGATGCCCGTCAAAATCACGCGCCATTACTACGAGCTCGCCAGGAACAGCGCCGCGATTCGCCGTCTCGTGAAGGCAAGCCCCGACGAGACGTTAGATCTTGCTGGCTCGGAAGATCCCGGCAATCAGATGGATTACAGCCCCGTCGAGGGCCTGCTGCACAAGTACGAGATGGGACTGATGTACGTCATTTCGACCTGCTCGGCACATTGCCGCTTTTGTTACCGCGAAGAATTGATCGCCCGTAAGCAGATCAAGCGACAGGACGGCACCATCGCGAAGAAAGGGCTCGCGACGATTCCCGAGATCATTCCCTACATCAAGCAGCACAACGCGGCTGTCGCGGCGAATGGAGGCCTGCATCCCGAAAGCGGACGCGAGAAGTTGCGCGAAATCCTGATGTCGGGCGGCGACGCGATGGTGCTGAACAATTCCAAGATGGCGGCCTGGCTCGCCGCGCTGGCCGAAGCGGGCGTCGAATCGATCCGCATCGGCACCAAGGATATGGCGTTCTATCCCCAGCGCTTCGACCACACTTTCCTCTCGATGCTCGATCGGTTCCACGAGACCTACCCGGAGGTCGGCCTGCACATGATGCTGCACTTCGAGCACCCGGACGAATTCCTCGCCAAGGATTCGGAAGGAAACTACGTCGAGGATGCGCAGGGCATTAAGCAATGGGTCCCCGCGACGGGCGTGGCGATGCGGGGCCTGGCCTCGCGTGGCTGGCTCACCGTGGAAAACCAGGCGCCGATCATCAAAGGCATCAACGATGACCCGGCCGCCCTTCGCATTCTGCAGCGCGAGTTCGTCCGTGCCGGCGGTCATAACCACTACTTCTTCTGCGGGCGCGACATCGTCGCCTACAAGTCGTTCAACGTTCCGATCGAGACCGCGTGGAATATTCTCAATGAATCGCAAAAGGGCCTGTCCGGCGTCGAGACCCACGCGCGCCTTTCCATCACCCATTACAAAGGCAAAACCGAAGTTAGTGCGGTCACCAACGAGGCCATCCCTGGACTCGCGGGCAGCGAGAATGGCGTCTTGATCTTCAAGATTCTTCGGAACGCCGGCAGCGCCCCCGACAGGGGCAAGG
>JAICMR010000049.1 GCA_025929155.1 Chthoniobacterales bacterium | reverse complement strand
GGCAGCACGAAAACATCGGCCGCCCGGAGCACGCCCCACTTTAATTTCCCACTCAACATCCCGGTGAAGGTGACAGGCAGACCACGCGCCAACTCGCGCAGATGCTCGAGATAAATGTCATCTGCGCAGGGACCGGCCAGCACCAACTGTCCGCGCTTTTCGCCTAACGAACCGAAAGCGTTTAGCAGCAAATCGACGCCCTTCTTCTCGTGCAACCGGCCGAGAAAAAGGAAGAACTTCTCGCCCCGCAGCTGCGGAAATTGATCGTAAAACTCCTCCTGCGCCGCCGCCCAATCGATCTCCGGCGCCGCCGTCCCGTAGTTCACGACTACCTCCTTCGCCCGGTAAAGCGCGAACGATTCGCGCGCCAGTCGACGCTCCTCTTTCGAAGTGAAAAGCACGGCCGCGGCATCGCGCAGCACGCGAGATTCGGCCCACGGCCAGTAAAGCATTTTCTTCAGATGCTTCAGCGGATACGTCCGCTTGAACCATGGATCGAGCATCCCGTGCGGAAAAACAAAGTAAGGCGTCGGCGTTCCATGAAGCGCGCGCCAGACGCCGAAGCTCGGATATTGCCAGATGCCGTGAACGACGATCGCATCGAAGCGCGCGTGGTTTTTTTTCAACCAGGGAACGTAGCGCGCGCTGTAGCCGTAGCTCCCGCGCCCCGGCCCGAGCGCGTGCACCGGCGCAGGAAAATCATGCGCACCCGGCGCATCGAGCGAAGCGATCTCGACTTCATGCCCGCGCCGCTGCAGAACGAGCGTCGATTGCTTGACCGATTCGAGCGGCCCGCCATGCGCGGGATTAAGCGAACGAATGCAGCGCAGGATTTTCACAGGAGGCGCGTTGCCTAACGAAATGGCCCAGAACGACCATGCTCCAAAGGCGACTCCAATGCAGGCGGCCGGCGCGGAAGTCGCCGCGCGCTTTCGTGACGAACGACTCCGGCAACAGCGTGCGCGCGACCGTTTCGCGCAAACCTTCTTCGACGAAACCCACCAGCGGCCCAGTCATCCACTCCTCCATCGGAAGCGAAAAACCGCGCTTCGGCCGCTCGTAAACCGCCGATGGCAGCAAGTCGCGACAGGCTTCGACGAGCAGCCCTTTCGTGCCGCGATAACGCCGCTTCTCCGTCACGGACAAGCCTAACGAGTACTCGACAAGCTCGTGATCGAGGAACGGCACACGCAGTTCGAGCGAGACGGCCATGCTCATCTGATCGGCATCGCGGAGCAGCATCCGCCGCATGTATCCGGTCAGTTCCGCCCAGCTGATCCGTGCGAAATCATCCGGCAACTCGACCGGCTCTGACAGCGGCGTCGGTTCGTTAGGCAAACCCGCTTTGCGCAACATCGCAGCCGTGAAAAAGCGACGACGCCATTGTGCCAGTTGCGCGATTCCCTCTTCGTTAGGCACATCCGCCAGACGTTCGCCGCCAACTAACCTGCGCAGCGTCCGTGGAAATCGTGCGAGCAGCTTCAATCGCGGCGCATCGCGAAAACTGGGATAACCCCCGAAAAGTTCATCTCCGCCAAGACCGGAAAGCGCAACTTTCACGCCCCGCTGCGCCACCGCTTTCGACACGATGTAAGTGTTGATTGCGTCAACCGACGGTAAATCGAGATGCGCGACGGCTTCCGTGACCGACGCGATGACTTCTTCCTCTGTCAGTTGGATTCGCTCGTGCTGCGTCCCGAAACGCCGTGCCACTTCCAGCGCGATGGCGGTTTCATCGAACTCCGCGAGATCGAAGCCGACGGAGAAGGTCTTCAGCTTGCGCTCCAGCTTTTGCGCGGCGAGCGCGGTGATGATCGAGGAATCGGTTCCGCCACTGAGGAAACTTGCCACCGGCACATCCGAGAGCAGATGTTCCTCGACCGCGGTCTCGAGCAGCCGGCGAACCTTTTGCGGCGCGGAAACCGGCACGGAGTGCAAAGCTTTCTGCGCCGGCCACCAGCGCCATTGCTCGCGCGCCCCGTTGCGTCTAACGATCATGCCGTGACCGGCGGGCAGCGTTTCAATTCCGGAAAAAAGGAGACGCTGCTCGGGACACGCGCCCCATTCCAGATATCCCGCAATCGTCTCCGACGAAACCTGCATCTTGTCGGGAAAGAGCCGCGTTTCCGAACCGAAGCGAATGCCGTCGGCATCCGGCGCGAAGTAGAGCGGCTTGATCCCGAGCCGATCGCGCGCGAGGAACAACTCTTCCTGGGCGCGATCATAAATCACGAAGGCGAACATCCCTTTAAGCCGAACGAGAAGGTCCCGCCCCCAGTGCGCGTAACCTTGCAGAACCGTCTCGGTATCGCTTGTGCCGCGCCAGTTCACCTCCGGCATTTCCGCGCGGAGTGCGTGATGGTTGTAAATCTCACCGTTCATCACGAGCACGTTGCCAGTCGCGGGATCGATCATCGGCTGTGCGCCGCAGGGCGAGAGATCAAGGATCGCGAGCCGCGTGTTGCCTAACCAAAAGCAGGCGTCGGGCGAAAGCCATTCCCCTGCCGCGTCCGGTCCACGATGGGCGATCAGCGCCAGGTCAAGCGGCGTGGCCGCGCCGTCGGGTCGGAAATGTGCTGCGATTCCGCACATCGTCAGGCCGTCACCCCCAGGCTGCGATAAAGCTTCACGTATTTCGCGATCATCTCCTCCGCCGAGAAGCGTTGCACATTTTGCAGGCTGCGCTCGCTCCAGCGTGCGCGTTCGACCGGATTCGTCAGGCGCAAAATCGCCCGGGCGAAGCCGGCTTCGTCGGCCACGTCGTGTACGATCGCGGCATCACCGCCAACCTCCGACATCGGCTCGCGATCCGAACAGAGCACGGGACAACCGCAGGCTTGGGCCTCGATGATCGGCCAGCCGAAGCCCTCAAAACGCGAAGGATAAAGCAGCGCCAGCGCGCAACTGTAGAGCGCTTCGAGCAGCTCGTTATCTGGTGCCGCAACCTCGACGACGCGATCGAGCACGCCCAGCTGTCTGCCTAACGAGGAAAGCTCCGGCGTCAGCTTTTGCCCGGCGAAGACGAGCTGGCCAATCCATCTGCTTTTCGTTAGGGCGAAAATCCGAAGCGCGCCTTCGCGATTTTTCATCCGCAGATTCGACCCAACATGAAGAACAAACGGACGTGCCGGATCGAGCTGAGGGATTGTCGCGAGCCGCCGGCGCGCGACCGCTTCGGGTTGTTTTCGATAAGGATGATTGATGCCGTGATGGATTAGGAGGATTTGCGGCTTTCCCTCTGTGCGAGCGACCAGACGTTCCGCATCGCGCAACGTCGCGCGGGAGGCGCAGGCGATCGCCGTCGCGCGGCGCAACCCGGCCACGATCCAGCGCTGCAATACTTTTCCAGTGATCGATGCCGGCGTGTCCTCGACTTCGCCGAGCGCGCCGCGGACCGCAAGCAGGTCGTGACAACTGACGACAGTCGGGCGACCAGCTACCTGTGCGGCATACATTGCGTTCGAGTGATCGCAGATGTGCACGAGCCGCACCTCGCTCGTTAGGCGCGAACGGAGCTGGCGCGGGAAAAACAAAAATTTATCGATGTATGCAAGCCATTTCGCGACAAACCCGCCCGCGAAGCGGATCCGGCCTAGCCACGGCCGCGGCCAGATCAAGTCTGCGGGCACGCCTGCATTCGTTAGGCCGCGCAGCATCAGCCGGGCGAAACGCTGCATGCTTTCCTGCTGATCGGCCGGGTAGTTACCGATCAGGAGGATCATTGGGATGGCTGGTACTCGTGCCGTGAATTGCCGTGCAATCGCTCCGCGTAAACTGAGCGGCGGGCGATGAGTGGTGCCGTTTTGTTCTCCGGCTCTTCCCACGTCTCCGTTTCGTCATCCTGATGGTCGCGCGCCGCCAGCGAAAGCCCGGCGAGAACCACTGCGAAACCAAGGCTGGTCGGCTGTCCAAAAGGACCTTCAAGGAGCACGAAAAACGCGGCACTGAAAAGGAAAAGCGGGAGCGTGTTCCCGTGGATCAGTTGCCGATAAGCCAGGCGGCCGACGCGAAAAGTGATCGCACAGCGCCAGAACAAAAATGCCGCCCCCAAGATCGGCCCGCTCTCGAGCAAAATCCGCGACCACTCGTTCTCAGCGAGGAGAAATTCAGCGTGACCGACTAGAAAATTCGCGCCTCCATTTGTGCCGACGCCGAGGCCGAAGCCGCCGAGCGGAGCTCGCGTCATCACCTGCACGCCTTCGATAAACCCACCGGCGACGCGTGAGAAGAGACCGTGCACCATCATACCTTCATTTTCCGCTGCGCCCTCGGCGAATCGATCGGAGAGAATCCCGAGCCCCTGCTGAAAGACGGGCAAATAACTGATCAGCCAGAGCACAATCGCCGCCAGCACGATGTAACGTCCGCTCCGGCCAACGAGAGCCGGCCTAACGAGCGCGATCAGCCCGAGCGAGCCGACGACGACCCCGACCGCGAGCACAGTCGAACGGCTTCCCGAGACGGCCATGCCGATGAAAAGTCCGCCGCCGGCGGCGGTCAGCAGCCAGGTCCGGTAAGGCAGTTTCGCCAGCACCGCGTGCAACATAAATGCGGCCGTCGCGCTCAGGTAATAAACCGCGCCGGAGATGAACGAGAACGGTCCGGGCGGGCGAATTTTTCCGCCACCGGCGCCGAGCTGCACCCCTTCGCCGCCCGCGACGGTATTGATAAATGAATCCGGCGAGGCGCTGAATTGCCACGCCATCAGGAGTGCCATCGGGATCATGCCGACGATCGTCCACCAGCCAACACGTTTCACATCTTCCAAATCCATCACCGCCGGAATGATGAAGATGAGCGGCAGATGCAGAAAATTGCAGCGCACGCCGTAAGCCGTGATGAGGAGGACGGTCTTCATCGCGACGTATTGCGAGAGGACGATGACACCCGCGGCCCAGGAGAGGAGCGCGATCACGATGAGCGAGACGACGTAGCTGTTGAAGGGAAACACCCGCGCCCGAAGCGCGAGCAAATAGATAAGGATCGCAATCGGATCGCGCACGATCAGGAGGGGCGCCGACAGTTGCGGCACGATCCATTTGCGAAGTGCGCCCTCGAAAATCAGGAGCGCGAGGTACAGCCAGATCAGACGCCGGATATTCTGGATGGTTCGCGCGGTGTCGCCCGCTGCCGGAGGAATTTTCCGGGCGGAATCGCTCCGCGCATCCGCAATTGTGGTCATGGCGTCTCTTCTGTCTTCATCACTTCTCGTGCCACTCGCACGATTGCCCGGCGATAATTTCCCCACGTCAGAGAAGCGGCTTTGTCCTGCGCGGCCGTCTGCATCGCGAGCAGGCGTTCGCGATCGCGCGCAAGAAGCGCGAGCCTTTCCTCAATTGCATCCGCCGAGCGAATCGGCACGAGAAAGCCATCCGCGCCATCAGCAATCAGGTCGGGTCCGCCAGTCTGCGGCGTTGTGATCACGACCAGCCCCTGGCTCATCGCCTCGCTCAAGACGAGACCAAATCCTTCGTGCAGCGACGGCAGGACGAGCACGTCGTGATGCGACATTTCCCGCAGGAGTTCCTCGTGCGGGAGCGACGGAATCCAGCGATATTTCGCAAGCAGAGCCGCGCTTGGAGTTGTCTCGCTGACCCTTCGGCCGACGAGCGTGAAATCGATCGCGCCGCCCAGGCGCGTGACCGCTTCGAGCAGGTAACTGAGACCTTTCGCCTGCGTCAGCGCGCCGACAAAGAGAACGCGCAGCGGCCGGCTGATGTCGTTAGGCACGCGCTTCTGGCCTAACAATGCGGCGCCGTACGGAATCACTCTCACCGGTGCATGCACGCCCGGCGCGGCTGCGAGGCTCTCCTTCGAAAAACTGCTCGCCGTTACGATCAAATCGGCGAGCGATAGCTCCTCATCCTTGCGCGCAAGTTTGTCCTCGCTGTCGGACAGGGCGCCGAGAGTCGGCGCCCATTCCGGATGCAGTTCGGCTTCCTCGCGCTGCAACTCACGGACTTTGCGCCAGTAAATGATTGGATGCTCGTAGATGCATTTTAGTCCGAGCCGCTTCGCCCGGCGAAACGTCTCCAGCGCACCGGCGTCATAGGCATAAACCGCGCTAATATTTGAAGAATTCGTTAGGCGACGCGCCAGCCGCCGATCGAGTGATAAATAAACCGCATCCACGCTAAAGAAGCCGCTCTCATATTTCGTCAGGCGCTTCCAACCCAGTTGTCCCGCCAGTTGCCGGCCCCATTCGCGCCAGGCAAACGTGCGCAGATAGGGAGCCAGCTCGGGCGGAAAGGAGCGGCGGCGTAACTCGCTCCGGATCCGGCCGACTGCGCCTAACGACCGATCGAGTAGCGTTCCCTGCCGCCAGTTCAGGCAGGTCCAGAACTCGGCCAGCATGCTGGCTTCCGCGAGCGCGAGCGCGGTTTGCCGGACATTCTGGTTTGCCGTGGGATGAGAGAGGAGAATCATCGAACTTTCGATGCAAAAAGCGTGAGGTAACGCCGCGCGACAACCTCCGGACGGAAGCGCGCCAGATGATCGGGCGCATGCTCCAGTAACCGAACCCGTTCGTTAGGCTCGCGCAACAGTTGCCCGACGCTCGCCGCCAGGGCGTCCGCATCGCCGTTTGGAAAAGTCGCGCCGCACCGTCCGATCGCTTCCGGCAAACCGCCTCCACTCGATCCGACGACAACACAGCCGCAGGCGATTGCTTCCAGTGCGACGACACCAAAGGGCTCGTCGTAACGCGAGGGAACAACGAGGATTTTATGCTGCTGCAAAAGCGCAACCAGCTCCGCACCGCGTTTCGGCCCGGCGAAAGTGACTCTTCCACGAACGGCCAGTTGCGTCGCCAACGCCTCCGTCGCTTCTCGCTCCGGCCCGGCACCGATGATCGTTAGGCAGACCGGCTCCGGCAACTGCCGCAACGCCCGGAGCAAAACGTCGAGGCCTTTTTCGGTCACGAGCCGGCCGAGAAAAGCGAGGTCGTTAGGCCGTTCTGTGGTCGGCGGGCCGGGCGCAAAAAGCTGTGCATCGAAGGGGTTCGGAATCAGCTCCGATTTCGTCTTGAAACAACCCGCGACGGCCCCGCTGATCGCGACGCTGGTTGTGCGCGCGACAACCGCATGTTTCAGCCGCTGCACGAGATCGAGTCCGGAGGGCCGCCTACAGTAGGAACCCTGATGGGTGATCAAAACCGGCGTGCGCGCGAGTAGCGCGGGCCAAAGCGTGCGCAGGCTCAGGTTATTCTGCCAGAAAACGTCGCACCACTTTAGCCACTGCCAGATCTCGCCTAACGATGGTTGGCGCACCACCCGAAACATAAATTGATCATCCGTCCGCTCACCCGTCTGCGTGAGCACGACAACTTGGTGCCCCGCTCGCACGAACGCGCGCGCGAGCAAAGTGCTCACGGTTTCGATGCCGCCTATGCTCGGAGCAAAAGCGTGCGAGGAGATCAGGATTTTCATCGTAACGTCGGTTTACCAAAACGGCCGGTAAGAAAATCACGCACTCCCTGCCAGCGCGCCCGCGCGGAAAATCCGTCGTCATCACCGGAGGAAAACCGCAGACGGAGTGTGTTGCCGAGCAAAAGAACGACGCGCAGCCAGGCAGCCGCTTTGCCGAAATAATCGTGCACGAGCAGGAGCGAATTGCGCGCGAACAAATAGCTCTGCAACGCGCTGGCGGTCTCGGTGCCCGGGTTCGTCACGACGGCGCCCCAGATCATCGCAACTTTCCAGCCGCGTCGCCGGGCGCGCGCGCCCAGCTCGTGTTCGTCGCCATAGGCAAAATAGCGTTCGTCGAACAAGCCTATTTCGCATAAACATTCGCGCCTAACGAGCATGAGCGTGCCGTGCGGCACATCGACTTGCTGCACTGTGCCGCTCGCCCGAGGCTCGACAGTTTCCGGGCTGACACCGCGCCGCCTCGAAAACCTGGCGACAAACGGTTCCGGATATTGCGGGCAGATGATTCCGAGCCGGGGGTCCGCTTCGGCCGCGGCCAGCAGCTTCGGAAGACATTCCGCAGCCGGTTCGGCGTCATGCGCGCTGATGACACAAAAGGAGGTTGCTTCGCGGTCGAGCCAACGCCGCAGGAGGATGTTGAGCGCGCCGCCCCAGCCGTGATTTTCCTTCAGCCTGACGACTTCGACCGGAGGATCCATTCCCGCTTTTTGCGCAACTTCGGAAGGCTCGTTTGTCCGAGCGGAGCGGAGCGGTGTCAAGGGATCCCGTTGCCGGAGCTTACGGGTTTCGCCGCGGGATTCCTGGGCTTCGCTCGGGGTGACGGCATTCAGCCGCTCTCTTAGCTCCGCGTAATTTTCCGGCTCGGAATAGTTGTCGATCACGGTGATGTCGAGAGAATCGCCCTGCGCTTGCAACGCACGCACGGTCGCGGCGCATGTGGCCGGCTGATTCCAATGCACCACCAGAAGTTTCGCCCCGCTCATGATGCGAGCGCCTCCGCAATGCTCGCCGCAAGATGCGTCGAGGAACCGTGGCGTTGATACCACTCATAAGTTGCCTCGGCGACCGCGGATCGCTCTGCTTCCGTCGGGACATTCGTTAGGCAGAATGGTCCCGGCAAGGCGTCGTCATCCAGCGAGATAGCCGAACCCCCCGAAGGAAAAACCGGCACAACCCCGTGTGCGCAATAGGCGGCGAAGCTGGTCGACTTCAGCACGGCCGCAGTCCGAATATTCGCGGTTTCGAAGTAGTCGAGATAACCAAACGCACAGCCTGCGAGAATCTCGGAAGCGGCGGCAGCCTCGACGTTGGGAAAATAGTGCGCGTCATCCAGTCGGCCTCGAATCTCCGGCTGCTCGGAGCCGCCAATCACAAAGAGCTCACGATCGCCGGGAAAAGAACGAACGGAACGGCGAATTAATTCGGTGCCGCCGCAGATCACCCAGCGACGTGAATCGCGCGTGGCGAATTGCTCCGCACTCAACCGCGGCTCACCAAAGGTCGACATGACGGGCCTAACGACCACGGCCGCCTCGGGGGCCAGCTTCTTCAATTGATCTGCCACGATTTCGCTGCTCACGATGCAGATCGCCGAACTCTGCGCGATTGCGCGCGCGATTAGTTTTTGCAGCGGCTGAAGCCAGAACGCGCTCCGGCGCCAGGAGCTGGCCGCATAAAGTTCGTGAAAAATCGTGACGGTTTTGCCGCCGCAAATCTTCTGGATCCGCCTCAGTTTTGCCGGCAACCACAACGGCACACCGCGCGCGTCGTAGCCGTAGTTGACGTAGTGCAGAATAACCGCGGTCGTCGCGGTCGGCGGCTGCCAGTTCTCGTCGCGAAGCTCGGCGGCGGTCGCAAAAGCAATCTGAAACTCCTGCGGTTCTTCGAGGCGCTGCGCCAGAATCGCCGCGTAATCCCCGACACCTTCGCGGCTGCCCGGCGCGCGCGGCACAATCTGCAAAATCGTGCGCTTCACTTGCCTAACGACTCCCGAGCTTGCCGATAGTGCTCGATGGTCGCGGCGGCGATATCGCGCCAGCGGTAGCGATCGGCAACCGCCGAGCAATTGATCGAAAGCGTTTCGTATTCCGTCGAAGGCAGCGCAAGAATTTGCAGCGCACGCAGAGCAATCGCCGATGGATTCCCGGCTGGCGTGAGCAGCTCGGCCGGGAGGATTTGGCGCGGCCCCGGCACGTCGTAAGCGATCGTGGGCAGCCCGGCCGCCAATTGCTCAAGGACGGCAAGACCGAAACCTTCGATGTAACTGGGAAACAAGGCCAGCGTGCAATCGGCCAAGAGGCTGGGCAGGTCCTTCGCCTCGTATTTCGGCCGACAGACGATTCGCTCTGGATCGGCGCCGCGAAATTCGGCGCGCATAACCTCTTCGTCGACCATCGTGCCGAGGAAGACAAAATCCACCTTCGTATTTTGCTTCCAAATCAGGTCGATGATTTGAGGCCAATCGCGTGAGCCCTTGCGTAGACTCCAGGCGCCGATGAAGCAAATCTTCTGGCGGCGCAGGCGTTCGCGGGCAGGCGCGGCGGCCAGCGCCAGCGCCTTGCGAAAGCGATCGCTCAAGCCATACGGTTCCACCACGGCGGACGCGCGCACCGCGGAGTCCTGAGCCAGGGCTTCGCGCTCACTCTCGTTAGGCAGATTGAGCAGGTCACAGGTAAGGACGGCGACATTGGCGTTCCGCAGGAAGCGGCTTTCCAGGACGTGATGAAAAACCCGGCCGGCTATCCGTCCGTGCGGCTCTTCCGGCCAGCGCTGGGCTGCTTCGAGGAGAAACTTGTTATAGAGCCGGTAAAGACCAACTGACCGCGCCACCAAAAGCCCGCGGAAATTGAGCGTTTTTTTGGGGAACGGAAGCGTGCCGATCAGGCAATCGATCACGTCGAACCGCGCGGCATTCTGACGCACGAAGGCGGCGGCGCGGCGCGGGAAAAGAGCCGTGCGCAAGGTCGAAACCACGCTTGATGAAGTGGCCTTCGGGAACGCATCGGTGAGGCAAAACTTTTCCACGAAATGGCCGGCGCGGGTCCATTCCTCCGCGAGTTCCATCCAGACGCGCGAGGCGCCGAGACGCGTATCCCACGGGAGGTTCACGACCGCGAGGATGCGAAGTGGAGCTGCTGCTTTCGGCCCACTCACAAGGTCGTCCAAAATTTATGTCGCACCGGGTTGACGTAATGGCGAAGCGCGAGCTGCGGACCGGCGTACCGATCGGAAAAAATCGTCTGGTCATCGAGCTTCAGAACATACTTGCGCGGGTCAAGCGGGTGCGCGCCATTCGCGTGCATCACAAGGTGGACGAGCGTTTGGTTGGTAAAGAAAGTCGGCTCGCTCTCGAGTTCCATGAACCGTCTGATTGCCAGCGACCAATCGAGTTTCCGGAAAAGCAGGAGCAGGCCGGAGTTCACCGGATTTCGACATTCGTTAGGCCCACGGAAAACGCGCTCGTCGGCCGAGCCTTCCTGGCAATCCGGCAGGTAATACGCCGGTGCGCTTCGTTCCGCCGCGCGCTCAACAAGGTCGCGCGCGCCGGAGAAAAAAAGGATATCCGAGTCCGCATAAAGCGTCGGCTCGCCCTCGCGCGGAAGGGACATGATGAGTCCAAGTTGTTTACCCATTGGATAGGTGGTGACGTAGCGCCGAAATTTTTCGGGCAGGTCCGCGAGCAGGTTTTCGCCGGCCAGTTCGATCGCGACACATGGGTCGATTTTCCGCAGAAGTCGCCGGCTCCTTTCCGTATACGAGCCGTCGGAAACGACCCGATAAGTGGTCGGCCGACCGACGTGCCGGAGGAAGGAGCGAATCGAGCGCGCCTGTTCCGGGAAAGAATCTTCATTCGAATAAGCGAAGACGCTGAACGGGACCGCGCGAGGGATTCGGACCGGCCGCCTAACGATCGCCGGCAGGAGCGCGCGGTAGGTTTGGCGCCGCCAATTTCCTTGGAGACGCGCGAAGTGGTAGCCGAAATTAGGCAACCACATGGGCGCGCGCCTCCTCTTGAAAACGGAAACCGTGAAAGCTCAGCCCGATGTTGAGCAAGAGGCTCGGGACAGCAGAGGCGAGGTTGAAGACGAGCACGCCGGTGACGGTCGAGAAATCGACGAACGGGATGAGCGCGAGCTGGGTCGCGACCGTAAGTGGGATGTAAAGCCACGAGCCGGTGATCCAGGCGCGCGATGCGTTCAGCGCCCAAAGTGTACTCGCGATCATATTCAGCGTGGCGCCCCCGACCATCAGGAGGAGTTCAAACTGGAGGTGACTGTAGCGATTCCCGAGGATGAAAAGAAATTCGTTAGGCAAAAGCCAGGCGCCAGCAATGACACAAAGGCCGAAGACCACGACGCCGCCGACGATTCCGGCATAGAGCAGGCGGAGCCGATTCTTCTCCTGACATCTTGCGAAAGCCGGCGCGAAAATATTTGCCATCAAGCTGCCGAGGACAGTGAAAATCATCGCGAGCCGGCCGAGCGCTCCGACTTCGGCAACCGCGCCCGCGCTCTTGGCGAAGAAGCTGATAAGAAGGATCGTGATCTGACCTTGGAGACAGAAGAAGATCGCATTTGGCGCCTGGTTGCGGATGAAGCCAATCATGGCCCTGCGGTCTTCCCGGTTCCCTGGTGCCTGCAGGTCGATCACGCTGGCGGCGTAACGGCGCATAAGCAGGTATTGGAAGAAAAGCGTCGCCGCACCGACGAGAGCAGCCGCGCCCGCGTTCAGGAAGATAAAGGTCAGTCCGGCGAGGACGATCAGTCGTGCGAACGAGCCGGAGAAATCGACGATCTGGATTTGACGCACGTCGGCGCGCAAACGCGGAACGACCTCCAGAATCCCGAGAGAGAGCTGCGCGAAAAGCCCGGCCAGTACCGCGCCGATGAGCAGCAGAGTGTAGGCAAGCGATGCTCCATTTTTCGTGAGCATGAAATAGAGGAGCGGGGTGATCGCGAGAACCGAAAACGCTCCCAGCGTGCGGCGAAGGCGGAGCCCGGTGCTGACGAGTTCGCCGAAACGCCGGTCATCCTGCCAGACGCGCCCGCCGATTGAGACCATCCCGATGCTGATGCCGATGTCCGCCAGCACATTGAGCGTGCCCTGCATCGTGTTTGCGATTGTAAAAAGGCCGTACTCGCGCTCGTTCATCGTCCTGACGAGCAGAATTCCGCTGGCAAAACCAACGAGTTGCACGGCCATCTGCACGGAGGCGAAACGGCCGACTAACTGCGCAAAATTCAGCGCGCGCCGGGCCGATGGCTGAGCCGGAGAAGCGGTAGTTGCTTCGGGAGAGATCATCGCGCGGGGCTCAGCCTAATCATCCCGCGACAGACTCGGGGCCTCGCGACGAAAAGCTAGACGCGGTGCCCTTGTTCCTGAGATGGCTTTCGGACCGCATCCTCCCGGCCGGATGGTGCCGGAGCCGACGTCGGCGGAGGGGTGTTATAATACTCCGCGTATTGATAATAGTAGTATTCCGGCAGCGAAGTATCGACGTAGTTTAAAATGACGCCTGGAACATTCACCTGCCGATTATAGAGCAACTCAAGAGCTTTCTTCGTCAGGCGTGCGGACGTGTAGGAAAGCCGGACGACGAAGAGCGTGGCATCGATCTTAGGCGCGAGGCTGGTGGTATCGTCCGCCGCGAGAACCGGCGAGCTATCGATGATGATGTAGTCGTAATGGTTATAGACGTCCTTCAGGAAAGCATCAGTCGATTCGCGAAGCAGGTGTTCGCTCGGCTGGGAGATGGTGTTACCCCGCGGAAGAACAAAGAGACTTGAAAGAGAGGTCGGGACAATCACTTCGCGCCAGTTGACCTCTTGTTTCAGCACTTCAGAAAAGCCGATTTTCGATTGAATCTCAAAAGCCTCGCGGAGCGCGCCCCGGCGGAGATCGCCATCGATCAGGAGCGTCTTGGCGCCGGAAAGCGCCATGGTAATCGCGAGGTTCGCGGAAATGGTGGACTTACCCTCGTTAGGCACAGCGCTGGTAACGAGCAGAGTCTTCGGACGCGGCCCTTCATAAGGCATGAAGAAAATCGAGGAACGGACGTTACGATAAGACTCGGCAAAGATGTGACGGGCATCGTCGGGCTGCAGAAGGGTAACCTTGCCTTTGGTCTTCTCCTTGGGAATCTGGCCGAGAATGTTCTCACTGAACTGGTGCTGGAATTCACTGAACGAAGCCATCCGGTCGTCGATCCGGTCAAGGAGGCCTAGGATGAGTAATCCGGTAAAAGCTCCGAAGCCGAGGCCGATGAGAAGGCTCTTGATCATCCCGGGTCGGACGGAGACCGGCGTCGTAGCATTTTCCATGATGCCGACCTGATCGCCGCCATCCACCACTTGGGAGACATTCACATCTTTCAGGCTGTTCGTGAGACGATCATAGAGGGTCTTCTGGCGATCGACCTTGTCCTTGATCCGGTTAAATGCCGCGAGACGCTGACTGAGATCGAGCGCCTTCTTTTCCCATTCCGAAATGTTGGATTGGAGATTCTCCATCTGCTTACCGATCGAGTTGCGACGCGTCTCCAATTTTTCGACAGCGTCCTGGCGATAGAGCTGGATGAGTTTCTCCTGCTGGTCGATCTGATCGTTTAGCTTGATGATTTTCGGATGTTTCGGTCGCAGGTCCCTTGAAAGAGTCTCACGCTGTGCTTTTAAGAGTTGCACCGCCTGCTTGGCCTTAAGGTAATCGCCTTCAGGTCCCACATCGGCGAAAGGCATGCCTTCATTTGGAACAGGACTTCCGTTCGCAGCGGCGCGCGGCGCGCTTTGCGCCCGATCGAGGTTCTGATCCAGGTCGAGCAGATTGAGAAGGTCATATTCGGTTTTCAGGCGCGCGTAGTCCTGGTTTAATTTCACCAGATAAGCGGCCGCACTATTCCCTTCGCCTTGGAGGAGGCCGATGTTATTCTCCTTTTGATACTCCAACATTTCGTCCTCGCCGTTACGGAGGTCCTTCTCGACCTGGATCAACTGCTCCGTGATCGCGGTCGTAACGTGGCTCCCTTCATCGGCCCGCATGCCTTTCTTGACGTCGAGATATTTTTGCATCACGGCGTTTAGAAAAGCCTGGGTGTAATCGGGAGTAGTACCGACAGCTTCGAGTTCGAAGATAGAAGTGCGGGGCCGTTGGGAGACTGACAGAGTCACGTTTGCCTGCGGAAGTTCGGGGTGGGTCGCGCGCACCAGTGCTTCTGCGCCCTGGCGGACGTCGTCACTCTGCATGAGCTGAATCTGGGTGCCGTAGAAGTTATTCGTATCTTCGCTGTAAACAGCGTTTTGACTGAGATTCAGCTTACCAGCCACCATCATTTTGCTGGTGGAAAGGAATGCGTTCGGAGCTTGGTAAATCATCCAGGCTCCTACAAAAAGGCCAAGGCAGATGGTAAGCACAGGAATCCACCAGCGGCGCACGAGAAGCGCCTTGTAGCGATGGAGCCGGGTCACGATCGCGGTCGTGATCGTGGCCGGAGATGAGCGTTCGAGAGCCGGAGTCTGCATGGTTAGAAATTGATCAGACGCTGCGGCACGTAGATCTGGTCGTCAGGTTGCAGGACGACATCTTTGTCGGTCTGACCGCGTTCGATCACGTCTTTCATGTCAACCACAAGATCCCTGCCATTTTTACGCGTGATTTTGATTTTGCGCTTATCGGCGAAGTCGCCGAAACCGCCGGCGCGAATAATCGCCTTGCTCGCGGTGTAGGTCTCGTCGGTCGGAATTTCCTGCGGGCCCTGGGATTTCACCGCGCCATACACATAGACCTTGCCGCGGGATTTCTCACTGACCTTATCGACCGCCAGGATAACGGTAGCATGGTAGTAATACTCCCGCTCCAGCGCGGCCTTGATATTATAGGCCAGTTCGCGACACGTCTTGCCAGCGGCCGGGACAAGACCGACGTAGGGCACTTCCAGCTCGCCGTTGTCATTTACTCGCAGGTGCTGAGACTCACCGTCGCGATCTTCAACGACCCGGAAGCTAACGAAGTCATCGCTTCCGAGACGCTTTTTGTCGTCGAGCACCGCCATGGAGTTGGTGCGCAGGACGGTGCTATCTGAAGTGTTTGGTGTCGTAGGATCAACGGCCGACGCCCGGGGAATAACCGCTTGCTGGGGACTGCTCTCTTGCGCGAAGACGGCCTGTCCCTGCAGAAAGGTTAGAGCGGAGAGGCTGCATAAGATCAGGAGTCGCTTCATAGGTGCACAGCGGAAGGGTTAGAAGCTGTAGGTGCCGTCGAGCGAGACACGGTTCTGCTTGTAATCGCGATCCGGCTGATCCGACTGCTTTTGTGTGTATTGGTAACGCAACCCAAGCGTCACGTGCTTGGTTAGTTGATAGCCGAACGCGATCGCTCCGCCGTAGCGTTGAATATGCTCAGAAAAGATACCGCCCGAGTCATCCCCATCTTCATAGAAAAGCTCGGTCGTAAGCAAAGTATGATTGATAATGTTCCAGGTCGCGGTATGCCGGACGTAATTCAGCGCGATGAAGTTCGAATTTACGCCCAACTGTGACTCGTGGCCGGCCGACAGTGTCTGAAAGATGTTTGCGTTAATCCGATGTGAGAGCAGGACATTTGCGTAGAAGTCGTTCGAATCGCTGCCGTCCTGGACGAAGCCGCCGTCATCGAAGTCGATTAGCTGGTAGCCAGCGGCCGCGCGTAATTTCAGGTAGTTGGTCAGCTGCGTCTCGACAAATGGTCCCACGGAATAAGAGACGGAGTCATTCAGAAAGTCCTGGTCGTAGTAGTTATAGACGGCGGAGCTTTCGATGCCTCCACCAGTCGTGGAAGTGAACGCGAAGTAAGCACTAAAACTAAGTTCTTCGGCGTTTCGATCGAGATAGTCGAATGTGTCGGTCGTGGAGATATAGTTATAGTGGTCGTAGCCAAAGGTCAGGACCGCTTTGTTTAAGTCCCACAGGACACTGACTCCGGCGGTGTTTTCGAAGCGGCCGTAGTCGACAACGTTACTCAATTCGAGCTGGTCCACCGGATCCTGTTGGAGGGAGAAGCGGTCATGGAGATTGATGCGAAAATCCTGCACGAAAATATCGAAGGAAAGTTGGGAGCCGGGCTGGATGAGCACGCCATTGGTGTCGGCATTCGGATGATCGAGGTAAAAGGCATAACCGATACCGAGGTCAAGTTTGAGAGTGTTGAGCTGCGTCACCGGCCAAATGGCATCGATGTTGAATTGCGGGCGGATGATGACGTCATCCTGCTTGTTCGTCTCAGCGAGATTGATGTTGTCGTTGTACTCGATGCCGCCGGTGACACTAAACAGGAAGCGCACCGGACCGGCGATGAGATTGTAAGGAATCTCTTCTGGCGATTGACGTCGCGCCTCGGCCGCGGCCTCCCCAGCGAGCGAGGGACGAACTGCTTCCTGCGCGCGGCCGATCGGAGCCAGGAGCAACAGCATGGAAAGAAGGCTGAGCGCCATCCGGAAGCTAAGGTTGTTGGGAGGTGGGGATTCCTTACTCATATGAGTCAATCGGGGGTGTAGCTAGCAAACGGGGTACCATCCGCGTGGGAGGAGATCAGCCGGCAGATCTGGAAGCATAAGCGGACGCTCTTTTGAACGACCGGCGCCCTGCTGAATAAGTTTCCTTTCATGGTCGGCTCCGGCGGCTCTTTTACTCGCCACGAGGAATTAGGGCAAGATAAATCGCCCGCCCGTGGTTTGACACAGGTGCCGCAGCCTCCAAAGAGGGAATCGAGGTCGTTTCAGGCTTACAGAGTCGCGCGAACCGCGTCCAATTGACCCGCGGAGCCGAGCTTCTCGTTCTTGTGCGCGATAAAATTCGCGTACTCCTCGACAAAGATTTTGCCGGGCGCGCGGAAGTCGAACTGCTCTGGATGATCGCGGAAAAACTCGCGGTGCACCCGCGTCCAGACGAGGCGCCCATCGGTGTCGATATTAACTTTAGTGACGCCGAGTTTCGCGGCAGGCAAATACTCGTTCTCATCCACGCCGCGGGCGGACGGATCCAGTTTTCCCCCGGCGGCGTTGATTCTCTCCACCTCCTCCACCGGTACGCTGGAGCTGCCATGCATCACGATCGGCAGCCCGGGAATGAGCTTTTCTATCTCTTCGATCACGTCAAACCGCAGGCCTTGTTTTCCCTTGAACTTATAAGCGCCATGGCTCGTGCCGATCGCCGCGGCGAGTGAATCGCACTCGGTTCGCCTAACGAATTCGACCGCTTCCTTCGGGTTCGTGAGGGAGGCGTGGCCCTCGTCGATCTTGATGTCTTCCTCGACGCCGCCGAGCTGGCCCAGTTCCGCTTCCACACTGATGCCTTTTGCATGGGCCCGATCGACGACCCGCTTGGTGATCGCGACGTTTTCGTCAAAGGGCTCGTGGCTGGCGTCGATCATCACTGAGCTGTAAAAGCCGGAGTCAATGCAATCGTAGCAAGCTTCCTCGTCGCCATGGTCGAGATGCACCGCGAAGATTGCCTCCGGAAAGATCTGTTCCGCCGTCCGGATGAGCGCTTCGAGCATGCGCTTATCGGCGTATTTGCGCGCACCTTTTGAAATCTGGATGATGAAAGGCGCCTTGCTCTGCGCGCAGCCGCGAAAGAGCCCAAGGATCTGCTCCATGTTGTTAACGTTGTAAGCGCCAACAGCGAATTTTTTGTAGGCGACTTTGTAGAGTTTTTTGGTCGTGACGATCATGGCGAAGCCATTCTTGACTGCTAAGGGTTACGGGGTCAACCCCCGTGTGTAGAACTTGCGACGGAGGCAGCGCCAGTCAGTTCCCGTTTTCCGCCACAGGGAGCAGAACGTTGACCGAAGTCCCGTGCGGATCGGAGTCGATGTCGACGCGCCCGTTGTGATCAAAAACCGTGCGCTTCACGATCGGTAATCCAAGGCCCATGCCGCGCGCTTTGGTCGTGCAGAAAGGTGAGAAAATCTTGTCCTTCAGGTCGGCGGAAATGCCGCTGCCGTTGTCGTGTACGGTCACAACGACTCCGCTGGTGTGCTCACCCTCGCGGACGGGTCTGGCCGAGAGCGTGATCTGCGGTTTCGGATGGCCCAAGCTGGCTTCGGCCGCGTTCGCCACAAGATGCGCGAAAGCCTCCGCGAGCGCCGTTTCGTCTCCGACGACCTTTGGCAGGTCGTCCGGCAAAGTGGTCTCGACGGAAAAGCCGTTCTGCGTCAGACGGGAGCGGACCATATCGACTGCTTTCTTCAACGGTGGCCGCAAATCAATCGAGCGGAAATTGAGTTCCGGCGGATGCGCAAAGTTATTGATCTGCGTGATGATCCGATCGAGCCGCTCGATTTCCTGGAGGACGATCTGATTAAAATCACGACGAAAATCAGCGTCGTCGAAACGTTCGGGCAGAAGTTGGGCGAACGTCTTGATCGCGACCAGCGGGTTGCGCACCTCGTGCGACATGCTCGCCGCGAGATCGGTCCAGAACGCCGCACGATCGGTCAACTCCTGTTTCTGGCGAAGTGTTTCCTCAGGTGTCAGATCCTGAATCACGGCGACCGCGCCTAACGAGTCGTTTCCGTGGAGCAAACGCCGCGTTTCGACAGAGACGGAACGGCGGGTGTGCGGCGCGACCCAACGCTCCTGCGGAAGCGGTCGATCGGTCTCGAGCGCTTCGCGCAGCGCGCTGCCGATCCGGCTGCCGGCGGATTCCACCGGCCGGCCGAGAACGTCTGCGGCCGCGATCCCCAGGATGGTTTCCGCGGTCGGGTTAAACCAGCGGACGATTGCTTCTTCATCAACCGCCACGATGCCTTGCGGAATTGCCTCTAGGAGCGTTTCCGCAAGCGTTTTTTGCAGCGTGACTTCTTCGTTCAGGCGCGCATTGGCCAGCACGGTCGAGACGTGGTCAGCCAGAAGCATCAAGCCCTCCAGGCCCGAGTAGTCAAACGGTTGCCCGGTTAACCGATGCCCGAAAAAGAGCCAGCCGCTGATCCGGCCTTCGGCATGCAAAGGCACGATGACTTCCGCACCAAAGCGATCCAGCGTCCGCTGGAGTAGTTGACGTTCAGAAAGATCAATCGTGTCTGAAAGATGCGCGCGGGAGATGAGATAGGCTCGTGATTCCAGCCAGCGCACCAGTGGATCGCGCTCGCGATATTCAAGCTCGCCCGTCTCCGGAAGGCAGCAGAGACCAGCGCGCAATTTGTAGCGATCGCTCTCGCGCACCCGCGCGAAAAGTCCTACTCGCGCTACCGTCGCCGCGTCGGCCAATCCTTCGACGACACGGTGCATCAAGGCATCAGGGTTTTCGCTCCCATGAAAGCCGCGCGCGAAACGCAGCACCGGCAAAGGCGTTCCGCGGCCGATCTCTCTCAGCATCTGGTTCGACGCGGATTCCTTCCGTTCCGCCACCAGCGCAAAATCGTGCACGGCGACCTTCGCCTTCTTCAGTGCATGATTTTCCTCCCGGAGGCGCAAGTGCTCGAGCGCACGCTCGATCAGGTTTTGAAAACGCCGGCGATCGAGACCGAGATCTTCTGCAGCGTAAACACCCGCAGACTCCGCGTCGCGCAATGGATCGGACTGCGGCGTCCCAAGAGCCACGATGAGCACATCCGGCCATTCGCTTTGAACCTGCTGGAGCAGGTCCCGAATCTCGCGTGCCCGCAGATCAACCAACAGGAGCGCCGGGTCATTCTGCTGCAAGACAGCCGCAAGGCGGTCGGCGTCCTGAACATGGCGGAGCAGCGCAAGATGTCGCAGGTAAGCGCGACTCCGCCTTACGAGCTCGATATCTTGCGTGTAGAGAAGACAGGCGGCGGGCGAGTAAATCATGCCGCCGCGACCTCTTCTTCAAAACGGGCGAGCGGCAGGAGGATATGGAAGCTGGTTCCGCGATTGAGCTCACTCTCGACTTCGATCTGGCCCCCATGTTCCTGCACGATTCCGTGTACTACGGAGAGACCCAATCCCGTCCCGTAGTCCTTAGTCGTGAAAAACGGATCGAAGACATGCGGGACGTCCTCGGGTTTGATCCCTGTCCCGTCGTCCTGCACGGTAATGCACAGGATTTCCCGCACATCATCGTCGGCCGCCGGCAAGGCCGTGGGCCAGGAATCCGTCGAAGCGATGTCGGTTGATACTGTCAGCGACCCGCCCGTTTTCATCGCGTCCAAAGCGTTGATGAAAAAGTTAAGGAACACTTGCTCGATCTGATCCGCATCCGCCCGGATGGTATCAACCTCCGCATGCCAGGAGCGAACTAATTTCACATCCTTTTGATAGAGACGATGGCCCACAAGGAGAAGCGCTTTTTCCAAAACTTCGTGTACATGCATCGGTTTCAGGAGAGGCTTTGCGGGTCGGGCGAAACGCAGCAACTGATTAACTAACGAGTCGATCCGATCGACTTCGTGACCGATGAGCGAGAAAAATGTTTCGCGAAAGTCGGAGTCTTGATAACGCTCCGGCAAGAGCTGGGCGAAGGTCTTGATGGAGACAAGTGGGTTCTTGATTTCATGCGCCATGCCGGCGGAAAGAGTGCCGAGACTCGCCAGCCGATCGCTCCGACGAATCTGCATCTCGAGCCGTTTCAAGGCCGTGATATCGGTCAGCACCATGAGCGCGCCTAACGGCTCGCCCGATTGGTTGTGAAAGAGCGAACTGCTGGCGCGAAGCACCGTCGTCTTTTCCCCCGCGCGCAGCACGATCTCGCGGTCGCCCTGCCGCTCGCCGGCGCTCAGCGTCAGGCGGAGCATCTCGCGCAATTGCTCCGGCAGGTGACCGATCTTGCGCCCAAGCAGTTCGGCCGAATGCAATCCGGTGACCTGTTCGATCTCGTTGTTGAACACCGTGATCGCTTCGTTCCGGTCCGCCGCGATGACGCCGCTGGTGAGATTCTGCAGCAACGTCTCGTTGTATATCTTCGCGTTCTGAACTTCGGTGAAAAGCTGCGCATTTTCGATCGCCACCGCGAGCTGCCCGCAGAGAACACGGAGAGCGTTTTGCTCGACCGTCCCGTAAATTCGGCCGGAGCGACGGGGCCCGAGCAACATGATCCCAGCCAGATGTTCACGGGAAAAAATGCCCATCGCGAGGCTGATCTCCAGCGACTGCATCTGTCGCCGTACGCGCTCAAGCTCCGGAGTCGAGCGCACGCGATGTAACTCATCGAGCACGATCGGCTCCTGGGTCCTCCCGAGCTGCGTAATAATCGCCTGATCCTGATGCAATTCGATCCTTTGCACCCGATCCGTCGCCTCGGCCTGCACGGCCGGATAACGTTGCCCGAAAAAATCCGACTCCGGCAGCAGGATGAAGACGCGGTCAGCATCGACCGCCTGCGCAATCGTAAGACCAAACCGATCGAGCAAATCCGCCAGCGTCGTCACCGAGCGCAAAATCGCGGTCGCCTGATTCATGGTCGCCTGAAAATCCAGGCGGCGCGTTCCGACAAACAGTCTGTCTGCCAAAGATTGAGAAACTCCTCTGGCGGGCGCCATCGCGAACGCGATGACTAGCGCCGCGAAAACATGCGAAAGCGAACGGCCTTCCGGTCCGAAAAGAGGAACAAAGACCCAAAAACTTATCCACCAGACAAGCACGTACAGCGAGATAAGATATCCGCCCAGAAGGGCGTAGGCGATGACACGCCTTACGAAAAAACCCACCTCGAGAATTTTGCGGGTGGCGATACCATACGCGACGACCAAGCTGAAGACGACGGATCGCAAAGGAGCAAACTGCAGAGCGACGGATTTCCCGAAGAAGTTTTCAAGCAGAACTCCGAGAACAATCGCAAAACCAAGACCAGCGATGCTGCCGATGGAGACGAAGGCAAGTTCCGCGCGCTCCCTGCCGGTCGTCTTTCTTAGATCGTGCAAGTAACTAGAAAGGAGGACAACGAGCCCGAGGAAGAGATAGATTGAATAGAGATAAACCCCATTGCCGTACTCGGGTTTCGGGGCCGCGGCTGTGCCAGACGGCATGACAACTCCCTGCAAAAAATAGTTAGTCTGGCATAGACCGACCAGAATAACGGTAAGCAGGTTCCAAAGGCGCGATTCTCGTAGCAGATCACGCCAACCCCGGAGTCGCTGGCGAACTGAAAGACGCAGCCAGTTCAGTGTCGCAAGATAAAGAACACCCGCCGCCGATGCCTCGCGAATTGCGAATTCTGCAACGATCGGACTGTGTGCAATGAAAGCGAAGTAAAGGCTGCCAACCCAGAAGGCGATGGCCAGACAGAGCAAAAGAAAGCACTTATTTGCTAGCCGACGCCGGTTTGCCTGATAGACGGCCAACCCAAGCGCCACTTGGACGATGAGAGCCGCAACCGTCGGAGCAATTGCGTCGTTCATTTCGATCGCGTGCGCCACCGACTAGTCGGTACCCGTTCGTTGTAACGCCATGGTACTCGCGCTTCCCCCCAGTCCGCGCACGTTTATGAGCGCGCGATCTAGCTTCGCTCGCCGCGCGCGGTTTGGGACGACATCGAGGTCACATGTCGGATCGGGTGTTTCATAGTTTGCGGTTGGTGGAATTAGTTGATGGCGGAAGCTCAGCGCCGTCGCAGC
>JAICMR010000160.1 GCA_025929155.1 Chthoniobacterales bacterium | reverse complement strand
GGGCTGATCGTTGGAGTTGGCGTGGCCGTTGGCGTCCCCGTCGGCGTCGGTGTTATCGTCTGCGCGGGCGAGAGAGTAGCGGTCGCGACTGCGATCACGGCTGCGCAGAAGAGGATCAGCAGCCGGCTTTGCATCTCAGAACGTTGATCGGTTCAGCGCCGCCGTAAAGCGCCACCTGCTGCGGGGGAATGTCTCGTTCGCGGGTGCGATCGAACCCGGTGGGTCCGCAGCTAAAATTTCAAAAAGGAGACGACTGGCGTTGGGTTGAGCTTGGACCGTCCGTTCAGGAACTCCAGCTCGATTAAAAATTGCGCTTCGAGCAACTCGCCGCCGGCTTTCCGAATCAGCGCCGCCGCGGCCGCTGAAGTGCCGCCGGTGGCGAGCAGGTCGTCGATCAGTACGATCTTTTCACCCGGATTGATACTGTCGATGTGCATCTCCATTTCGGCGTCGCCGTATTCGAGGGAGTACGCGGCGCTTGCTGTCTTGAACGGAAGTTTTCCCTTCTTCCGAATCGCCACGAAACCTACCCCGAGCGCGTACGCGACCGCGGATCCGAAAAGGAATCCGCGCGCGTCGATTCCCACAACCTTGTCAACCTCGAGCGCACGGCATCTTTCGAGGAAACAACCGATCGAGTCGTGGAAGAGTTCGGCATCGATCAGGATCGGCGTGATGTCTTTGAAAACGACGCCGTGTCTCGGAAAGTTGGGCACATCCCGCACGGCAGCGCGCAAGCGATGGAGCGAATCAACAACCATGGTCCGAGGCTAGCGGGCGGAGAAGAAAGGTCAACGCGGTGGCTGGCGGTTCAGACGAGGCCAGCGAGACTTTTGAGCAGAGCGCTGCGAAGACGCGCCGCTCCCGGACCGGGGACCTCGAACGGCAACGACATCAGGCGCAGCGCGAACGGAATCAGGCGGCTTCGGTCCACGGGGAGTTGCACCGCGCCGATGTTGTCGCCGCTGATTTTCCGAAAAGGCCAAGCCTCGAAAAGCCATTCGGCTCCGAACGGGGAAGTCGAGGCCGCACCGGAGTTTTCGCGACCGCTTATGCCGAGCTGGATATCGTGCAGCACGACCCAGCCTTCGGGCCGGGTATAAGGCGCGCAACGGAGCAGATCGAGCAATGGGTATGGATGGCAATGATTGGCGTCGATAAAAACAAACCGAAGCTCCTCGCGGTGGGCGAGCTGGCCGATAATTTGCGAATCGCAGGGTGCATGGAGGCGCACGATGCCCGCCAGCTCCGGCGCGATCTCAGCAATCTCGAAACCGGTCGGGCGGGTTTCATCAATCAGGCATTGCTCGCGCGCATCGATCGTGTCGACCAAGAGACCGTTGGTGGTGACGTAGCGGCGCGCAATCGCGGCCGCGATCAAGGCAGCGGAGAAGCCCGTTAATGTGCCAATTTCAACCGCATGAGGCGGTCGCAGAATACTGGTCAACGCACTCAAAAAACGAGCATCGGCCGACCCAATCGCGCCGGGATAGCGACGTGGACGAGACTCGATCTGGCGGAGGAACTCCAGCTCGTTAGGCGGGAGCAATCGTTCCGGTGCACCGAGGTAATGTGCGAGCTGTGCGTATCGCTTCTCGTAGGTTTGTAGCGAATCGAACACGCATTCTTCCGCGACGCTGCGTTTGTTCTGACCGAGCCGGCCCTCCATCCAACGGCGCAGAAGTTTCGGCCACCGCTTTACCGGCGCGTGACGCAGCGTCCGGAAGTAGCGGGCCAACGAAACGGTCACGAGCTGCTCCGGTTTCCCGGGTTCTCCCGCAATCGTCAGGGCGTCGCGGACGAACTCGGGCTGGCAGCTGCGCTGGCGCTCGCGGCCGGCTCTGCCGGAACTGCGCCCGCTGGGACAACGCCAACCGCCGCGTCCGCCGCTGACGGTGACGATCCGGCGCCTGGAGCGATCGTTCCCTTCGGGACTGGAACGACCTGCGCTTTGGCATCAGCGGCCGCACCCTCGGCTGCTGCTTTCACCGGAGCCGGGTTGGTCGAATTTTGCTCGCCGGAAGTTTTCATTAGCTCCCGCCGAACGGCGGAACTGCTCGTGTTTTTGTGCGCGTAGAGCGATGAGAGCACGAGGATAACGATGAAGAAAATGCTTGCGAGCCAGGTCGTAATCTTTGTCAGCACCGTGGTTGTCTGCGCGCCGAAAATATTCTCCGTGACACCGCCACCAAAGGCGGCGCCAAGTCCTTCGCTCTTTGGCCTCTGCATCATGATGACGAACATCATGAGCACGGCGACAATCGCCTCGAGGACGAGCAGAGAATTGATCAGGATGTTCATCGGGACGGGGAATATGTCCGAACCGAGCGATTTGTAAACCGACGCGCTCCGGCAGTGCGCGAAGCAGATTTAGCGTACCGGCACTTTACGATGCACCCAGACGCTATTCACGATGCCAAGGCCAAACATGATCATGAGCGCAAAGGAGCCGCTGTAACTGATAAGCGGGAGAGGCACGCCCGTAATCGGCAAAATCGAGATCGTCATGCCGACGTTTTGGAAGATGTGCGTGAAGATGAGCGTGGTAATCCCGACCACAAGGAGCGTTCCAAATAAATCGCCCGCGGTGAAAGCCACAAACAAACAGGTGAGCAAAAGCAACGCGAATGCACCAAGCAAAAAGATGCCGCCGATGAATCCCCATTGCTCGCCAATCGCGGAAAAGATGTAGTCGTTATGCACCGCCGTTGCGGGCAGGAACCCGAGCTCAATTTGCGTATTTGGGGCCTTGAATCCTTTACCGGACCACCCTCCCGAGCCAATTGCGATGAGAGATTGATTAATCGCCCAAGCAGACCCCTGGCGATCGATATCGGGATTAATAAACGCGGTAATCCGCTCCTGCTGGTACGGCTTTAATCCCATGTAAGCGACCGGGATCATTGCGAGGGCGATCAGGATCACGCAAATCAGGTAGCGCAAAGGCAACCCGCCGACGTAAAGCAGGGCGAGTACGACGGGTCCCCAAATCATGCATTCGCCGAGGTCCGGCTGCATGAGGATCAGCAGACAAGGAGCGCCGACGATCGCGCCGCAGAGAGTGAGCCGCAGCATCGGGTGCATGTTGCGGAATTGGCTCAAAAACAGCGCCAGCACCATGATGCCTGCGACGACCGCGAGCTGTGCCGGCTGAAAATTTATCGGGCCGAGATGGAGCCAACTCCGGGCGCCGTAAACTTTGGAACCGATGAAGCGCGTCAGAACGAGAAAGACCAGACCCGCGATATACATTGGCAGCGCGCCCCATTTGATCCAGCGATAATCGATCAGGCTCACCGCGACGAAAGCGAAGAAGCCGACTGCGACCCAGTTTGCTTGTTTACGCCAGAATTCGGAGGCAGCCGGGTCGTGCCTCATGTAGGTGGCGCTATAAATTGCGACGATGCCGAAGACGGCGAGCGCCAGCATGTTGACGAGCAGGAGCCAGTTGAGACCGAGCAGTTTGCGGAGAAACGGAGTCATCGAGAGGCGGTTTTTACGCGCTCGGCAGTAAGATGGCTAACCTCTGCGGGAAGTCCAGCGTAGGAAATCGTGATCGCGAAACCTTCGGATATAAGTTACTTGGGACATGGGATTTGTAGCGAATTTTTTAGCGACGCTCACCCCAAACCTTGTCAGCATGGCAAAGACCATTAAACTGTATCCACCACCTTCCACCGGAATTTCCGCATGGCCAAAAAAGCGAAACGAAAATTATCCCGCTCGATGTTACCGATGCAGAGGCATCTCCACCTTCAGGACGAAGGCCGCTGTTTCGACCTGCGCGAGATTTTCGATCGCTTAAATGCGCGCCATTTTCACGGCCGGCTCCGGGGTTACAAGGTCGTTTGGGGCCGCCGCCGGCGGCAGCGGCCAAAGGAATATTTCGTCTTTGGAACGATCCAGGAAGAAGACCGCTTGATTCGGATTCATCCTCTGCTCGATCAGCCATTCGTGCCCCGCTGGTTTCTCGAATACATCCTCTACCACGAGATGTTGCACTCGATCGTGCCGGAGGAGATTGACGCTTCCGGCCGGCGCCGGGTGCACACGGAGGAATTCAACCGGCGCGAAAAAGCGTTCCCGCGCTACCTCCAGGCGCGACGCTGGGAGGCGGAAAATCTCGCGCGTTTTCTGCGCTAAGTCTGCCCGGCAGCGTGATTCCCGCGCTGTAATTGTGAGCCGAGCGGAGTGATCAGCCTCGAACTGGCGCGACGGTTGCGGGGCAATACGCTCTCGGAGCGGCGCGGGAGTAATGCCGGATCCTTCGACTGCGCCAGGCTTCGCTCAGGATGACCGGAATCGCGGCCGAAAATCGAGCCGAAAACTCCCGTTTTTCTAAATAACCCGAGCGGCTAACGCACCTCCTCCGGCACCGGCCGTCCATCGAAATCAGACGGTGAGGGAGTCGTTCCGATGTTCTTTTTTATGAGGTACCAAAGGGCCGTCGCGAGCAGAATCGAGATCAGCTTCGCGCGCCAATTGTTCAGGATCATCTTCTTCATAATTCCGCTGGAGCAGCACCTCGCCCAGCCGCTGCCGGAATGATTCCGGCGTAAAATTCCGCTCGAGTCGGCGTCGATAACAAATCGAAATTCCGCCCGTCTCTTCCGAGACCACGACCGCGACGGCATCAGATTCCTCCGTGATCCCCAGCGCGGCGCGATGCCGCAGACCAAGACTGCGATCAAGCGTTTCCCGTTGGCTCACTGGGAATATGCAGGCCGCCGCGGCGATCCGCCCATTCCGCACGATCACGCCCCCATCGTGCAACGCGGATTTCGGATGGAAGAGCGTGAGCAGCAATTCCGACGAGAACGCGCCGTCCACGATTACGCCAGTGTCCTCATACACCTTGATTGAGGTGTCGCGTTCAATCGCGATCAGCGCGCCGAACTGCTTGTTGGAAAGTTGCGTCACCACCTCCGCGAGATCGTGCACCGTTTCGCGCTTCTCGCTCGTCAGGGAAAAAATCGGATGGCCCCCGAGTTCCGCGAGCGCGCGCCGCAATTCCGGTTGAAAGATCACGACCAAAGCAACGGCGAGAAAGACGGAGAAACTGCGAATCAAAAAGCTGATGACGACAAGATTCAGCAGTTGTGAAATCAGCGTCAGCGTTAGGAAGACGATCGCCAAACCGGTCAGCACTTTCGCGCCACGCGTCCCGCGAAAATACAGGTAGCCGTAGTAGATGACCACGCTCAGAAGCACGATTTCCACCGCGCTTCGCCAGCGGTCGAAAAACATCTGTGCGAAGTCGTGAAAAGTCATCGTCCTGCCGCTAAAAGCGCCTCTGTCGTTCGCAAAGCGGCGGCATTTGCGGCCACATCATGCACCCGCAAAATCTGCGCGCCTCGCTCTCGAAGGAGCGAAGTGAAGGCGACCGTTGCGCTCTGTTTTCCGGCCGGCGCACCTGCAATCTTGGCCATAAAGGATTTGCGGGAAACCCCGACCACGATCGGCCTCTGGGGCAGGCGAAGACGTTCGAGATTCGCGAGGAGTTCGAAGTTCTGCGAAGCGGTTTTTCCGAACCCAATGCCGGGGTCAAAAGCGATGCACATCGGATCGATCCCGGACCGTACGGCCTGGTCGAATTGCTGTCGAAAAAATTCGGCCACTTCGGCGACGACATCTTTGTAGGTTGGATTCAATTGCATCGTCTGAGGGGTTCCCTGCATGTGCATGATGATGATCGCCGCGCGCTTTTCCGCGGCGAGCGCGAACATT
>JAICMR010000213.1 GCA_025929155.1 Chthoniobacterales bacterium | reverse complement strand
GCGGCAGCTCCTGGGAGCGCAGGCGGCCCGCCTGCCGTCCACTAAACCAAGCCGAAGGCTTGTGCTAGCCCCTACCCCGAAAGTGCACCTTGGCTTCTCCGGAGAGGAGAGTGCGTGGCCTGCGGCCATTATATTTTCGATGGCAGGCGGGCGCCGCCTGCGCTCCCAGGAGCTGCCGCTCCTGCAGGAAGGCAAAATCGTAAAAGGGATCCGGGGAGAGCGGTTGCGCCCCGTTTTACTCCTCGCGCTCGCCGAGCGTGAAATAAAACGTCGCGCCTTCGCCTTCTTTGCCTTCGGCCCAGATTTCTCCGCTATGGCGGCGGATGATCTTATAGACCAGCGCCAAACCGATTCCGGTGCCGTCGAAGCCTTCGTCTTTGTGCAGGCTTTGGAAGACGCCGAAAAGTTTGTCGTAATACTTCATGTTGAAGCCGACACCGTTGTCGCGAATGTAATAGATCGTGCCGCGTTGAGCGTTCTGCTCCGCGCCGATTTCAATGTGCGCGACCGGAGCGCGCGCGGTAAACTTCACCGCGTTCGAGAGCAGATTGATCAGCACCTGGCGCAACATCGCGCGGTCGCCGTACGCGGCCGGAAGCACGCCCACTTTGAACTCGATCTGGCGCTCCGTATTCACGGGGCGGACCACATCGATCGCCGTCATCGCGAGGGCGCGCATGTCGAACGGAAGCACATTGACCTGCGTCCGACCGAAGCGGAAAAACGCGAGGAAGTCGTCGATCAGCTTGGTCAAATGCCCGCTGTTGCGATTGACCGCATCGACCATCTGGCGCGATTCGTCGGAAAATTCCTTCGCATATTCTTCCAACAAAATCTCCGCATACCCGGTGATCGCACGCAGCGGTCCGCGCAAGTCATGGGAAATTGAATACGAGAATTCTTCGAGCTCGCGATTGGCCGATTGCAAATCCGCAGCATGCTTCTCCAGCGTCCGATTCAGCTGCAAGATCTCCGCTTCACGCTCGATCCGCTCGGTGATGTCACGAGCAAAAACGTAGAGCAACTGCTCCGCGGCGAAAGGCGCCAAAGTCCAGCCGAGCCAGCGATAGCCGCCAGCCTTGGTGCGCACACGGCATTCGAAATAGCCGGGCTCGTTCGCGCAGTTGAGCTTGTGGATTTCAGCCTCGATCGTGGGTCGATCGTCCGCGTGCACGAGTTCGAGCAGGCGTTCCGATCTCAGCTCGTCTTGCTCAAAACCGAGCACGCCGAGCCAGGTTGGATTAGCCTGCACGAATTGACCGCGGTAATCCACGATTGCGAGAAGTTCGATCGACAGGTTGAAGAAACGATTTCGCCGCGTCTCCCACTCGATGCGCTCCGCCGCCTCGGTCAACTGGCGCATGTGCCGCTCTTCCTGAAGTTGACGAAGTTGCTCGGCCTGATGCTGGATCTCGCGCTTCTGCTGCGAGAGCGCGATGAAAACATTCACCTTCGCGCGTAGTACGTCCGGCACTACAGGGGTGAAAATATAATCCACCGCGCCGAGCGAGTAGCCGCGAAACACCTCCGTGTCCGCAGTGCTGAACGACGTCACAAAAATGATCGGCACATGCTCTGTCGCCTTGCGCTGGCGGATGAGCTGGGCCGTCTCGAAGCCGTCCATCGACGGCATGTTCACGTCGAGCAGGATGACCGCGAACTCCTGCCGCAAAAGCACGCGCAGTGCCTCGGATCCAGAATTCACGCAGACGACGTTTTGCTGCAAATCGTGCAGCACCGTTTCGAGGGCGAGCAGTTTGTCGCGCGAATCGTCGACGATCAGAATATTGATCGGCGAGCGCGTCGCGTCTTGCACCGTGACATGGGCTGTGCGGGCTTCCTCCTTTTTGGAATGGTTCGCGGCAAAGGACGGAGAGGAAGGAACAGCAATCACGGCGAAATGGGTCAGAGGTTCAGCGAGGGAAAAATCGCCGCTGTTTCCAATACCTGAAACGCCGCGAACTTTTTGTCGGCGTTTACCGAGGGGAAACCACGGCGCGAGGTCGCGTGGACCCCGAGACGACAAACGAGTTCGCGGTGGAGCGCATTCATTTCGAGATCAGTCCGGGTTTAACGATGCAACCAGATGCGCAAGAGCGAGAGCAGGTGCTCCGTATCAACAGGTTTCGCAATGTAGTCCGAAGCGCCGGCCTCGATGCATTTCTCGCGGTCGCCTTTCATCGCCTTCGCAGTGAGCGCAATGATCGGCAGATCGGCAAACGTATCCTCGGAACGGATGCGGCGCATCGTCTCGTAGCCGTCGAGATCCGGCATCATGATGTCCATCAACACGACGTCGATTTCGGAGTCCTGCTTCAACATCTCGATCGCTTCCGCGCCGCTCTCCGTCGAAATGATTTCCATCGAGTAACGCTCGAGGAAGCTCGTCATGGCGAAAATGTTTCGCATGTCGTCATCGACGATCAGCACTTTTTTGCCGGTGAGAACGTCGTCGTTCCGATGCAAACTCTCGACGAGCTTCTTTTTGTCGTCGCTGAGGGAGGAGATCGGACGGTGCAAGAAGAGTGCGGTTTCGTCGAACAAGCGCTCGGGCGATTGCACGTCCTTGAGGATGACAGTGCGAGCGATGCGCTTGATTTCCTGCGCTTCCTCGCGATGCAAATCTTTCGCCGTGTGAACGACGATTGGGAGATTGCCGAAGCCGGCCTTCTTCACCTCATCGATGAATTCGGCTCCGCTCATATCGGGCAATCCGAGATCGAGCACCACGCAGTCGAAGTGTTGCGCGCGCAATGCCTCGAGGCCTTCTCGTCCAGAACTGACCGCCCAGGTGTTCACGCCTTCACCCCCGATAAGTTCGACGGTGTTTTGCCGCTGC
>JAICMR010000174.1 GCA_025929155.1 Chthoniobacterales bacterium | reverse complement strand
GTAATCGTGCGCAATCTTGACGACGAGGCGCAGGTTCGAGCGGATCATCAGGGCGCGCGCTTCCTTGTCGCCCTTCTTGATCTTCGCGGCGAGCTCGATCTCCTGCAGCGGCGTGAGGAGCGGGATTTGCCCGATCTCGCGCAGGTAAATTTTTATTCCAGTATCGCTATCTTCAGCGGCCATATAAGTTCTCATGAGGCGGGTAGAAAAGTTGGTGTTTGCCCCAGTCGCCCCGGAGTGAATCGAACGCGGGTGACAACTGGGATGCGGTTTCTACCATTTAAGAAACTACTTAACAAGGTTAAATATCGTAACTCAGACAGAATCCGGTTGGTTGTTGTTCATTCTTTGGCCGCTGTCCAGCGCCAAATCTCACATTGTAAAAATGCGCGCGTGACAGAGCAAAATGATGCATGTGGGCCCAGTGATTTGATCTCGGACAATCGGGGAAGTAAGAGGCGGAAATTGGAGGGATATTCCCGCACGCCGACGGTTGATTAGCTCAAATTCCTTGCCCTGACTATTTCCCAAGTTTCTACATCGGCTCGGCTCAAGGTAGGATTAGGAGCGCGGATGAGGGCGACGGCGTCGAACGCGATGGTCGAAAAGGGGAGGTCGAACGAGCGCGCCAATTCGACGCGGCGAGCCCCGGGAAGTGTCCGATAGAGCAGGCTGATGTGCGGGTCGTAAGTGTCCGGCGGATCGCAGGTGAACGAGCGCCGGAGAGCACGCAGCTCGTCACTTTCTTCGAGCCTAACGAAAAGCGTTTTCGTAAATTGCGCAGTCTGATCAATCTCAACAATCCGCAGATGCAGCGGGCGACTCGGGATTTTCGCGACTTGCTCTGGCGTTCCATGGCCAAGCGTGAGATGGGGTTCAAAGGCTGGCGCGTCCCATTCACGCGCAAGCCGCGAGATCAGTTCGCCCAACACCTGACGCTCCGTCTTCGCCGGTATCAGCCACAGGATCGTCGCGTCAGACTCGTCAGGTTGCTTTGCCATTCCACAGTCTGCACTCGGCTCGCACCAGGCGAAATAGTCGTGGTGCCTGCAAAGACGAACGGTAACTTTCGCAATGCTCACGAACGTCCTCGGGACGGAATTGCGCTCTTGCTGCCGCGATCCAGTCACCGGTTTTTATCGCGACGGCTATTGCCGAACGGGGTCGGAGGATGTCGGGCTGCACACGGTCTGCGCGAAGATGACGCGTGACTTTCTCGACTACTCCGTGCTGATGGGGAACGATTTGGTAACACCCCACCCGGAATGGGGTTTTCCTGGGCTGGAACCCGGCGATCGCTGGTGCATTTGTGTGTCGCGCTGGAAGCAGGCGCTGGAACGCGGAGTCGCGCCGCCGGTCGATCTGGAGGCGACACACAGCTCTGCGCTGGAATTTGTGACTCGGGAGGAACTTCAGGCCCACGCGTTATAGGTCCACTTTTCATCCTGCATTTTCACTCGCGCATGCACCGCTTTCGCACGCCCTGCGACTTCCTTGAGAAATGCGTGCAGGTGCAGGATCAAAGCGGGGAGCGCTTGGGCTGCCTCGCAAGGATTCGAACCTTGACAAAGAGATCCAGAATCTCTCGTGCTACCGTTACACCACGAGGCATGGAAAGGGAGGAGACCTAACTCTCGCTCGACGATCGGTGCAAGTCGCTTTCGGGCATCTGTTCCCCCGCCGCGCGACGTTCGCGGAAGAAACTTTGGAGCAGCCGTGCGCACTCTTCTCCAAGCACGCCGGGCGTGATCTGGCACCGATGATTCAGAGAGGGATTTTGCAATAAATTCAACAACCCGCCGGCCGCCCCACCGCGCGGATCGCTGCAGCCGAAGATGACGCGCCGCATCCGCACATGGACGAGCGCGCCCGCGCACATCGGACAAGGTTCTTTCGTCACATAAAGGTCGCAATCCATCAGCCGCCAATCGCCGGCTGCAGCTTCCGCCTGCGTGAGCGCCAGCATCTCGGCGTGGGCCGTCGCATCTTTCAAAAGCTCTACCTGATTGAAAGCGCGCGCGATGATGCGCCCTTCCCGCACGACGACAGCACCGATTGGGACTTCTTCAGCTTCATAGGCGCGCGCTGCCTGGCGGAGCGCTTCGCTCATGAAGTATGCGTCACTTTGCAGGTCGATGATTGGGTCCATTGTTTCATTCCTGGTTCGAGGAGTCTCCGGGTCCTGGTAATGAATGGAGCGATGGTGCCCGCTAAAGAGAAATCTGATCCGGTCTGGGACTGCGTCTTTCACGGCGTCGTGGAAAACAGGAACGCCACGCTGCCTAACGACCCGGCAGTAAGCACGATGCGACCGCGACCGTGCGGGCGAGCGAAAGAACAGTGCGATGAAAACGTTAGCTGTCCTTCTTCTTGCCTGCGGGCTCGCCTTCTCCACCGCGCAAGCGGCGACCGATCAGCAAATCGTCGAGCAGTCCGTAGATATTCTGCGCCAATTTTACCGCATGCCGGAGAAGCAAATCCCCCGGCGCGTGCTCGACGACGCGCGCGGCCTCGGCATCATTCGTACGCTGAAGGTCGGGTTCGGACTCAGTGGCAAGGGCGGACAGGGAGTGGTTGTGGCTCGCACCAATCAAGGTTGGTCGGGTCCCTCCTTCATCGGGCTCGGTGGCGCCGGGATCGGTTGGCAGATTGGCGCGCAGGTGACCGATTATATTTTTGTCCTGAACACAGACGCGGCCGTGCGTGCGTTTTCGCGCGATGGCAACGTGAAAATTGGCGCGGACATAAGCGCCGCGGCTGGCCCGGTCGGTCGCGATCTGCAGGGCGCCGTGACGCCGACAGCGGCGGTTTACACCTATAGCCGGAGCAGGGGACTCTTCGCCGGCGTGTCGCTCGAGGGCGCGATTATTGCCACACAGAAAGACGCGAACGCGGAATACTATGGCCGCGGAGTCAGTGCCCGCGCCATCTTAAGCGGGCGCGTCACCCCGCCGGCCGGTGCCGACAGACTCATTCGCATGCTAAATCGTTAGCCAAACTCGCTCGTTGGCTTTCGCTTTACACCCGACGCACGGCTGGGCAAAGTCGGCCGCGTGCGACGGATTCTGCTTTTCCTTGGAGTGCTGCTCGTCGCTTCCGTCGCGCCAGCGCAGCAACAGGAAAACAAGCTGATCGATCGCCTGCTCCGCCCGAACATGGAGCTGCGCAATCCCGCCCAAAACAAGAAGTTCACCGCCGTAGAAGGCGTTTCGAACAATCGAAGATTCAGCGCCCGGGAATTTTACGTCGCCCGGGGACGGCCGGTGAAGAGCTTCTGGGGCGTGCGGAGTTTACTCTCGAAGACGTTTGGCACCGGCAATTATGCGAGGGCTGAGGCGGCGGCAAACTACCGACAAAACGCCGAGATGCCGGACGCGAGCAGGCACTTTTCGGTGAAAAAACCCGTGCTCGGGGACGACTCATCGTTTGCAAAAAAGAAGACGGAAACCCGTGACTATGCCGATAACCGGCCTTTTCTGGCGGAGGGCACCCGGCAAAAGCAGCTCAGTCAGCAGGGCAGGCCCCTTTCGATCGATCAAGTGCGCGAACTGCTGAACAAGAATCGCTAAGCCACACCGGTCATCCTGAACGGAACTACCGCGCCCGGTTGAAGCCCGCACCGACCACCGGCACTGTCCCCGATGAATCCCGCTGAAGCCTTGGCCCGTCTTAAGATTGGCGCCGCCCAAATCATCAGCGAAACCGAGCTGCAACAAAAGCTCTCGTTAGGCCGCCCGCTTCGGGTCAAGCTCGGCGTCGATCCCACCAGCACCGACCTTCATCTTGGCCACACGCTCCTCCTGCAAAAGCTCCGGCAATTCCAAGAGCTGGGCCACGAAGCCATTCTCATCATTGGCGACTTCACCGCCATGATCGGCGACCCGAGCGGCCGGTCCGTCACGCGACCGCAGCTCACGCATGAACAGGTCCTGGCCAACGCCGAGAGCTATCGTGAACAGGCGTTTCAGATCCTTGATCCGGAAAAGACGCGGACGGTTTTTAATGGCGAATGGTTTCTGCCGATGCCTTTTGCCGATGTCATAGCACTGAACAGCCGCGTCACTCTCCAGCAGCTTCTCCAGCGCGAGGATTTCAAGTCGCGTATCGCCACGGAACAACCGATCGGCGCGCATGAAATCCAATACCCGATCATGCAAGGTTGGGATTCCGTGCAGATCCAGGCGGACGTCGAGCTTGGAGGCACCGATCAGCTCTTCAATATGCTCGTCGGACGCGACCTGCAAAAAGAGGAAGGCCAGCCGCAACAGGTCGTTTTCCTCATGCCGATCCTGGAAGGCCTCGATGGCGTGCAGAAGATGAGCAAAAGCCTCGGCAACTACGTCGGAATTAGTGAGCTGCCTGACGAGATCTTCGGCAAGTTGATGAGCATCTCCGACAATCTGATGGCGCGGTATTATCCGCTGCTCCTCAGCCGCGAACTTTCCCCAATGGACCACCCGATGGCGGCGAAGAAACAGCTCGCGGAGCAGATCGTCGCGACCTATCACGGCGCCGCCGCCGCCGCGCAGGCGCTGACGGATTGGGAAAAACGCTTCAGCGAGAAGCGGCTCGACGAATCCAACCTGCCGGAGTTCGCGCCCTCACCGGCCGAGCGAAATATCATTTCCCTCGTGGTCGCCGCTTATCGAGAAAATTTTGGCCTAACGAAATCGCGCGGCGACGCCCGGAGGTTGGTCGAGCAGGGCAGC
>JAICMR010000122.1 GCA_025929155.1 Chthoniobacterales bacterium | reverse complement strand
TCGGCACCACCCTGCGCCTAACGATCATTCTCTCTGGGCATTATGTGATCATCAACACCGCGACAGGCGGGACGACTGCGGTGAGCCATACCCAGAAATGGCAGATGGCAGTAATTCTGGCCGGGATGGGCGTCGCTTTTGGAATGATCCTGCATCGGCTGCCGCCCGATTTTTCCTTCCTCGAGGCGATTTCCGTCGCGGGAAAAATGGGGAAGCTGCACGCGGTCGATTTCTCGCTCGACTGGCAGAAGCGCTACACTTTCTGGTCGGGATTACTAGGGGGATTTTTTCTCGCGCTTTCCTACTTTGGGACTGACCAATCGCAGGTGCAGCGCTACCTCGCCGGCGGCTCGCTCGCTGGCAGCCGCTTCGGTTTGCTTTTCAACGCCGTGCTCAAAATCCCGATGCAGTGCTTCATCCTGCTGACCGGCGTGATGGTTTTTGTTTTCTTCCAGTTCGAGAAGCCACCGATGTTTTTTAACCGGCCCGCCTATGAGCGAGCGGCGCAGACCTCGCAGGTGGGAAAACTCAGTGCACTCCAGTCGCGTTACGACCAGGTTTTCGCGCAGAAGCTGACGGCGGTGCGAAACCTAACGACGGCGATGAAGTCCGACTCGCAGGCCGCCGTGGCCGCCGCGACCGGCAACCTGCTCGTTCAGCAAAAAGAAGTCGAAGCCATCCGAGGCGAACTAAAGCAAACGCTCAAAGCCGCCGACCCCAAGCTGGAAACGACTGACGCCGATTACGTCTTTATCACCTTTGTTTTGAACTATCTGCCGCACGGGATCATTGGGCTTCTTATCGCGGTTATCTTTTGTGCGGGGATGTCCTCGAGCGCATCGGAATTGAACGCGCTCGGTTCAACCACGGTCGTTGATTTTTATCGGCCGCTGCTGCATCCCGATGCAGGTGAAACGCACTATCTGTTCGTTTCGAAATTGCTGACCGCGGCCTGGGGCGGCGTGGCGATCGGCTTTGCACTTTTCGCCAATCTTGTCGAAAACCTGATTCAGGCGATCAACATCCTCGGCTCCATTTTTTACGGCAGCATTCTCGGGATTTTTTTGGTCGCTTTCTTTCTTCGGTTCGTCCGCGGAACGGCCGTCTTCGTCGCGGCGCTGATCTCCCAAGCCATCGTCTTGGTTCTCTTCTACAGCACCGCGATTGGTTATCTTTGGTATAACGTCATCGGCTGCGGAATGGTCCTGATCCTGGCGGCGTTGCTGGAGCAGACCCTCTTCCGGGAAAGGAGCCCAGCCTAGCAAATGTCGAGTCCCATCATCTGTTTCGGACAACAGCCGTGCGGGATTTTCCCGCGGCGTTTCCTCTTTTCGAAGATCCAGACAGGGCGGCGGCTGCAACAGGAGATCGGAGGCGAGATTGTCTTTTTTTATCACGACAGCGATCACGACCCGCGTGAGACAACCACAATCCTGCGCGACCGACAGAGTGGGGAAGAGCAGCGATTGAATTTCCAATTCGCGAACAAGCTGCAAAAGCAGTTCTCGCCGCTCTTCGCAAAACGCGTGCTCGCAGAGTGGAAGGAAAAGACGGTGCGACAGCTTCCTAATTACGTTCCCGAGCCGCTGGTCGAGGCATTCCGGAAAGTCGAAGCGGAGAACGTCGCCGATTTTTGCTTGGAGATGTATCGAGAACTCGGTCTGCTCGAAGGAATCCGCGTGATGCGCTCGGGCGATCCAGGCTTTCGGCAGCGGGCTGTCGCAGTCGATGACTATTTCGTGGATGTCGCCTACGAAGACGAACTCGTCAGGGCGCGCATCAGTCCCGATGCGCTCCTCCTGCACAAGGGCGGAAACGCTTACATCAAGCTGCCGCTCGAAAAACATAACGCCGCGCAAATCAGCCCGACCCGCGACACGCGCCTGCGCTGGATGCAATCCGTCATCGGCTGCACGCACTACGTCGCGGGCGCGAGTGAAATCAATTACCTGAACACGGAAGAGGCGCCCGGCGTCCAATTCATCGCGCGCGACGAGATCTCCGAGAGCGACCGCGCCTACCTGCCCGATGCCTAACGAACCACTTTGCCTGCTCGCGATCGGGGCGCATCCTGACGACATCGAGTTTGGCTGCGGCGGGATTTTACTAAACGAAGCGGCGCGCGGGAGCGAGATCGTGCTGGTGGTTTGCTCACGCGGCGAAGCGGGCACAAACGGCTCGCCTAACGAGCGCGAACAAGAGGCGCGGCGCGCGGCGGAGATGCTGGGTGCCGCGATCGCTTTCCTCGATCTCGGCGGCGATTGTCATCTGGAAGTTTCCGCCGCGAAGAGCATTGCGATCGCGCGTGAGATTCGCCGGACGCGCGCGGATATCGTGCTTTCGCCGACATCTTCTCCCAACCAACATCCCGATCATGTCGTGGTCAGTCAGCTTTGTCGAAACGCGGCCCGTCTCGCGCGTTATGGCGGGCTCGCGGAATTGGGCGACCTCGCGCCGCACACGATCAAACAGCATCTCGAATATGCGATCACGCCGGGCGCGGAGCCGCCTAACGACTTCCCGAAAATCCGCTGCGACATCGGCGCGCGCTTCGCGGGTTGGGTCGCGCTGATGGAATGTCACCAAACACAACTGCGGACCCGGCGTTACGTCGAGCTGCAAACGTCGCGGGCTCGACTTCTCGGGACCGAAAGTGGCGTTGAATACGCGCAGGCTCTTTTTCCCACGGCTGACTTTCTGGTTGATCATCTCGGGCAGCTGCTCGGGTCGATCCGTCTCTTCTAGTAGTTACCTCGGAAAATCACGCGGTCATTCTGAGCGAGCGCAGTGGACTGGAAGAATCCGGTCAACTTTGGGAGTGTCGTGTGCGGGGTTTCAGGAAACGCCACGGGATCCTTCGACTGCGTTGCGCTTTGGTCGACTGCGCTCAGGATGATCCGGTTTTGGTCGCTCCGGATGACACGCTTCTAATTTATGAGATGGCTTATGAATGGCCGCGTTCCAGCCGCTCAAGATCGGCATCACCTGTTATCCGCTCATCGGCGGGAGCGGCATTCTCGCGACCGCCCTGGGTGCAGAGCTGGCGCGGCGCGGGCATGAAGTGCATTTCTTCAGCTCCGCCCAACCGGTCCGACTCGATCTCGCGCAGCCTCGAATCTTTTTTCACGAGGTGGTCGTGAATCAATACAGTCTGTTCACTTATCCGGATTACACCCTGCCGCTGGCCGTGAAGATGGCTCAGATCGGGCGCGAAGCCGGGCTCGACGTTTTCCATGTTCACTACGCGGTGCCGCACGCAACGGCTGCTTACCTGGCCGTGCAAATGTTCGGGGGCGACCCGGCGCGCGCGCCGAAAATCATCACCACGTTGCACGGCACGGATACCACTCTGCTCGGTCGAGATCCGAGTTATCGCCCCGCCATCGAGCATGCCCTGGCGCATTCGGATGCGCTCACGACGGTCTCGGAAAGCCTGCGTGAGGAAACCCTGGCCACCTTTCAACTTCAGCAACCGGTCGAGGTGATTCACAATTTCTTCGAGCCGGCGGCGAAGCTGCGTTCGCGCGCGGAAGTGCGGCGAGAGCTTGGCCTAACGAACGAGGAATTCCTGGTCGTGCACAGCTCGAACCTGCGGCCGCTGAAGCGAATCGATCTTTTACTGCGCGCCTTCGCGGCCGCACGGGCGACGCGGCCGATGCGGTTGCTGATTCTGGCAGGCACTTCCTTCGCCAGGTATCAGCCGCTGCTTGAGGAGTTGGGGCTGAGCGATCGGGTGATCGTGCGTGGAGCAGTCAACGACGTGGAAGCGTATCTCGGAGCGGGCGACGCCGGTCTTTACGCCTCGGAAAGCGAAAGCTTTGGCCTCAGCATTCTGGAGACGCTTTTCCATGGCAAGCCGGTGGTGGCCTTTCGGGTCGGAGGAATTCCTGAGGTGGTGGTTGATGGCGAAGGCGGATTTCTGCATCCATTTGGAGATGTTGAAGCGATGGCGCGCTCGCTTGCTTTGCTAGCCGATACGCCGGAGCTGCCTGAGCAAATGGGCGCGCGTGGGCGGCAGCGAGCCGAGCAGAATTTCACGAGCGGCCGGATCGTTCCGAAATATGAAGCGCTCTACCGGCGCGTCTGTGCAGCGCCTGCTTCGGGGTAGCGCACGCAGCTCCTCAGACGACTGTGAGTTGGTGTTTGTCGATCGTGCTAAGCTCGCCGCTCGATGAAACAAAGTCGTTATCGATTCCCGGCTGGGCGGCGTCTGAAGCTCAGCGGCGAATTTGCGCAGGTGCGGACGCGGGGGCGGACTGTGCGCGGCGGCCTGCTCTTGCTCGGAGTGCTCGAGGTAGAAGGTGAGGCCGCGTTCCGCGTCGGATTGGTCACTTCGCGCCGAGTCGGCGGCGCGGTGGTCCGAAATCGCCTCCGCCGTCGGCTCCGGGAGATTATTCGATATCATCAGAACGAGATGCGCGCCGGCCTTTGGATGGTCATCGTTGGTCGGCCTGCCGCGGCGCGGGCGAGCTCGGCTGCGCTCGAGGTGGAGTGGATGAACCTTGCACGCCGCGGGGGAGTCTTCCTGCCGGTTCAGCCTGAGTAGCGCAGGTTGTGACTGGCGCGTTAGAAGCAGGCGCGCGAGTAGGAATCCGGCGATTTGCGTCGTTCGGGCCGCGCCCCTATCCTACGCCCCTTAACGATGGTTTTGCTCCTTCGCTTCCTCATCCGCGGATACCAACTGACGGTTTCGCCGGTGCTTTCCTTCCTCGGCGGTCCCGGGACTGGTTGCCGGTTCACGCCGACTTGCTCCGCGTATTTTCTCGAGGCGGTGGAACGGCACGGCGCGGTGCGCGGCGCCTGGCTCGGCCTCAAGCGGCTTGCGCGTTGTCATCCATGGGGCGGGCAGGGGGAGGATCCGGTTCCGCCCGAGCGAGAAGACCATCTGCACAGGCACAGTTTGGTTTGTGAATAGGCCCGCGGGCTCAGTTTTATGGACCGCCAAGCCTGGATTGCCATTGTCCTTTCTGTCCTCGGACTGATCGCGTGGCAGGTTTATACCCTGCAACATCCAACCCCGCGGTTGCCGGCAACGGCGGCTGCTTCCGCGAGCCCGACGACGACTGCGACGGCCTCGTCGACAGCAAATGGCGCCACGCCCGCAGCGACGGCCAGCGCCACGCCGCCTAACGAACCCGCGGCGACACCGGCTCCTGCGCCGGTCGCTTTCACGGAAAAGACCACCGCCCTTCGTAACGCCGACCTCGAGCTTCTGCTGACAAATCGCGGCGGCGGCATCGCAGAAGCGGTTTTGCCGCATCACAAAAACGAGGCGAATCAGCCATTGAAGCTGAACGCTCGCAGCGATGTGCCGATCGGCGCGATCATGGATAAGCCGGCCGACCCGCAGCTTGCAGAGTTTACGATTGTGCCGGCAGCGGCGGGTACCGTGCAGTTCGAACGCGCCCTCCCGAAAGGAGTGACATTGCGCAAGAAGTTCACCCTGCCGGCGCCGCCTAACCAGAAAGATAACTACGTCGCGCAGATGGAAGTTGATTTCCAAAATCGCGGTGCCGCGCCGTATACGAATCCCGGCTACTTCGTCGCGCTCGGTTCAGCGGCGCCGATTCACCGCAACGACATGCCGAACTACACGCGCCTGACCTGGTGCATCAACGGCAAGGCCAAATACACGGATGTCAGTTGGTTTGACGCGCAGTTCTATCCGCTCATCGGAAAAGAGAAGCGACCTGCGAAAGAGTATTTCGATGAGGCAGTCGCCAATGCCGAATGGCTCGGGGTCAGCAATCAATTCTTCGTCACGCTGATCACGCCGCTGGACACACAAGCGACGCGCGCCTGGGCGACGCGCTTCGAAGCGGGCAAGAACGAGAAGGGCAAAACCGAGTACGGCATCGAGGGCGCGATGGGCCTGCCCGGTTTTGAACTGAAGCCGGGTGAAACGAAGACGCTCAAGTTCCAGCTTTACGTGGGGCCAAAGCTCTATCACCGGCTCGCGGAGCTGACGCACGACGAAGCCGAGATCATGGACTTTGGCCTCTGGAAACTGGTCAGCGAAGCGCTCCTCAACGCGATGAATCTGATCCACGGATTCGTCGGCAACTATGCCATCGCGATTCTGATCCTGACCGCGATCATCAAGCTGATCCTCTGGCCGCTCCAGACGAAGGCGAACAAGTCGATGCGCCGGATGTCCGCGCTCGCGCCGAAAATGCAGGAGCTGAAGGAAAAGTTCAAAGACGACCCGACGAAGATGAACGCCGAGGTCATGAAGCTTTACAAGGATTACGGGGTTAACCCGGTCAGCGGCTGTCTGCCGATGATGATCCAAGTCCCGATCTTTTTCGGGCTTTTCACGATGCTGCGGCAGGCGGTCGAGCTGCGGAACGCCAGCTTCCTTTGGGTGCATGATTTATCGCAGCCGGACACGGTCGCGTATCTGCCTGGGATCGGCTGGCCGATCAACATTCTTCCGTTGATCATGGCGGCGACCAATCTCTGGCTGATCCGAATCACGCCAAAGAGCGGCGACGCCACTCAGCAGAAGGTGATGATGTTCATGCCGCTGATTTTCGTCGTCTTCTGCTACAACTTTGCAGCTGCGCTCTCCTTGTATTATACAACCCAGAACCTGTTCACGATTCTGCAATTGTATCAGAACCGGAACCAACCGATGCCGAAGCTGGAGAAAGTAAACCGGCCGGCCAAGCGCAAAGGAAACAGACGTTGATGAGCACCGAAACCGCCGCACCGAAAGCCAACGCCAAAGAACTCCTCGATACGATGCTTGGTTACCTCGGTTTCGTGGTGCAGATCGACGAATCCGGCGGCGAAGGCAGCAGCCCGACCCTGCAGATTTACACCGAGGAAGCCGATCGGTTGATCGGTCGCGATGGCGAGACGCTCGACGCCATCCAGTTCCTGCTCAACCGGGTGCTCCAGTCAAAGGACCCGGACGCGCCGAAGTGGGTGGTGGATTGCGAGATGTTCCGCTCGATGCGCGAGGACAAAATCGTCCAGCACGTCCGGCAACTGGCCGAACGCGTCCGCATTTCGGGACGCCCCTTGCAGCTCGAGCCGATGAATTCATACGAACGCCGGATCGTGCATGAAGCGTTCAAGGACGATCCCGACGTCGGCACCTGGAGTCCTTCCGATTCGGCGCGGATCAAGCAGATCACGCTGATTCGGCGACCGGCGAGAAAAGAGGCAGCGCAATAGCATTCCGGCGCGCCGTCGGGCGATCCTGATTTTGGAAACGCAGCACGCGAACGCGTGCTTTCCTCGGAACTTCAATCCGCGCCGCGGAACGACTGCGATTTCCCTTGCGTGAGCGTCGAGGAATGGGAGCGCGCGTTGCCCGACCGCGGCAACTACTGGCTGACGCGATTTCTCATCCTCCGAGGGCTCGGGGTCATTTACGCGATCGCCTTTCTCGTCGCCGCCAACCAAATCCTCCCGCTCATCGGCTCGGACGGACTCCTGCCGGTTGGCAACTTTCTCAGCCAAGTCCGCGACGCGCTTGGTGGTTCGTTAGGCGGATTCGTTAGGCTGCCATCGATCTTCTGGTTTAACCACTCCAACAGCGCGCTGCTCGTTGTCGCCTGGATCGGCTTCGCCCTTTCCTGCGTCGTCGCCTGCGGTTACGCGAACGCGATTCTGCTCCTGGTTCTCTGGACGCTCTACATGTCGTTCGTCCACGTTGGCCAGGTTTGGTACGGCTACGGGTGGGAAACGCAGCTGCTCGAGACCGGTTTTCTCTCCGTCTTTCTCTGTCCGCTCCTCGATGGACGCCCTTTTCCGAAACGCCCGCCGCCGCTCGTCATCATCTGGCTTTTTCGCGCCCTCATTTTCCGGATCATGATCGGCTCGGGCCTGATCAAGATCCGTGGCGACGAAGTCTGGCGAAATCTGACCGCGCTCTATTACCAATTCGAAACCCAGCCGATGCCAAACGGGCTCAGCCGCTGGTTTCATTTTCTCCCGCCGGTGGTCCTGCGGGGCGGCACGCTCTTTAATCACTTCGCGGAACTGGTCGCACCCTGGTTTGTCTTCTGGCCGCGAATTGCGCGCACCATTGCCGGCACCGTCATCGTTGCGTTTCAGGTTGCGATTATTCTCAGTGGCAACCTTTCGTTCCTAAACTGGCTCACGATCCTTCCCGCGCTCGCCTGTTTCGACGATCGCTCCTGGGCGAAAATCCTGCCGCGCAGCCTGACGGCAAGAGCGCAAGCAGCGTGGGAACGAGCGGTCGTTTCACGGCCAATGTCAGGCGTCACCTGGGGGGTCGCGGCCGTGCTCGCGCTCCTCAGCATTCAGCCGGTGCGGAATATTTTTTCGCCGCGCCAAATCATGAACACCTCGTTTGATCCGCTGGATCTCGTCAACAGTTACGGCGCCTTCGGCTCAGTCGGGAAGGAGCGCTTCAACGTGGTCTTCGAGGGGACCAACCACCCTCTGCCTGACGATGTCGCCAATTGGAAGCCCTATCCGTACAAAGGACTTCCGGTCGCGCTTGACCAGCGCCCGCCGCAGATCGCGCCGTATCATTTGCGGCTCGACTGGCAAATGTGGTTCGCAGCCATGGCTTCGCCTAACGAATACCCGTGGACGCTGAACCTGGTTTGGAAACTCCTCCGGAACGATTCCGGGGCAGTCGGGCTTTTTCGGTCGAATCCCTTTCCCAACCAACCACCGCGTTACATCCGCGCCGTTTTGTATCGTTATTCGTTCGTTAGGCCAAATCCGCGGGGCGTTTGGTGGAAGCGGGAAAGAGTGGGCCTCTGGCTGCCGCCGCTCTCGAGCGACAATCCGGAACTGAAGAAAATCCTCCGCGCGGAAAACTGGATCGATTGATTTCGGTTGCCGTTGGCCGCCGATTGCATTGGCTGCACGCTCCGATGCGTACCCGCACTTTTTTGCCTCGACCCGAATATCCGCGGCCTGACCGCCAGCGCGGTTTTGTCCACGGAGCGGACTGGCTGAATCTGAACGGCGCGTGGGAATTTCGTTTCGATGGCGAGCGCGTGGGTGAAGAGCAGCGCTGGTTCGAGCCGAGTGAGGAACGCTGGGCCGACCAGATCATGGTGCCGTTTTGCTGGGAATCCCTGGCGGCCTGGGGCGAAGCCGACGCGGCCGGGAACGACAACTATTACGCGACGCGGGTGTACCGGAATCCACTCGAGGTGACGCATGAAAATTACCGGAGCGCGGCCCGTTTCGAAGTCGGCTGGTATCGTCGCAAAATCGCGCTTCCGCCTAACGAACCCTGGTCGGGCCGGCGCGTCATTCTTACGGTCGGAGCCGCGGATTTTTTTACCGACGCCTGGTGCAACGGCCAGCATCTCGGCCATCACGAAGGTGGCTACACGCCGTTTGAATTCGACCTGACCGACACGCTGCGTCGCAACGCGGAGGGCGTGCTCACCGGCACGATTGTTTTCCGAGTCGAAGATCCGATGAACAACTTCGCCCAGCCGGTGGGCAAACAATGGGGCTGGTACAGCAGCGCGAGCGGAATCTGGCAGACGGTTTTCGTGGAGCCGCGACCGGAAAACTTTATCGAGCGCTTCGAAATCACGACTGACATCGGCAGCTCCAGCGTCCGTTGCATGGTTTTCACTGAAGGCGGCAAAGAGGTGTCGTTAGGCATCGTTAGTCCAACCGGCGAGCAATTCAGCGGGCGCGCTCCGGTCATCGATGGCATCGCCGATTGCACGATCTCTTTGGGCCAGGCGATTCTCTGGGACACGACTTCGCCGCGGCTTTACACGCTCAAGCTCACGCTCGAGGGCGGCGGGCAGGCAGATGTGGTCCAGAGCTACTTCGGGATGCGCACTCTCGCGGCCGAATCGCTCCCGCACTCGACTGCTCCGGCGAATCTGTGCCTGAATGGCGAACCGATTTACCTCCGCGGAGCGCTGTACCAGTCGTATTACCCGGCGGGCATTTACACCGCGGGCGACACGCAGGCGCTCCGCGACGACATCGCCTACGCCAAACGCGCTGGCTTCGATCTTCTGCGTATTCACATCAAAATCGACGACCCCCTGCTGCTCTATTACGCCGACAGCATGGGCATCCTGCTCATGTGCGACTTCCCGAATTTCGG
>JAICMR010000147.1 GCA_025929155.1 Chthoniobacterales bacterium | reverse complement strand
TGCCGGGGATCATTCAGACCGGACGCAAACAGGGCATGCGGTTAATGGATGATTCGCTCGCAAAGCTTTTCGACGAAGGAATTATCAGCGGTGAGGAAGCGACCGCCCGCGCGGAGCAGAAGCAGGCCATGCACCAACTTGTCGTGGGGAAAGGGTGAGTGTGACAGAAAATTGATTCCGCCGCAGAGGAACATCGCCCATCGCAGAGCAACGTTCAGCTGTCGCGGGAGAACTCCGCGCGTTCTTAATCTCAATGCCTTACATCGATCAATTCTTTAGAAGTCTGATCCGGGAAGGCGCTTCTGATTTGCACGTTGGCGAGGGTCAGCCGCCGAAGATCCGCAAGCATGCCGACATAATTCCCATCCGTGACACGCCGGTGAGCCGCGACGAGGCGATCCGGATGCTCAGCGAGATCGCCGGACCGCGGAGCTGGGAAATTTTCGAGGAGCGCGGCGACTTCGATTTCGCCTATGAAATGAACGAGTGCTCACGTTTCCGTTGCAATTTCCTCAAGCAGACGAACGGCTACGGCGCCGTCTTCCGCCTCATTCCGGCTCGGATCGCGTCGCTCGAAGAACTGGGCATCCCTGCGGTGGTGAAGCAGTTTGGCGACCTGCGCGGCGGCCTCGTACTCGTGACTGGGCCGACCGGTTCCGGCAAGTCAACAACTCTGGCGGCGCTGATCGATTACATCAATAAGACCCACGCGCGTCACATCGTTACCATCGAGGAGCCGATCGAGTTTGTGCATGAAAACCAGCGCAGCATCATTACCCAGCGCGAGGTGCCTGCGCACTCAGCAACGTTCCCTGCGGGCCTCAAGGCGGCGCTGCGTGAGGATGCCGACATCATACTCGTCGGCGAGATGCGCGACCTCGAGACGGTCTCGCTTGCGCTGACCGCTGCCGCGACGGGCTTGCTCGTCTTCGCGACTTTGCACACGAACAACGCCCGCAAAACGGTTGATCGTATGGTCGATGTGTTCCCAGCCGACCAGCAGCCGCAGGCTCGTACGATGCTCGCGAACTCGCTCCGCGGCGTACTCGCCCAGCTCTTGCTCAAGCGCGCCGACGGCCAGGGTCGACTCGCCGTTAACGAGATTTTGGTGGGCAACAGCGCCGTCTCGTCGATTATCCGAGAGGGCGCGACGCAGAAGCTGCAGGACGTGATCGTGAGCGGGAAAGCACAGGGAATGCAATTCATGGACGATGCAATCTGGGCGCATCTCCAGCAGGGGACGGTCTCGCCGCACGAGGCATTCATGAAGGCGATCGACAAGAATTTGTTCAAAAAGTTCCTCCCTGACGAGGAGCAGGCGCTCGGCAACTCCGGGGGCGCCGGCCGCGACGACGAAAGCCGCGCGCCGTGGGATGCGGTAAAAAGTCGGAGCCGGCCCGCTCGCTAGGCTGTATTGCAACTTTATTGTTATCCAGCTACTGCTCGACTTCGCGGAGGCGATAGCCAGCGATGAACGCGCGGCGATATTCATCGAAGGTCCCGCCCTCGATCTCCCGCCGGGCCCGCATTGTCAGGCTAAGGTAGAAATGCAGATTGTGCAGGGTGATCAGGCGCAGTCCGAGGATTTCTTCTGCCTTGATCAGGTGCCGGATGTAGCCCCGCGAAAATCCCCGACACGCTGGGCAGGCGCAGCCTTCTTCGATCGGGCCGGTCTGGAGCGTGAACTCGGCATTCTTGAGATTGAGGGTGCCGGCAGCGGTGAAGGCCGTGCCGTTCCGCGCCAGGCGCGTCGGGAGCACGCAATCAAACATATCGACCCCGCGCGCGATTAACTCGAGGATTTGCGGCGGCGTGCCGAGTCCCATCGCGTAGCGCGGCTTGTCGTTAGGCAAGTGCGGCTCGCTCCATTCCACCGCCTGCATCATCTCCGGCTCCGGTTCACCCACGCTCACTCCGCCGATCGCATAGCCATCAAACCCGATCGCAACCGTCGCCTCCGCGCTTGCGCGGCGGAGGTCTTCGAAAGTTCCACCCTGGACGATCCCGAAGAGAAGCCGCCCGCCGCTCGCAACCCGGTTATCCTGAGGGAAAAAAAGAGGAGCCGAGCTGTCCCGCGGCGTTTCTGAAAAGCTTTCGTTCGCCAGTCTTGCCGCAGCTCCCCGGAATCCCTCAACCCTGTGCGGCTCCGCTCCACTCCGCTCGGCTTGACGAGTTGGGGCACAGACCGAATTCGTTTCGCGGAACTCCTTGCACCTTTTGGCCCAGCGCGCCGTCAACTCGAGGCTGCGCGCCGCGTATTCATGCGAGCAGGGATAAGGCGGACATTCATCGAGCACCATCGCGATGTCGCTGCCTAACGATGCCTGGATTTCCATCGCAACCTCGGGCGAGATAAAGGCCGCAGTACCGTCGAGATGGTTTTGAAAGCGCGCGCCTTCCTCAGTGATCTTCCGGATTTTCGCGAGCGAGAAAATCTGGTAGCCGCCGCTGTCGGTCAGGATCGGTCCGTCCCAATTCATAAACTGGTGCAATCCCCCGAAGTGGCGCATCACCTCCATCCCTGGCCTAACGAAAAGATGATAAGTGTTGCCCAGAATGACCTGCGCCTCGAGCTCCTGCAGCTCGCGCGGCGAGACAGCTTTGACGCTTCCCTGTGTCCCAACCGGCATGAATGCGGGCGTCTCGATCACGCCGTGCGCTGTCGTTAGGCGCCCGCAACGCGCTTTCGTCGTACGATCGGTTGCCAGCAGTTCAAACACGCCGCCAAAGTGCGAAGGCTGCGTCAGCCTCGCAAGTCCACGCCTCCCGCGCCCCGACGGGATGAGATCTGATTCAATCAGGGTTCGGTCGTGGCGCCGATCTCCGAGGAGTTCCGTCCTGTCATCGAACCACCTGCAACAAGGAGGGTGTCGTCGTTCAGAAGGACGGCCGCGTTCTCGGTGTGTGATCCCAGAGTCCGTCCTGCCGTCCACGTCCCGGTAGTCGCATCGTAAAGAGCCCAGGTATGAGACGCGGCTTTTGACCAGCCACCCGTCAGCACAACGTTCCCATCCAAAAGTGTGGCTTGATGCGCATCACGAGGCGCAGGTAATGGCGTGGTCGAGCTCCAGGTTCCCGCGGCCGAATCGTAGATCTCGGCACTCGCGATCGCTTTCCTTCCATCGAATCCTCCCGCCACCAGCACCTGCCCATTCGGCAAGAGCGTAGCTGTGTGGTCTTCGCGCGCGGTGGCGAGGCTTCCGGTCACGGTCCAGACACCGGTTGCTGGATCATAAATCTCGCATTCCGTCAGGATCTTACTCTTGTGTTGCCCACCCACGGCCAGAACACGGCCATCTTGTAAGAGGGTGAGCGTATAATTCTCACGCCCGATTTGCAGATCCCCCGTCGGCGTCCATTCGCCGGTCCCGGGATTGTAGAGCTCGGTAATGGTGGGGAAGGTGGTGCCCGGTCCAGCCCCGACACCTCCGGCAACGAGGACTTTGCCGGTGTTCAGTAAAATCGCGGAATGCCCTACCCGCACCGTCGCCATGCTGCCAGTCAAGCTCCATTGGCCGTTGGCCGGATCGTAAAGTTCCGCGGAACTGGCAAAGTCTACTCCAGTTTGTCCTCCGGCGACGAGGAAACGGCCGTCAGGTAAAAGCGTGCCGGTGTGAGTTTGGCGCGGGGTGGACATGCTCCCGGTGGAACTCCATCGCCCCGTCGCCGGGTCGTACAGCTGCGCGCTTGCAAGATTCATAGAGCCGTCGCTGCCTCCGACGATCAGCACCTTGCCATCCTGGAGCAAACCAGCGACGGGCCCAATCACATTGCCTCTGGTTGGACCGGTCGGAGTCCAGGTGAGGCTCGACTGGGCCGAGCTTTCGATCGGCAGCGCGGTCGCGGCGAGAAACAGAAGACCAGCCAAGGACAAGAAATAAGATTTCATTGCTGGTATTGAGGAGGTTCCCAGCGGGAGAAGTCAAGCCCTTCTATGATTCGAATTCTGGGCATCTGCTCTGCCGACAAAAGTCGATACTCTCTTTCGCGCAACTATGGCTCGCCTCGGCGGCGCGGCGCTCTCATCCTACTCAGTTCGCCGCATGAAGAATGTTCCAACGCCCGATCGATGGACAACGGTCAGCCGAGTTTGTCTGCTGGTGCTTTTCACTCTCGCGGCCTGGCGGCGCTTTTCGCTCCCGCAAACGCCGCTCGTCGATAGCGACTACGGCTATCTCTGGCCGGTGCTGAGTAAATTGGCGGGCGGCGCGTTCGCGCGCTTCCAAGGCGTCAACTTTCTCTATCCCGCCGCCATCTCTGGCCTAACGACTGTGACGGGCGACTTCCGCACGGTTGCGATTGTCCAGCATTTACTTGGACTTTTTGCTGGCGGCCTGTTCTGGCTGACCTGGCGGCGGCTCGCCTTGTTTCTCCCGCGCGCCGGACGTGCGCATGCGGTTCTTGGTCTTGTGGGCCTCGGCATCTACCTGCTGTCGAACACGCCGGTATGGTTGGAAGCGCGGTTGCGGCCCGACGCGGTCTGCATGTTCTGGGAAATGCTCTGCTGCTGGCTCGCGTTGGAGGCCTGGTGCGCAGCGCGGCTTTGGCAGCGGCATGGTTGCGCTCTGTTGCTCGCCCTTCTCGCCGTGCTCAACTCTGTCGTGCTCACTGCCTTGAAGCCGAGTTTTCTGCTCGCCGCGCTGCTGCTCGTGGCATTGCTTACCTGGCTGGTCCTGAGATTGCGGCGGTCGGTTTGGGAGAAGTTGCTCTTCTTTCTCCTGCCCTTCGCCGCCATCTTCTGGATCGCGGCAACGCAGAGCGCCCTAACGCGCGACGACGAGCCGACGCAGCTGTTTTTTTCCCGGACGCTCTTCGCATTTCATGCCAGGCTAATTGACGCCCAGATGCGACGGGATCTTGCGGCCGGGGTCGTGCCTGACGACGCGCGGGAATTTCTGGAAAGAGCCGCGGCCGATCTGCAAAAGGCCACGGAGAGGAGCCGCGGGCGCGCGCAGAGTTTTCCGAAGCTGGGCTATGATCCGGACTATCTTGCAAACGGGCAGGACGCGCTTCTCTGGCGCTGGCGCCGTTCGTTAGGCAAAGAAGGCTATGCGCGATTTCTGCACTATTGGTATTGGCACAGCTTGCGCGAGGAGCCGCTTGCGTTTGCCGGCAAAATCGCGCGGCAGATCGCCGTCTTCTATCGCTGGAACTGCCCAGCCTTTCGGACGCATCACAGGTTGCCGCTGGATTACGCGGTGAGCCAGCTGGCGATTGCGGAGCCCGTCACTGCGAAGTTGCTGGAGCAATCGCTGCCCGGCCGCGACCTCGCGGCGCAGCTCAGCGCGCTCCGGTTTTACAAAGGCTCGATGAAGGAGCCGATCCTGATCACGCAAGCGCAGAAGTTTCTAGGCGGGACGTTTCTTGCGATGTTCCTGCTCTCGCTGCTCGGGATTTCCCCGTTCGTCAGGAGAGGTTTCGCGACGGCGGGCGGTTTGCTGATGATCCTTTACGCGCTTGTCTTCTGCAACGTCCTCAGCATTTCCGCGATCCACACCATGGAAGTCGCCCGCTACTCCGAAGTGCTTTTTCTTGTTGCCCTGCTCGCCTATTTTTGGGCAGTTCGGTGCGGAATCGAATGGTTCCGGGCTCGCCGGCGACCCATAACTTCTCGTTAGGCACAGTGGGATTCGCCCGTCCCTGTGCTATGTCATGGAATGGCGGAGTCAGCCCCAAATGCGATTGCGAGCGCGAACGAACTGGTCGTCCATTTCGGGGCGCAGGTCGTGCTCGATCGCGCTTCGCTCACGATCCTGGAGGGCGAGCGCGTCGGGTTGGTTGGACGCAACGGCTCTGGGAAATCCACGTTTCTTCAGATCGCGGCCGGCATGCTGCCGCCGGATTTCGGCGAGCTGATTTTGCGGCGCGATCTCGTCGTTGGCTACATGCCGCAGATGTTTGCGCTCGATGAATCCACGACGGTGCACGCCAACATTCTTGCCGGCGCGGAGCGCGTGCTTGAGCTGATCGCGGAATATGAAACGGCGCCGCCGGAGAGCGCCCGGAGCGGGATTCTGCTGCAGCAGATCGAGCATTTCGATGGCTGGAATCTGGAGCATCGAATCAAGAGCCTGATCACAAATCTGCACGCGCCTAACGAGGAGCGGACGGTGGCAACTTTATCCGGCGGGGAAAAGCGGCGTGTCGCCCTCTGCCGGGCGTTACTCGCGCGCCCAGACTTCCTGATTCTCGACGAGCCGACCAACCATCTCGATACCGAATCGATCGAGTGGCTCGAAGACTTCCTCGCCCGCTACGACGGAACGGCGCTTTTCGTCACCCACGATCGCTATTTTCTCGATCGCGTCGCGACCCGCGTCGTGGAGTTGTCGCGCGGCAAATTTTACAGCTATGCCGGCAACTACACCGACTACCTGCTGGCGCGAGCGGAGCGGGCCGCGGTCGAGGAAATGCAGGAGCACAAACGCCAGAAATTTCTCAAGCGCGAGTTGGCCTGGGTGCGGAAAGCGCCGCGGGCGCGCCGGACGAAATCAGTCGATCGGGTGGAGCGTTATTTCGAGATGGCCGCGCAGGAAGCACCCGAAGCGGAGCTCGATGTCGATCTGATCATTCCGCCCGCGCCGAAGCTGGCGAATCGGGTGATCGAGTTTCGTGAGGTTTCGATGGAGCTCGGAGGGCGCACGCTAATTCAGAATCTTTCGCTCAATCTTCAGCCTAACGAACGGCTTGGGATCGTGGGACGCAATGGCCTGGGTAAATCCACCCTGCTGAAAATCATGCTCGGCCAGCTCACGCCGACGA
>JAICMR010000083.1 GCA_025929155.1 Chthoniobacterales bacterium | reverse complement strand
TCGACATGAAAAGCCGCAAGGATCAGCAGATGGTTTATCACCGGATGCGCGAACGGCTGAAGCGGGACAAGGCCAAAACCCATGTGCTCCAGCTCTCGTCGTTAGGCTTGATGGAAATGACGCGGCAGCGCGCGCAGGAAAGCCTGAACGATTCCATCTTTGAAAATTGCCCGTATTGCGAAGGCCGCGGCACGGTCAAAACCGCAATGACGACGAGCGTGGAATTGCACCGCGCGCTGAACAGCGTGATGCGCAAATACCAGGACACGATTCACGAAATTCGGGTGATCCTAAACCCGGAGGTGCTGAAGCGTCTGAAAGAGGAAGACGAAGAACTCCTCGTCGAACTGGAACGCCGTTATGCGGGGCGCTTGATGTTCCGCGGCGATCCCACTTTTCACAGCGAAAAATTTGTTCTCACCGACGCCAACACCGGCGCCGAGCTGAAAATGTAAATATTTTTCGCGCGATCAACTCGCCCTCGCGGAGCGACTTAAAACTTTTCTGTAACCATCGCGGTTTGCAGAGGTCTCTCTTTGCAGGGAGGTATCCCATCCAGGCGCCTCTTCAATTGCGTTTTGGATAGACAGGGCGCGTGCTCAGGCGCGGCGGCTCGGCAGAAAATAATCAACAGGGAGAAATGGAATCATGAAGAAGTTAATCATCAGTCTGCTTGGTCTAACGACACTCGCGGCGACCGGTTTTGCCGGCCCGGCCGAGACCTCTTCGGGCAAAGAAATGCAGCAAACCTACACCGCACCCGCTGAGCAATTTTACGCCGATCGGGAATGGAACTTCGATCTTTTCGGCCTGCGCGCCGACACGTTCAATGAGTATCGCAACGACCGCTATCTCGGAGTCGACCATGGCTACGGCGGCGGCCTTGGGTTAAACTACATGTTCACGCGTTACCTCGGCGCCGGCCTCGAAGGGTATGCGATCGACGCGGACGACGTCGTCGGGCAGGCCTCGGCGAATCTGATCTTTCGTTACCCGATTCCGAACACCCGTTTCGCGCCTTACGGCTATGTCGGCGGTGGTGTTCTTTTCAACGGCTCGGAAGTGCGGAGGAACGTCACGAACGGCAACAGCCCGGCATCGATCCGGCGGAATTCCGACGCCGAAGGCATGGGCCAATTCGGAGCGGGTTTCGAAGTCCGCATCACACCACGCATTGGCGTAATCAACGATTACAGCTACAACCTGGTGAACGGGCCGGATAACAACTTTGGCCTGGTCCGGAGTGGGATTCGCTTCGCCTTCTGAGAGGCGGGCGTGGGCTTGTAGAAGCTTCTTTCCGGGAGGCGCGGGTTTCGGCATTGATCGCGAACTGGCGCGCCTTACATCCAGTGGCTTTAGTCTGAAAGGCTGACGGGCCTCAGCTCTGCCCATCCGGGTAGCGCGCGCGTCTCGCCCGCCCGGCGAAACGCGTCTCCCGTTCGGGAGCTTTTGTCGGTTACCGCGTTCGGCTTATCGCGGTGAGACACCGCAACCAGCACTCGGGACGGGTGCGCTACCCTGGCAAAAGGCTCCTGTTTTCGTTCTTCATGAATATTAGGCCGCCCGAATCAGCAGCCTCGTGTGGTCGTTAGGCTGATTTCCCGTGCACTACCTGATAGGTGCGGCCTTTCCATTCCACGCCCGCGCCAGTTGAGCGGCGCCAGCTGTTCAGCGCGATCAGGAGACCGATGACTTCGCCTAACGGATGGAGCAGCGCGCTGACCAGTGAGCCGCGATAACGCACCGCGTAAAGGAGGCGGAGGGAATAAATAGCCAGCACCTCCGCCAGCGCCCACCAGCGCTGTTTTCCCGGCAGAAGAAGGAGTGCGAAGGGCGAGAGAAAAACTGCACTCTGCACGAGACCCGCGACGATAAATGACGCCACCGAATCTTCAAAAGCGGCCCGGCAGTTCTTCGTAAAGCCGGACCAGACTTCCGCGAGATTTTCATACATGCGGCATTCCAAAAGCAGAGATCCGTCCGCGTTGATCAGGCGAACACCTTCGGCCGCACGCGAGGCAACTTCCCGTCCGAGCGCGACGTCTTCCACGAGATGACTCCGGACCGACTGATGACCGCCGATCGCGAGATAACTTTCTCGGCGAAAAAGCAGGAACTGACCATTGGCAACGCCTTGGTTACGCAAGAAGGACCGCGGCAAACGCGCCGCGAAACGAGGGAATCGTTGCGCCACGCTGAGCAGGAAGTGCGGCATCAACCCGATCCCGGCGAGATAAAGCAGAGGGACCACCGCCTTTTCGCCTAACGACTTTGTAATTTGGCGCGGCCAGAGCGACAACAAGCTCGCACGCGTTCGCTCCGCCGCGGCGATCGCGCTCCGCAACATTTCAGGTTTGTGGACCGTGTCCGCATCAGTGAAGAGCAGGTAATCCCCGCTTGCAGCTTGCGCGAGCTGGTGGCACGCCCAGGCTTTTCCCGTCCAGCCTGCCGGGAGCGGCGCGCCCGTGAGAATGCGACAACTCCCTTCGTGACCAAAGCCGATGCTCTTCGCGAGAGCGCTCGTCTGGTCTTCGGAGTGATCGTCGAGCAACAACACTTCGAACCGCGGATAATTTTGCTTAGCGAGCGAACGAAGGCAGCGCTCGATCCGCCGCGCTTCGTTCCGCGCCGGCACGAGAATGGAAACGCTCGGCGTCTTCGCCAGCGCAGCGGCAGGCCGCACTCGCCTAACGAGCAAGAAATTAATGAGCGAGTTGATCCACGTGAGCAGCAGCACCGAGGCGACGAAGGTGTGGAAGATCAGCAGACCCGCGCTCATTCACCCGATAAATGAGCTGATCTCCTCGAGCCGTTTGCGCGTGATATTTGGCACGCGCGCGCCTTCCGCTGGATGACCGACGACGAGCAGCAGGAACGGCTTCTCGTATGCGGGCCGCTCGAGCAACTTGTTCAGAAAACCCATCGGGCTGGGCGTGTGAGTTAGGGAAACGAGGCCGGCATGATGCAGTGACGCGATCAGGAAACCGGTCGCGATGCCGACCGATTCCGTCGCGTAATAATGCTTTAATTTCTGGCCATCCGGAAGGACCCGATACGGTTGCGCGAAGATTCCGATCAACCAGGGAGCCGTCTCGAGAAACGGCTTCTCGGCGGTTGTCCCGAGCGCGGCGAGCGCTTCCAGCCATTCAATCGGCGCGCGGTGCCGGTAGAACTCCCGCTCTTCCTCCTCGGCGGCGATCCGGATTTGGCGCTTTAGCGCCGGATCGCTGACCGCTACGAAATGCCAAGGTTGAAGATTCGCCCCGTTGGGCGCGCTGCCAGCGGTGCGGAGACAGCTTTCGATGACTTCCCGCGAAATCGGCCGGTGCGAGAAATCGCGCACGGTTCGCCGACGTGACATCGCCCACTCGAACGCGACCGCTCGTTCCTGCACCTCTTCTGACGAGAGGTGCGCGGCGTGCGGCAGGGAAACGAAATCTGGTTTCGGCACGGCGGCAGCATAGCTCTTTTTGCCAACCCGGCACTAAGGCCAGAACGCATCTTCTCATTCCGACCAATCTCCTGGGAAAAACAACCGCGGTGCCTCCAGAGATGAAGAACAACTTCTCGAAGAGAAATTCTCTGATCAGACTCTCAGCGGCGACGCTGTCCCAGCTCTTACGATTCCTGAATTAGACTTGGATCACCCTTGTACCTCCCTCAACGAGAACCGTGCCGTTCGGCAGTAAGTTTGCGGCATGGTTATGGCGAGCTGAGTTGAGGAGACCGGTTGCGGGATCATAATTGTGCGGCGGCGTTTAACGCGGTGGGACGCGCTACGTTCCCAACCGATGTGATCGATCTGCCACCCGTCGCCGATGCGCGAGACGTCGATGTTGATCCAGATCGGCGCTGTGCTGTGAAGAGTGCAGGAATGTCGAAGCATCCGGTCAGAAAAGCGCGCGATGGTCACAATGCGTCGTCAAGAACCTCGCGGCCCGCCCACCCAGGTCGTTTGGGCTAACGACGACGAGCAGGAATACATTTTTGGCCGCGAGAGCGGCCTCGCGCTGTGGCGGGGTTACGCAAGCCGCACTTCAAACACATCGTTGCGACTCCAGGATAGTTGGCGAAAGTTGTCGGGAGATCGCCAGGGTCGGGGGCAAAGGGACCAACGGATTTTGGCGTGGCATTTCTCAGTGCTATGAAGAGGATGATCTTCGCCTTGGCATTTCTGCTCCTCGCTGGATCGATTTTCGCCGCCACTTGCACCACCGAAGTCTATGCCATCGCGAGTGACGGGACTCCCCTGACTTGGGATGTCTACACGCCGGCCGGCCGTCGTCCTGGGCCGGCGGTGCTGGTCATTCACGGCGGGCTCTACATCAGCGGAGGATCCGCCGACATCGGACCGGCCGGGTGCGCGAGTGATCTGGCGGACGCGGGCTTCGTCGCTTTCTCCATCAATTACCGCCTCGCCCCTCCCGGTTTCATTCCCGGGCAGAGCTCTTCCGGGCGTTATCCCCAGCAGTACGATGACGTGCAACTAGCCGTTCTCGCGGCCCGCTCCGATCCGCGCGCCAACGGCAAAGTCGGCGCCGTCGGCGGCTCAGCGGGAGCGACTCACGGCGTCTGGGTCTCGGCCACTGGCGCGCGCGGAGCCGACCGACTCGACGTCGCGGTAGGCATATCGGGGGCTTACAATTTCGCCGATTTCAGCCCCGACGACGAGCTCGGTCTTTTCCAACTGGCGGTCACCAACTACGTCGGCGTCCCCATCACCGATTTGGACGCGCTTTACGCGGCCAGCCCGATGTCGCAGGTCGATCGCTCGGTTGCGCCGCTCTATCTGGTCGATTCCATGGGCGATCTGATGCCGGCGGTTCAGTTGGTCGATCTGGTGGCGCGCCTAAAATTGGTCGGTGCCCGCAATTTTCAATCGATAACGCTCGCGGGCGATGGACATTCCTTTGAGAACTGGCCGCTGATCGAGAACGACGCGATCGCTTTCCTCCACCAGTATCTAGGCGGGTCCCGTTAGGCATTTATGGGGGCGGCCGGTTGCCGCACTCGTTGCGTTTTCTAAGTTGCCATATGCGCGTCGACAAGTTCACACAGAAGATGCAGGAAGCGGTCCAGGCCGCCCAGGACATTGCTTCCCAGCTCAACCAGCAGGAGATCACGAACGAGCATTTCCTCCTCGCGCTCCTGGACCAGACCGATGGCGTAACGACGCCGCTGCTCGAGAAGATGGGCGTCTCCGCCCCCGATCTGACGAACCGTTTGCGCAGCGAAGTGGAGCGCCGCCCGCGCGTGACCGGCGGGAATGTCGATCAGCGAATCGGGAACGATCTCCGCAGCGTTCTCGACGGCGCGGAAAAGGAGATGGCGAAGTTGAAGGACGAGTTCGTGAGCGCGGAGCATTACCTTCTCGCCCTAACGAACTCGAACGTGGCCGCCGCCAAAATGCTGCAAAGCGCCGGCATTACGCGCGACAAGCTGATGCAGGCGTTGCAACAGGTGCGCGGTTCGCAGCGTGTGACCGATCAAAACCCCGAGGGAAAATACCAGACCTTGGAAAAATACGGGCAGGATCTGACCGAACGTGCGCGTCGCGGCAAGATCGATCCGGTGATTGGCCGCGACGACGAAATTCGCCGGGTCATGCAGGTGCTTTCGCGCCGCACGAAGAACAACCCGGTATTGATCGGCGAACCCGGCGTCGGCAAAACCGCGATCGTCGAAGGCCTCGCGCGCCGAATCATTTCCGGGGACGTGCCGGAGTCGCTCAAGAACAAGCGGCTGATCGCGATGGACATCGGCGCGATGGTCGCAGGCGCGAAGTTTCGCGGCGAATTCGAGGACCGGCTCAAGGCGTTTCTCAAGGAAGTGACCGATTCGGAAGGTCAGATCATTCTCTTCATCGACGAGTTGCACACGATCGTCGGAGCGGGCGCGGCGGAAGGCTCGGTGGACGCTTCGAATCTGCTCAAGCCGCAGCTGGCGCGCGGAGAACTGCGCACGATCGGCGCGACGACCTTGAACGAATACCGCAAATATATCGAAAAGGACGCGGCGCTGGAACGGCGTTTCCAGCCGGTCATGGTAAATGAGCCGACGGTCGAGGACACGATCGCGATCCTGCGTGGACTAAAGGAACGCTACGAAGTCCATCACGGGGTGCGGATTCGCGACGCGGCGCTGGTCGCGGCGGCGGTGCTCTCGAACCGCTACATCAGCGATCGTTTTCTTCCCGATAAAGCCGTCGATCTTGTGGATGAAGCCGCTTCGCGTTTGAAGATCGAGCTCGATTCCATGCCGACGGAGATCGACGTGATCGAACGCGAAATCATGCAACGCGAGATGGAACGGCAGGCACTCAGGAAAGAAAAAGATCCCGCGAGCAAGGAGCGCCTCACGACGCTGGAAAAAGATCTCGCGAGCCTGAAGGAGCGTTCTTCGGCCCTGAAAGCCGAATGGCAAAAAGAGAAATCGGTCATCGACGAGCAGCGCAAAATCAAAGAGCAACTCGATGCCGCGCGAACTGAGCTGGAGCGAGCCCAGCGTCGAGGCGAACTCGCGGCCGCGAGCGAGTTACAATACGGCCGAATTCCGGAGCTCGAACGGAAGCTAAAAGAGATCACCGCGAAAGAAGACCCCGGCGGAAAGTCGCAGCTCCTCCGCGAGGAAGTGACGGAGGAAGATATCGCCGAAGTCGTCTCGAGTTGGACGCACATTCCGGTTTCGCGTTTGCAGGAAGGCGAACGCGAGAAGCTGGTGAAAATGGAAGAGCGCCTGATGAATCGCGTGATCGGACAACACGAAGCGATCGTTGCGGTTTCGAATTCCGTCCGCCGCGCCCGCGCCGGCTTGCAGGACGAGGATCGGCCAATTGGCTCCTTCATTTTCCTCGGCCCAACCGGGGTCGGCAAAACCGAGCTCTCGCGAGCGCTCGCGGAGTTTTTGTTTGATGACGAAAACGCCATGATCCGCATCGACATGAGCGAATACATGGAGAAACACACCGTCGCCCGACTCATCGGCGCGCCACCCGGTTATGTGGGGTATGAAGAAGGCGGTCAGCTTTCCGAAGCCGTCAGGCGCAAACCGTACAGTGTGATTCTTTTTGACGAGATCGAGAAGGCGCACAGCGACGTTTTCAACGTCCTCCTGCAAGTCCTCGATGACGGCCGCATCACCGACGGCCAGGGACGCACCGTCGATTTCAAGAACACTGTCATCATCATGACGTCGAACATCGGCTCCCAATTCATTACCGAAGAGGCGTCAAGCGAAGCGCGGACGCGGCTGGTGCTGGAGGCGTTACGCTCGCATTTCCGCCCGGAATTTTTGAATCGGGTCGATGAGATCATCATCTTCGATCGGTTGAACGAAGACGACCTGAAGAAGATCGTCGAGATCCAGCTACGCCGCCTAACGAAAAGGCTGGAGAACCAGAAGATCACGCTCCAACTAAGCGATGCGGCGAAAGCGCGAATCGCCCGGGAAGGTTACGACCCGGTCTACGGCGCGCGGCCGCTGAAGCGCGCAATCCAGAAAGAAATTCTCGACCCGCTCAGCCTGCAGATCCTCCAAGGTAAATTCCACGAAGGCCAAATCATCAAAGTCGACGAACGCGACGGCAAACTGGTGTTCGAATTGTGACAGCCGAGGCGCTTTAATCCGGAAGCACGACAGCCCGACGCAATCGCGACCGCAGCACCGTCAGCCGATCGTTATTATTCGCTCAGGCGGGTTTCGGTAATTTCCTCCTGCAAGTTGAGCGCGACCTCCTTGGACGAGGAATGTTGTGACCACCTCCGACTCATCGTCTTGATCTTACCGCGGTCCGCCGGTTCTTGATGATTTCCGGAACGGCCGTGCGAGCCAGCTTGGAAAATTCGCTGGCCGCGCTGTTTGCTCCGGAATCGATCAATCTCAACAGACCGATCTCCAGGGAAAGATCTTTGCCTTTGAGACGGATGGCCACCAGCTCGGTCAAACCGCTGAGGGCGATCTTCGGCATCAGCGCCGCCGCTCTCAACGGCGCAAGCGATCGTAAGAGGGTTTCGATCGCATTCAGCTCCGCGACCGTGCGCGGCCGCACCTGATGCGCCCGGCAGATTACATCCGACATCCGGCGCATGACATAGCTGTCGGCCAATTGGAGCATTCGCGCCTGATGGAGTTCGCTAATGTCGATCATGCGCCGCTTCGCCCAGGGATGCGAGACGTGCACGATGAGGGCGAACTCATCGTGGCAAAGTCGGTCGTAGCGCAGATTCGGAGAGTGCCGGGTGAGAAAACCAAATCCTAGGTCCATTCGGCCGTCCTCCAGCGCCGTCTCGATGTCGGTGGAAGAGATTTCCTCGACGTCCAGGCTCACACCGGGATGGGTCGATTCAAATTTGCCCAGCAGCTGCGGCATCAGCGCCACGTTCAGGATCGGAACGACGCCGAGATGCAGCGAGCCCCGCATCTGTCCCGGCTCGATCGTCAATTCCTGCAGAAAATTTTCCATCTGCCGCAGGATCGATCGCGCGTGCTCCTCGAAAATCCGACCGGCTGAGGTGAGGAGGATCCGCTTGCCGCGCCGTTGGAAAAGCGAGACCCGCAGCGCCCCCTCGAGATCCCGCATCTGCTGGGAAACATTTGGTTGGGAAACGCTGAGTCGATCAGCCGCGCGGCTGAAGCTTCCTGCTTCCGCGACAGCGAGAAAGTATCGCAGGTGCCGGAGTTCAACAGGATCGTGAATCATTTGAGCAAGGTTGTCCGGAACCTGCTTCGCAGACAAGCCGGAGGTCGAAATCTTCAAAAAGAGCTTCCATAAGCTTTGCTTATTGCGCTATTTTCGTCACCTTACACAATCATATGAAAATCATCCCCAGTTTTTTACTCGCGCTCTGCCTCGCGCTTCTCGTTGGCTGCGGCAAAAAAGATGCGGCGCCTAAAGTGGTGAACTCGAAACATGTGAAGATAGGCTTTATCGGGATAACGTGCGAGGCGCCCATTTTCACCGCCTATGAAAAAGGCTTTTTCAAGGAGGAAGGGCTGGAACCCGAGCTGGTTAAGTGCAGTTGGGCGAGCTACAAAGATAACCTCGCCCTCGGCGCCTACGATATCACTCACCACCTGGTGATGTATTTCATGAAGCCGATTGAGCAGGGGCTTGATGTCCGCTTCCTCGGTGGTGTGCATACCGGATGCCTGAGAGTGCAAACGGGCGTGAATAGCCCCATCCATAAGGCGGAGGATCTGCGGGGCAAGCGCATCGGAGTTCCGGGAATGGGCACGCCGCCGTTCGTTTTCGCTAACCGCGTCCTCGGCACACATGGCATCGATGCCAGCACCGAGATCAGCTGGAAGGTTTTTCCCGCCGGCGAGCTCGGCTTGGCGCTGACTAAAGGAGAAGTCGATGCGGTAGCCGATTCCGAGCCAATCGGAACTCTCCTGATAGCGGAAGGAAGGGCGAGAAATGTTGAAGGGATGGATGAGGCGACAGATCAACCATATGCGGATGAGTATTGCTGCGAAGTGATCGCGAATGGCAAATGGATCGATGCCAATCCCGATACCGCCGCCCGAGCGACCCGTGCCATCCTGAAAGGCGCGAAATGGGTTCAGCAAAATCCCAAAGCCGCGGCCAGGCTGGCGGTGGAAAAGAAGTACTTGGCTTCCACCGTCGAACTTAATACCATTGCGCTCAGCCGTCTCAAATACATTCCTTCTGTCTCAGTCGCTGAGCACACGCTTTTTAGCGCAGCGAAGGAAATGAAGGCTGCGAAGATGCTTTCTCCCACCACCGACACCGACGCGCTGGCAAAACGATCCTTTATGCACCTCGATGGTGTGACGGATGAATGGATCAAGACCCTTCATGTGGAAAAGGTCGCCGGCGGCCAGGCGGATCCAAACGATGATATCCGGCGTTACGCCAAGTTAATCGAGAGCGACACTAAAGACTCCTGCTGCCACAGGAAATTATCGGATCACCGGGATCAAACTGCGGCCAAACCTTCTCGTGACAAGACTAACTCCCTGCCGACGAAAACCATAGCCGAGAGATGAACACTGCGATCCAGGAAATAGAAAGGGAAAACCGAACGGCGGAGTCTTCTGCTGGTGAGGGTTCCTTCCCGCCCCTCCCGGTAGGGAGATCGCGGCCGCAAACCTTGCTGGCTGTACCTATAGGCGCGTGCATCGCGCTCGCAATTCACTACTTTGTACCAAAGCGCGAGCCTTTGGACCCGACTCATTACTATCCCCTGCTGTTGTGGGTTATCCTGGGGCTGGGAGTATTGGGAGCGGCGCTACATCCATTCTTTTCGGGCTTGCGTCGCTGGATGCGACAAATGTGTCCCATGTTTGGAGCCGCGGCGATTTTGGTCGCGATTTGGGAACTGATCACGAGTTGCCTCGGGCTCTTACCACTTCCTTACTTCCCAGGTCCTGAAGCTGTCATAGCGAGTCTGGTTACCGACCGTGCTCTTATCTTTGACAGCACCTGGCACTCGCTCTTCCTTCTCCTGAGTGGTTACACACTGGGAACGGTGATCGCACTGATCACAGGAGTTACGATCGGCTGGTTTCCACATGCGCGTTACTGGGGAATGCCACTGCTTAAGATAGTCGGACCGATACCTGCGACCGCCTGGATTCCGCTCGCGATGGTGGTGGCCCCTTCCGCGCTCTTCTCCGCGATTGGCCTGGTGGCTCTCGCGGTCTGGTTTCCGGTCACCATGTTAACTGCCTCCGGCATCTCTAACACCCGTGCTTCCTACTTGGACGTCGCTCGCACGCTGGGCGCGAAGCAGAGCTATCTAATCTTCCGAGTAGCGATTCCCGCTGCGCTTCCAAACATCTTTATCGGCCTCTTCATGGGACTGGGCACGTCCTTCTTAACCCTGGTCGTGGCTGAGACCGTCGGTGTTAAGTCGGGTCTCGGTTGGTATGTCAGTTGGGCACAAGGTTGGGCCGAATACGGGAAAGTCTACGGAGCGCTCGTCATCATGGCAGCTTTCTTCTCCACCATCATGACAGTGCTCTTCAAGGTCCGCGATCGGATGCTTGTCTGGCAGAAGGGGGTCATCAAATGGTAACTCTAGGCTCAGCTCCAGCCGAGCTCGACGAAGCCGCGTCTCTCAGAGTCTGGCATGTTACCAAACAGTTCGATTCTCCCGACGGAGGCACAACTCCTGGCGCGTTGGCTTTGGATGATGTCTCACTTTCGATTGCCGCCGGCGAGTTGGTCTCGATCGTGGGGCCAAGTGGATGCGGTAAATCGACCTTACTGCGCATGATCGCTGGCCTGCATCGACCGACGACTGGCGAAGTAGCGATTGGCGCAACACCGATCACGGCGCCCAGTGCCGAACGCGGGCTGGTTTTCCAAGATCCCAACCTTTTTCCCTGGCTGACCGTTCGTAGGAATATCGAAGTTGGGCTGGTGGCCCGCGGCGTCCTGCGGGAAAAGCGAGCGGAAGTGGATGAGTTCATGAGGCTGGTCGGGCTGGAAGCATTTGCCAACTCGTTCCCTCACCACCTCTCCGGCGGCATGGCGCAGCGAGTCTCTCTTGCCCGGGCTCTGATCAATCATCCCAAAGTCCTTCTGCTGGACGAGCCGTTAGGCGCTTTGGACGCCTTCACCCGGATGCGAATGCAGGACGAAGTGTTGCGCCTATGGCGCGCTCACGGCACCACAATGCTCTTTGTCACGCATGACATCGATGAAGCGATCTACATGAGCAATCGGATCGTCATCATGACGCAGCGACCGGGCAAGATCGAAGAGATAATCGAAGTAAAACTCGAGCGCCCGCGTGATCGCGGGAGCCAGGCCTTTCTCAACCTACGCGGCGAGATCCTCGAAACGATGCATTTCGCGGGTCAGGAAATGGCTGGGAATAAGAATTAGGTCTCACTGTCATACCGCTCATTCTCCCTTGACCGCTTCTATATGAGTGGCAGTTGCTGCCCTTTGGCAGGTAGCCGGCGCGTTTGTCAGCGCTCTTCTGCTTACAGCCGGTGAGCCGATGGAATTACGTTTATGAAGAGGCATTTGCGCGCGTGGCTGCGGGGTAGGCCGAAACTTTAGATATTCCGTAACAGATTGGCTGAGCACCGCACTCCGTGGTGAGATCTGGCGCGATGAGGATGGCTTCTTGGTAGCGAGTTCGACGCGCACAATGATTTCATCCATTTTGCGCGGGCGATACTGCACGACTCGACCGCATCTTCACGTTTGGGCGTGACTCAAACCTGTCGCGGAATTAGCGAGCAGATAGTTAATCCAAGTTCGCTACGTAAAGGCGGGCTGATCGACAAATTTCCTGGTTGCGCCCGAAACCCCTTTCACAGCCGGCGGCGCTATGACTGGGATTCGAGGTTGGACGCGGTCAGCCAATCTTCCGTCGTTTCGACCACAGGATCGGGCTCCCAAAGTGAGTCGCGTTCCGGCTGGTAGCGTGAACCGATCGGGATCGAATAGTTGTCTTCATGCCCGTAATCCCGCTCGCGCTTGAGCATTTTCCGAAAGGTAAGGATCGCGTTCGAAGGCTGATGTTCGCTCGGGTAAACCCGGCCCGAAAAGACGTCCGTCATCTCCGCCCGATAGCGTTGATGAACGAAGGTAGCGAAGGCAAATGGTTGTTCCCAAAAAAGGTCCACCATATCCTCGAGGACGTCGCTTCCCTGCTCGCAGAAACGCATGTGGTCGGAGAAGGGATTTTCCGCGTCACGTCGCTCGCCCTGCAAATAGGAGATCACTTGGGGCACGGCCAACTCCGCCTCCCGCATGGCAACGGAGAGACCGAAGGAAAAGACCGGATCGATGAAGCGATGCGCGTCACCGATACAGATGAAGCCTTTGCCGCAAAAGCGCTGCACCTGATAAGAGTAGTTAGGAATGACGTGGACCTTCTCCACCAGCTCGATGTCCCTCGTGCGCCGAGCCAGCTCCGGACAGATCTCCGGCATGTAATCGAGAAAGAACTGGTGCGGAGTTTTCTTCGATTCCACGAACCTCGACCTCGGCACCACCACTCCGATGCTGACAACTTCGTCGTCAACTGGGATGAACCAGGACCAGTGAAACTTTTTCTGGTACAGAATCAGCGTGTTGTCTTTCGCGTTTTCCCCAGAAGTGCCGGTATCACGCACCCCACCCGTGACGTGGGCGAAAAAGGCAATTTGTTTGTCGTAACCGCCGATATACTTCGGTCCCGTGATCCGTTGGTTTGCCAGGAATGTCGCCATTCCAGAACAATCCATGACCACCTCAGCCTCGATCTCCTCGGTCCGGCCACCAGGGTGCTGCATGACGACACCTCGCACTTTGCCGTCGTCCGCGCGTAAGACTTTCGTCGCGCGGCCGCGAATAATTTCCGCGCCACGCTTCTTCGATTCCTCCAACATCATGGCGTCGAAATCGCTCCGGCGGACCTGCCAGGTCACGCCCGGGACCAGCTCCCACTGCTTGTTACGCGAAGCGACCGGAATGAACCACGAATTCGTACCTTCGGCGCCGTAGACCTTCACACCGTGTTTTAGCGGAAATTTTCGCTCCGTCATCTCCTTCTCCAGACCTAGCTGCCTCAGCACTCCCGCCGCTGCCCCCGTCATCGATTCGCCGATGTGGAACCGCGGAAACTCCTCCTGTTCGAGGATGATTGGGTTTATGCCAGCCTTCAGGAGGAACATGGCGGCGGCGGAGCCTCCCGGCCCTCCACCAATAATCAGGACGTCAGTTTTCATAATTTGTAGAACGAGGATAAGACAACAATCCGGCGGTTTCGTAAAGGAGGAACTGGCCGCATCGCCTGTTGGCTCTGGGCTCACCCGCCAACTTCCGCTCTAAACATAGATATCGCAACTGAGGCGAAGATCGCGTTGCTCCGGCCCACCCAGACTTTGAATCGTCGCCTTTCAAAGCTCTTGAATCAGCACGATAAGCAGATGTCTTGAATCCCAGTCATCCAGGATGAAACTTTCCGCCAAATTTGAAGAAGCTCTCGTCTATGCCACGCGCGTGCACGGCGGGCAATTGCGCAAGAAAACGGAGGTGCCCTACATCGGCCACCTCCTCGGCGTCGCCGCGATTGCGATGGAATATGGCGCGAACGAGACGGAAGCGATCGCGGCCCTGCTCCACGACGCCGTCGAGGACCGGGGAGGCCCGCCGCGCCAGCGCGAAATTGAAAAGCGCTTCGGAAAAAAAGTCAGCGCGATCGTCGCCGGCTGCACCGACACCGACAAGACGCCGAAGCCGCCCTGGCGGAAGCGCAAGGAGCGCTACATTGAGCATCTCAAGACCGCCTCCGATTCGACGCGCTTGGTTTCCGCCTCGGACAAGTTGCACAACGCTCGTGCGATCGTGCACAACTTCCGCGAAGTCGGCGACGAAGTCTGGTTGCGGTTCAAGGCCGGCAAGGAAGGCTGCCTCTGGTATTATCGCGCGCTCGTGACCGCTTTTCAGGAGCACGGACCGAGCGAGCTGATCAACGAGCTCGACCGCGTCGTGACCGAGATGGAGCGCCTGGCGCGCCGGAAGAGCAGGCGTTAAAAGTGGGTTTCCACAATCGTGCAGCAATGCTGGCCGGTTTGACTTGGCCCCCACGCTCCCTACTTTTTTCGTGCGATGATTCAGGTCACAGAAAGCGCGGCGCGGCACTTGCGATCGCTTCTCGCCGAGCAGTCGGGGGAGGTTGGGAAAGGCTTACGCGTGCAGATCGCGAAAGGCGGTTGCTCCGGGCTGCAGTACGAGATGTCGCTTGGCGAAAAGCAGCAGGGCGACGCCGTCGTGCAGCGTGACGATGTCGAGTTTTTCGTCGATCCCGAAAGTGCAAGCTACCTTCGCGATGCGACGCTCGATTTCCAGGACGGCCTCACCGGCGCAGGCTTTCGCATCGTGAATCCGAACGCCGCGCGAACCTGTGGCTGCGGCACATCGTTCGAGCCGTCCCGACCCGCCTAACGACGAAGTGGTCGGAGCGCTGGCGTCCTGATGGAACCCGATCTTTTTCGCTTCGACGAACCGCACGGTCCCCCGCGCAGACGCACGAATTATTTCGGCTGGACGATGCTGATTCTTTTCCTGATCGGGCTCGTCTTCGCCGCCTGGCTCGGCAGCTTCTATGTGCTGGGCCAGCCGGAGCGACCGGACAGTTATCGGCTGCTCAAAAAACTGCACAAGATTGAGCCGCCGAAACGCTTCGCCCTCACCGCAGCGCCGGCCGGCGAGTTCTTGAATCCAAAACAGCTTTTCGATCGATATAACTCGATGGGCCCGGCGGAGCTGGCGCGGAAAGACGCGGAGCTGACACGCAACTTCATCCGTAACTTCCAGCAGGTGCACGGGCTGGTGACTTACGTGGTCGGCCGCTTCAATATCATGGCCGCGCGTGAGCTCACGCCTAACGACGCTTTCTCGCCCGGCGCGGTCGCGTTGACGCGCGCGGTCGAGCAACCGGAGCTACTCCTGGAGCATGTCTTCACGACCGCAGACGCACACGACGCGAAGTTGCTTGCGCCGCGGCTTGCGATGGGCATGGATGTGAACTTCGAGCGCAGCCATGACCTTTCGGCTGTCATTCATGCGCAGCGCCTCCCGGATGGGCGCATTCAGATCACGGCGATTCCACTGCTTTATGGCAGCTACGCGGCGACGAAAGGCACCGGCACTTTCAGCCTCGAACCCCCGACCGACATCAATCTCGAAGCCGGGTTTCCGATTTTCAGAGGCAACCCGCGCCTGCTCGCGGAAGAGCATTACGCCAGCTACCGCCAAAAGCTCGCACCCACTTCGGGCTCACTCCCGATCGTCGGCTTACCTTCCGTGAAAACCGCTTCGCCGCCTGAAGACGCGCTGGTGCGCGTCGAACCGGCTGTTCCTTTGGATGAGGAATCTTCACCACCGCCGCGAATTGCGGAGAATCAT